>DSCG01000047.1 GCA_011049195.1 archaeon
TCATCATACGTAAGCGTGGGGCAGAACCTGTGGGAGTTTGACGTGGACTTATGCTGCCCCACCTACGACAACATCCTGTTCGGCTGGCTGATAAGTGAAACCGGTAGCGGGGCTGACGGGAATGCAAGCACCAGTTGCTGTGACGCAGCAACTGACTGCGTAGATGATTATGTATTGAATGAAAATTGGGGTTGCTATAACACCGGCACCCAGAGGGACACCGGGGGCGGGGACGGGGCGGACCTTGAAGAATGCCGTAATGGAGTTTGGTATGCTCAGGATGCTGACCCGACCGCCTGCACCAACTTAGGAAACACCTGGCTCGTAGGGGGAGAGGCTTCCGGCTTTGGTGGTTACGCCACTGGAAGTGAAACGGAATGTTGTGGGGATGACAGCGGGGAATACGTCATTATTGAAACCCAAGGGACTGACAGCCCCGCCCGTTTTGGTGATGGCACAAGTGCCTGTTGCGACGCCGACACTGACTGTGTTGAGGCCAGCACGTGTTACGCCAGCGGGGACATTTTTGACACTGAAGGAGTTGAGAGTGATGGTTACTGCAACTCCGGGAGTTGGGAGGGCGGGGATGCCAGTCAGACTGCATGCGAAGCCCTGGGCCACACCTGGTTGAACGCCAGATGTTGCGGGGACGACCCCAGCAGTCCAGATGATGATTACGAAAACGCGGGGCCCTCCAATTCCTGTTGTATTGATGGAGTGGTGGTCTCAAGTGATAACCGGGCTTCAGGATATGATAACGGCATTATGTGCTACGATGGTAAAATTTATTCATGCAACAGCAAATCAACCTTTAACTTTGACACCGACTACATAACAGGAGGAGCTTTAGGTTCATTTTACTGCACGTCCAGCGGGTGGAGTGACACACCGGGGGATAGTGAAGAGAGTATCATCGCATGTGAGGAAGGAGGGGGCATCTGGTTTGGTGGTATGAATGACCAGGCCTGTTGCGACCCCGCAGAAGAGTTCGTGGCCAGCTTCGTACCTGAGGACCATCTAATCACCAAACTCAAGTTTGACGAGGGGGTCGGGGTTGAAACCTATGACCGGCTACGTGGCTTCATCGGGGGGTTGACAGGCACCAGTTGGGAGATTAGCCGGGTGGTGGACGGGCGGGCCCTGAGGTTTGATGGCAGTAGCGGGAGTTATGTAATGATGGAAAATTACACGGATTTGCAACTGGACGCCAATCTGACCATCGCCTTCTGGATGTATCCGGAAAATATAGGTCTGGGGAGAATAAACCCAATTGACAAAAGTTACGGGGGGGAGTTCGCCCTAACTATAGAAACAGACGGAGGCCTTAGCTATTATCAGGGCAAGAGCAAAACCGAAGGGGAGTATCTGGACTGGAAGGCCATGGACCCGGGTAGCATCACCAACAACACATGGTATTTTGTAGTTATCACCCGGAATAACAACACCCGGGAGTTGAAGAGCTACCTCAACGGGAAGCTCATAAACTCCACCACCTATGCTCTGAACGCCAGTTACATCCCTTCCAAAAGCTATTACGGGGTGATGGTGGGCCGGGGCTACACCATGGTGGCCGTGGACGGGGTGGTGGATGAAGTAAGGCTATACGACCAGCCCCTTTCCGAAGAGGACATCCAGGTGCTCTACAGAAGTTATCCTGAATACTCCCAGAGTGACTTACGGTTATATCTGCCGTTGGATTCAAGTGCCAGTGATTTTTCGGGCTACCGACAGACGGTGACTTCCTACGGCACGCCCGATTACACCGGAGATCGTAAGGCCGGTTCGGGAGCTGTCAATTTTGATGGTAGCACGGAGTATTTCAATCTGACAGGGGACATAGGCACTTTTTCGGAGATGACCTTCACAGTCTGGTTCAAGAAGAATCTCAACGAGGGCAGTCAGTATATACTGGACACCCGGCTGGGGGAAAGCTGGTGGATAATCCAGGATTACACACAGGTTTATTGTACCGACACCTCCGGCAACATCTGTATTTATGACAAGGCGGAAATCCCAGGTTCCCAGATGGTAAATAATACCTGGCAACTACTGGCGGTCACTGTCAGCAGTGAAGAAACCAGGGCCTATCTCAACGGTGAATTGATTGATGTTGGGGATGGGTTCAGCCCGGAGGTTGCGGCGGGCCTGCAGTTGGGCACCCGATACTCAGGGGTCAACAAGTTCCACGGTTCTTTTGATGATTTGCGGATTTATGACAGAGTGTTGTCTGCAGGAGAGATAACCTTCCTGTACCAACTGAAAAAATGGAACCGCTACATCTGCGACAACGGTTCAAAGACTTCCTGTGTCGGAAACACCTGTGCCAACCTAACCAGTGGGGGAGATTATTACTATTGCTACGGGGACGCCTTCAGGAAATACACGGACGCCCAGGATTATTGTGAATCCGCCTGCAGTACATATGGTGGGTCATGGAACGAGGAAAAAGAAGGTATCCAAAAATGCTGTTCCCCCATTCAACCTTCTGAAACCTGGTGTGATAACACCAACATCTGTTCGGGAGGTAATTATATTGCCTGTGAAACCTGGTGCGACACCCAGGGGGGCACCATAGGTAGCTACACATGCACACTGGCCCGGGACTTTGACTGCAAGTCACTGGGAACCTGTAGCGGAGGGGTCTGTCCCTGTGCCCTGGCCAGCACTATTGTCTGCGAACAGGACAGCAACTGCGAGAGCAATCATTGTCTCAATTTCACTTTTGAGAATATCAGCACATACTTGGGCGGATGGGGAGAAATTCCCACTTCCCCAACCAAAATATGCTGTCCGGCGAATGAGTGTGCCTACGACGCCAACCACGATGGAACGGTGGAGAGTTGCATTGCATCAGGCACGTCAAGTGTGGATACCGACAGGGACGGAGACTCAGACTACTGCTATCAGGGGGTATGGTACGAATGCTCTGATTTTGTGGCCGAGAACCAGAAGGCCACTGACTGTAGCTGTTCCAGTGGGGCGGTCGCGGTGGACAACAGCACAGCCTGGGTGTGCAGAGTCCAGCCAGTAAATCTGACGGAAACCCCTTGTGGAAATAAATGCGACAGCGACGACAACGCCGGCACGGATGAAATGATTCACTCAACCGGGCTTTGTTCCCTTACACCGGACGTGTGTGGCCAGATGTGGTATGAATCTGGATGGGAGGGAAACACAACCACCCTGGAAGTGTTGGTCAATATGAGCTGTCCCTGTGATGCTTATGCCTCATGTAATGTGACCCTGACTGCAGGAACGGGCATTATTTATGAAGGTGGTTTCCTGACCAATAACTATGAGCTGACCCGCCACAGTTTCAGCCCGAACCTGGATTACGGCGCCAACAACGTGACGGTTAATTGCACCTGTTCCAGTGCGGGACAGAGCTGCACCCGGAACCTCACCCCGGTTCAGGTCCAGATGGATGAAGAGATGGTGACTGAAACCAATCTGGCCGGTTTTGTGGGCCTCACCAACATCAGCCTGCACAATCTGGGAAACCTCAAAACATATTACACCCTATACATTAACACCACTTCCAACGCCACTCTGGTGACTAACTCCACCACGGGTAGCCTTGAAGCTTCAGCACGGGCCTTCGGAAACTTTTACAATTTCATACCCTGCTCGGACGTCACTCCCACTTGGGAGAGCCGGTCCAACTACACCCCCATCTACACCTCCTATCTGCTGAACCTCACCGACATCGGCCAGCTACTGACGGGCACGGGCACCAACCGCCTGTCCCAGTGCGGGAATGCCGACGACTGCACCACCTGTTGCTCCATCGCCGGGGCCTGCTGGGCTTTCGGGGAAGCCTCAAACTTCACCTGCTCCCAGAATATCTGCTGTGGCACGGGAGAACACTTCATGAACGGGGCCTGCTGTGCTGCCACTGAAGTCTGTTGCCTGGATGACGACAGCTGTGACGTTGAGGAATGGTGCAATAATTACACGGTTGATAATCAGTATTATACTGGCTTTTTCATATGTGCCGACACCAAGGCCGACGGGGTGACATGCACAGAAAGTCGGGAGTGTATTAATCTCTGGTGCGGGGCCGGCATCTGTGCCGACTCCAACCCTGTGCCTCTGAGTGAATGGTATGAGTGCGAGCCTTACGGAGGTCTGCTTTGTGATTATGAAGCTGTAATGGTCGAGGGTTACATGGGCCCGCGGGGTTGCAACCTGGACGACGACTGCTCCTCCGGCCACTATTGCTATTCACCCCGCCACGCCTGTCTGGAGTGCCCCTCAACCAACGCCGTCTTCGGGGGCATCAATATGAGCAACGACGGTCTGTGTGCCTCAGAGAACTGTATAGGTATAGACTTAGACTGCTGTGCCTCTGACAATGATTGTAACGAGGCCAACTGGTGTGATGCCACCAGCACCTGCCGGGCATGTTCCACTCAAAAAGACTACATTTGTGCCAGCTCCAACTGCGTGGGCACTGACCCTGACTGCTGTTCCGATAGTGGGGATTGTGAAGTCGGAGAGAATTGCACCAGTGGCACCTGCATAGGCAATGCCGGTGAAAGCTGCCTGAGTGATGATGACTGCACAGGCACCTTGGAGTGTGTGGCTGGAATCTGCATCAACCCCAACTTTGCCGTCATAGTGCCGGCGGTTCCGCCCAGTGGCTACTACAACGCCACAGTGGGGGACACCATGAAATTCACAATTCTGGTGGCCAATTCCCAGCAGGTTGAAGACAGTTTCACGGCCAGCATATCCACGGAGGCCGGCTATGATGCCGCATTCGCCCGGCTGGACAACCAGATGTCAGAGACCTTCCGACTGGGCTCCGGCCAGGTCCAGAAGATGCTGTTGACCGTCTTTGCAGGCCGGAGAGCCCCGGCTCCTTCAGACTATCTTTACATTCTGGTGAAAATCAAGAGTACCACCAAGTCCGAGTTTAACAACGCCCTTCACGTCAAGGTGGATGTCCGCGCCAAGGTGGCTGAGGGGGTGCCCAAAGCCCCCTTCACGCCGGTCTGGGCCCTATTACTGGCCGGACTGGCACTGGGAGTGGCGGTTTTGAAGTAACATTTGTTGTTAATCCAAAGGTAAAAACTTATAATTAACTCCATAGTAGCTTAACATGGGCATAGTCAGGAAAATACTCGGGGACGAGAAGCTTACCAAAACCGAACTCATTTCCATCAAGGATGAGGTCAGAGATACATCAGATGGGTGCGAAGAAAACAGAGAGGACTTCCAGCCCCGGGAGGAGCTGACCACTTCAGACCTCATTCCAAAGGGTATTGAAATGTTTGTCAGAATTGAAGACTACAAACAGATTGTCACCCAGTTGCGCCGACTGGACACCATTGTTGAGAAGCTGGAAGAGCTGGAAAAGGCTCACACAGAAATCCAGGACATCAACGACAAGTTCACCGAACAGCTGGAACTGGCTCTGAGTGAAATGGAAGAAGTCAAGGAAGAGCTCGGGGACAAACTGAAGTTGCCGGAAACCCGATAGGGAAGCTCCCAAACCGGCCGGAGTTAAGGTTTGTAGCCTATCTTTCTCAGAAAGTCCTTTCTTTTGGAGATATCTGTCTCGTTCTCTACACCCAGAGGAGCCCCGCCGTCTATGACGCCGACTATACCCCTGCCCTGAGGAGTGTGAGCCACTATAACCTGAAGAGGGTTGGCAGTAGCTGCCCAGAAATTGACAATTTCGGGCACCTGTCGCAGTCGGGGCATGACATTTACCGGATAGGCATCACGGAGGAAAATTATGAAGGAGTGGCCGGCCCCTATGGCCTGGGCGTTCTTCACGGCCAGGTCGGTCAGGACGGAGTCGTTCCCGGCCCGGCGGATGAGGCGGGGACCGGATGCCTCGCAGAAGGCCAGGCCGAATTTGATGCCCGGAGCAGAGTCAGCCAGGGCTTCAAACACATCCTCCACCGTCTTGATGAAGTGGGAGGTGCCAAGAATGAGGTTAAGGTCTTCGGGCATTTCAATAGAAACCAGTTCAAAGGTAAGGTTGTCAGTCATGAAGGAGGTAAAGACGGGCTTTAATAAAACCTGCGACATCAGTCGCGGATAAAGCATTTAAGTTGCCCGGCGGGGGAGGGATATGGATGACCAGACCCGGCTTGAGTTGATCACCAGGGCACCGGTTGATGAGTTCCTAACCAAAGAGGAGCTGAAAACCGCCATTGAAACCGGAGTGAAGCTGAAGCAATATATCGGGTTTGAGATTTCGGGGAGAATTCACCTGGGAACAGGTCTGAGTATTATGAAGATGGCCGACCTGCAAAGGGCCGGGGTGGAAACGCGGGTGTTTCTGGCGGACTACCACACCTGGATAAACCAGAAGCTGGGCGGGGATTTGGAATTCATACAAAAGGCGGCCCGGGATTATTTTGGCAGACTGGCCTGCAAAATGGTTGAAGTTGCAGGTGGTAAGGGCGATAAGGTGGAGCAGGTGCTGGCCTCTGAAATTTACAATCAGGATTACTGGGCCACAGTGGTCAGGGTGGCCAAAGCCACCACCCTTGCCCGCACTCTGAGAAGTGTGACCATCATGGGCAGGGAGGAGGAAAAGGGGATGCCGACGGCCTGGGCCCTTTACCCAATGATGCAGGTGGCCGACATTTATTTTCAGGGAGTGAACATCGCCCACTCAGGTATGGACCAGAGAAAAATTCACGTGGTGGCCCGGGAGGCTGGGGAGGCTGTGGCCGGCTACAAGCCCATGGCTCTGCACTGTCACATGTTGCTCGGCCTCCACAAACCCTCAGTCTGGCCAGTGCCCAAAGACAAGGAAGGAAAATGGACTATGTTCAAGATGAGTAAGTCCATCAAGGGCAGTGCCGTTTATGTGGATGACAGCGAAGAGGAAATCAGGAAAAAGGTGACAGGCGCCTTCTGCCCTGAAAAGGAGACCGGTTACAACCCTGTGCTTGACTGGGTTCGGCATCTGGTTTTCAGTCCCATGTTTGGGAAGGACCAGGTTTTCGCCATCTGCAGGCCGGCCAAGTTCGGAGGGGACGCAGAGTATCGCAGGTATGAAGACTTGGAAAAGGATTTTTCAGGAGGCCGGCTACACCCCATGGACCTCAAGACCGCTCTGGCTGACAGGCTGGTGGAGCTACTTGCCCCAACGAGACAGGCGGTAAAAGGTCTGAAAATAATGGAAGAGATAGCCGACCGCACTAGCCGATAAACCTCATGAAGAAAGAGGCGAAGATGGTCATGTAAAACACCCCTGTCAAGGTGGCCAGCAGGCGGGGAGCGGGAAGAGTCATGGTTCTGTGACGGCTGGCTTTGTAGAAGGCATACGACACCAGCATGAGCAGGACGGGCAGAGTCAGCTCGCCGGCCACACTCAACACATCCAGAAACCCGAAACCGAAAGCCTGGGAGGCCAGGTAGATGAGCAGGGCGGGGAGGGTGGTCAGGGCTGTGGCAACTTTTCTCGGCATTCCAAAATCATAGTTGTAGATATGCTGGGTGCACAGGCCAATGCCCAGGAAGGATGTCAGCAGGGCAAAGAGGGTGAAAAGGGAAATGACCACTTCAAAGAAGCCTCCGTAGTGGAGGGCCAGCCCTTCAGTGCCCAGGTCGGTCATGGCAGCCCCAAGAACGCCGATAGTGGAAAAGGAGAAGGCGATGTAGAGCACCAGACAGATTATGGTGCTGATGGAGTACGCCTCCAGACCGCGACCCTTGGAAAGGTAGTTGATTTCCGGAATTATGTTGATGCCAAAAAGGGCGAAGAGCATGGTGCCCGCAATCACCCCCAGGCCAAGGGAGGGGGTTCCGGAAACTTCAGATATGAAGCCTTCAGGGGAGAAGTTGGCGAAGTTCAGCAGGGAGATGACCGCCAGAAAAATCACCATCAGAAGGGCAAGGGGCTGGGCCACCTTTTCCACCAACCGGGTGCCCCGGAAAACCACATAAGTGCCGAAGGCGAAGAAGCTCAGACTGGCCACCAGAGGTGGCAGGGGAATGAGGACTCCCATCTGACGGCCGAAGCCGATGAGGTAGGCTGAAAGGGCTCCATACATGGAGAAGATGAGGGTGAGGTAGATGGGCACCTTCCACTGCCGGCCCAGAATGTCGGATATGAGGGCGGGCAACTGGACGGGTTTGTGTTCACTTTTGAGCAGGTCGGCAACCATCCCTCCTGAAAGTATGAGGAAAAATGCAATCACCGCGGAAATTATGAGACCCATCGGGCCGGTTCCGTAAAAAGCCATGGGGAGCGCCAGCACCCCGGCACCAATGGTGGTAGAGATAGCCACCGCAATTGCACCAAACACCACAGCTTCCGGAGAGAGGGGATATATGCTTTGTTGTTTATCTGGTGCTGATGACGGCTTTCAAAATGGCAGAAGCCTGCTCGGGGGTAAATGTTAAAGGATGGTCATGAATCAGAGCCGCATTCACTCCATCAGCATACTTGCCGGGAGGAGAAACCACCACTAAAGGTTTTTTCACCAAGCCCTTGAGTTTATTCACAATTTCATCATTGAGTCTGGGTAGCTGGAAGAGGAAGACAACTATGATGGCATCCACTCCGGGGTCACGGTCAACCGCTTTCAGGGCGAAGGCGAAATCATCCGGGGTGGCCGTGCCCGTCAGGTCGAGGGGGTTGCCGACCACCACATGCTCGGAATAGTGGTTTTTCAGGGTTTTAAGGGTTGAAGAATTCAAAACAGCGGGTTCAAGGCCTCCATCCTCAAGAGCGTCGCTGGCCATCACCCCAAACCCACCACCGCAGGTCACCACGGCCACTCTCCTGCCGGCAGGGCCGTGGGGGTGAAGGTCCAGTAGTTTGAGGGCACCCAACATGTTTTCCACATCACCGGCAAGGGCGATATTTTTCTGGCGGAACACACCTTGATATACTTCATAGCTACCGGCCAGTGCTCCGGTATGACTCTTTGCGGCGCTGATGCCTTTTTGGGTGCGACCGGCTTTGAGGGCAATTATGGGTTTGTGGATGGAGGAGGTGGCTTTGAGAAATTCACTTCCATCCTTAAGACCTTCAAGATAAAAACCGATGGCTTTGGTGTCTTTGTCTTTAGATAAATAGTGAATAATTTCACTTTCACTCACATCAAGCTGATTGCCGTAGCTGGCCACCTTGCTGAAACCGATGGCCATCCGGTTGGACCAGTCTATCAGGGCACAAATAGTGGCCCCGCTCTGGCTGAGCAGGCCGATGCCACCTGCCCGGGGCATATCAACTCTTTCAGTGGGCAGGAAGACGGCATTCAGTTTGTGGTGGGGGTTCATGATGCCGACACAATTGGGACCCCACACCCGGAACTTGTGCTGGCGGGCCAGGGCCATGACCTGTTCGTCCAGGTCCTTGCGACCGACCTCGCCGAAGCCTCCGGAGATGATAAGGGCACCTTTGATGCGACCGCCGACCTGGGAAAGAGCCTCGGGAATGAGAGGAGCGGGGATGGCGAAGATGGCAAGATCCACAGGAGGTAGCTTGTCCGCCGAATAGATTTTGTGGCCGTCTATGCCTTCAGTGGCCTGCGGATTTACGGGATAAATCGGGCCTTTAAACCCGCTTTTCAACAGGTTGTCAAAGAGCACTCTGCCGGGCTTGTCCGGATTGCGCGATACCCCGAAGACGGCGATGCTCCGGGGCCTGAAGAACACGTCAAGACTCATAGACTCACCTGCTGTAAAACATGTCCTCCTGTGGCATGCGGGTTCGGAAGCTGCTTTTGATGCGACTGTAACCATCCACCAGTTTGCGGTCCAGACTGGGGCCCACCTTTTCAATGGCGATATCAAAATCCTTCTGGGTAATGTGGTCCTTGTTCTCACGCATGGCCAGCATGGCAGCTTCCATACACACTGCCTGTAGGTCGGCCCCGCTGAAATTGGGGGTTTCGTTCACAATTTTTTCCAGATTCACACTTTTCAGGGGCATTCGCGAAGTGTGAATTTTCAGGATGTTGAGGCGGGCGACCTCGTCCGGGGGCGGGATGAAAACGAAGCGGTCTATCCTGCCGGGACGAAGGAGCGCAGGGTCTACCAGATGTGGCATGTTGGTGGCTGCCACGAAAACTATGCCTTCACGCTTGCCAATACCGTCCAGTTCGGTAAGGAGTTGGTTGATAACCCGTTCAGTAGCCCGGTTGTCACTGGTGCCGCGGATGGTAGCTACCGCATCCACCTCATCAAAGAAAATCACACAGGGTGCCAACTGCTTGGCTTTGCGGAAAAGTTGCCTGACGGCTTTTTCACTTTCGCCCACCCATTTGCTGAAGATTTCCGGGCCCTTGACAGTGATGAAGTTGGCGTTGGCCTCGTTGGCCGCGGCCTTGACCATAAGGGTTTTGCCACATCCGGGGGGGCCATAGAGTAGCACGCCCTGAGGGGGCTTTATACCAAGTTTAACAAACTTTTCAGGGTTTTTGACAGGTAGCTCAATAGCCTCCATAAGTTCCTGTTTGGCGGTTTCCAGCCCGCCGATGTCCTTCCAGCCCACATCAGGCAGTTCAACCAGAAATTCACGCATGGCGCTGGGTTCAATACCTCTTAGAGCGTTGATGAGATGTTCACGTTTAACCCGAAGTTTGGTCAAAGTTGATTCGGGAATTTCGTCGTCAATATTCACCTTTGGAATTAATTCACGGACTGTATCAAGGGCGGCCTCTTTCACCAGCCCGGCCAGGTCGGCACCTGTGAATCCCGGGGTTTTGTCAGCAATATCGGAAAGAAGTATGTTCTTCAATTCATTATTCACTTGTCGCTTTATGTCTTCAAACCCGATTGAGAAAAACATTAACAAATCCCAGAAAATTCTCGGATCCGTGACCTGGGAGTGAACGGACTTAAGAAGTTCAGAGTGCCCCTTTGAAGGGTCCATCTGGTCCAGAGTCTGCAGGACCAGGGTTGTGAATAAATTCTTAGCCACCCCGTCTTGGCTCAGGTGGGTTGGCAGGTCTTTCCTATCCGGAAGGTTTCGCATGAGCGCCGGCTCAGCCTTGGCTAGATTTTCCAGAAATTGGTTGAAGTATGCATCGGCCGCCTGCTTGGTGTTCACATCGAGAAGGTCGGCCAACATGGCAACCAACTCTTTTTCGTTGCAGGCTTTGAAAACAGGAGGCAGATGTGTGGCCATCTTCTGAGCCACCAGGGAAGGGCTCCATTTAAGGTCCAGAGGCATGCCACGGGTGTGAATGAAAAGCACTTCCTTTCTGGCCCCGGCGTTGGGAACGCCAATTGAGATTTCTCGGTCAAAACGGCCCGGGCGACGCAGGGCGGGGTCCAGGGAGTCCGGCCGGTTGGTGGCAGCCAGCACCATAACCTGGCCACGGTCCAGCTGACCGTCCATAAGTGTGAGCAACTGAGCCACTATGCGACCCTCCACCGACATCAGGTCATCCCTTTTCTGGGCCACAGCATCAATCTCGTCTATGAAGATGATGGCGGGGGCCTCCTTACGGGCCACCTCAAAAACCTTGCGGAGTTTCTCCTCAGCCTCGCCGGCGAACTTGCTTACAATCTCCGGGCCGTTGATGCGTATGAACCTGGCGTTGGTTTCGTCAGCAATGGCTTTGGCCAACAGGGTCTTTCCACATCCCGGTGGTCCGTGAAGTAGCACGCCCTTGGGGGGTTCAATACCCAGGCGGGCGAACAGCTCAGGTCGCTTAAGAGGAAGTTCAATTATTTCGCGGACTTTATTCACTACATCTTTCATACCACCTATATCCTCATAAGTCACCATGGGTCGGCGCTGTTCCTCTTTTTCAGTCTCGGCCGCTTCTATGGATATGTGGGTCTCGGCAGTGATAAAATTGGCGTTGGCGGGTTCCACGGATGTTACTGTGAATTTAATTTGTGAACCGAAGAAGGTGGCGGCCTCCAGCTCGGTGGTGTAGTCAGGATGCAATCCGCGGGGCAGTGGACGTATCTGCATCCTGTCTCCCTTCGCCATCACTCTGTTGCGAAGGACTTTGGAGAGCAGAGCCTCGCCCACTTTCACATTCACAGACCCAAAGGGGGAAATTGAAAGCTTGCGGAGGGGAACGAGGTCCGCTTTTGCGACCCTAACCTTTTCACCTATCAGGGCCCCACAATTACCCCTGATGAGACCGTCCATGCGGATGATGCCCCTGCCTATATCGCTGGGATATGCCAGGTCAGCCACGGCATAGGAAGTCTTGGAACCCGTAAGACGGATGGGCCCTCCTTCGGGGGGCAGGCCCAGTTCCTTCATAAGTTTGGAATCCATACGGACGATGCCACGGCCCATATCATTCTGGTTGGTGATGGGGATTTCAGCGACCCTTAGTTCAAGTTCTTCCACTCAAAAGAGAAGGCCACCCGTATTAAATCTTTAGTCCTTGCGCCAGCCACGGATGGCTCCGCTGTTATTCACGGTCTCGCACAGGCGGGCTATGGCCCGATCAACGTCTTCCAGCCTCTTGAGGCCCACCAGGACACACTTGCCACTGGAGAAAATCAGAAAAGTCGCGGAGGGGTCGTAGATTTTGAAAGTCAGACCGGGAAAGAGTTCAGGGGAGTAATAACTGTCGTAGATTTCATGAACGAAGCTTTCCAGGTTAATTTCAACGTGCAGGTCCAGGGAAAGCACCAGATTTTGGATTTCAATGTCCACATCCTTGATGCGGATGTTCAGTTTGTCCTTGGCCTCCACTTTGAACTTCTCTATGGCAACTTTCAGTTCAGCGAAGCTCTTGACGCCTGCCAGCACCGCCTTGCCGTTCTTGAAAAGCAGGAAGGTGTAACCCTCCCTTTTACGGTATATGCCACCCGGAAAGGAGCTCGGGTCATATTCGGCCCCCAGAATCCGGGAAACCTCGGGCAGGTTGAAGGTTACATGAAAGTCGAGGCTGGCCACCAGGTTCTGGACGTCGCGGTCCACCTTGGCGGGATCAACCTTTACCGGAACTTTGCCGTCCCGCACTCTTGGCGGTTCGGGAGCTTCTACCATATGGTTCTTTATAAATGCCCTTTATATAAAGCTTGGCAGCGTCATAGGGAATGGAACTTCTCAAATCTTGGGCCATCCGGGGGCAGGCCGTAATCACCCAGCAATCGGCCTGAAAATTCCCGGTTTCAAGGGTCAGGGTGTCCCCTGCTACGATGAAAGCCTGTTTTCCAAGTTTTTTCAGGTCCCTGAGCAGGTTTTCAGCTTCATTCAGATGAAACTGGCCGGTTTTGGTGCTCACCAGAATGCCCACCGTCCGGGCGGTGGAAAGCAGGGCCACGGGATAGCGGGGGGGTTTGGCAGTCTCGCCAAGCCAGTTGAAGGTCGGTTTGCCTAAAGTGGCCACAGCCTGGATGTGAAAAACGCCGTCTGCACACACCACGAAGCCGTCCACCCGGGACAGAATGGCAGAGGCGGCGGCCGTGTCGCAACCTGTGACTTGGCCGAGGTGGGTGGCCATAAAGCCCGGCTTGCCACCCCAGACCACGGTTTTGCCCGCCTTTTCAAGAGTCCGGGCGTAAGCCCGGGAGGCCTCCCGATATTGGATGGCATAGACCAGACCAACTTTTCGGAAAGGCGGAATGAAAGTAGAGGTATAGGGTAACTGAATTTCAACGAAGTGTATGTTATCCGGGTAACTGAAGCCAGGAGGTTTAGAGTGACCAAAGGAGAGTATGGCATCGGCCTTGAGGTCGGCCATTAGATGGAGGGGAACATCACAGGCCCCAAAACATGGGTCGGCGGAGAAGAGAGGTTCTGGAACCAGTTCGGATAAAATGCCCCAATGAGGCATCAGGCCGGCGGGCAGGTGGAAGAGCACGCGTTTGTAGCCTTGGGACCGGATGAGCTCCCGAACCTGTTCAACGGGTATCATAACTCCAGCAACTCCTCTGGACGGGTAAGACGGTTTGGCAGGGCATTTGACTGGTGTGCCTCATCAAGAAACCAACAGGCCTGAAAACCACGGATGCCACATTCACTCATACGGCTTATGACTTCCGCCTTGTCATCAACAAAAACCAGGTCTGGGTATTTCTGGTGAAGGGCCGAGGCAATATTCACTTTTTCATTATCGTTGGAAACCACGAATATGCCGTCAATATCAAGGCCGGAAATTTTTCTGGACTGGTAACCATCACCCACAGTCACCACAAAAACCTTTTCAAATTTTTCACGGATTTGTGAAAATACCCCTGCAGCACCTCCCTCCCACAGATGAAGGATGTCCGTAAAAAACAAAGCTTCAGCTTCACTTTTGCCGATTTGCTCGGCCACCACCCGGACCATATTGGTCAGGTCCTTCCTGCCAAAAACCGCACTCCGGTTGGCTACGGCATCAAAACTGAGACCCTTCAGACGAAGACGTTCACGGAGAATATCCATGTAACGGTTAGTGTCAAACAGCACCCGGTCAAGGTCTAACGCAATAGCTGGCATAATACCCCCCCCAATTTCCCGGTGTCGTGCATGCCGTCACATGCGACCACATCCGCCACTTTTAGATCATCTAAATCTAGTTTAAGGCCTTTAGAAGGCCCGTGAGCCACCACAGTATCCGGGGTGAAGCCTCCTAAATTCTTTAAGGTGTTCAGATAATCGCGGGAGGTGAAGCCCTGAACGGGGGTCACGTCATTCACAATATTGAGAATGAAAATTTTTCTCGGAACTTTGGAAACAGCCTTCCGAATTTCAGGAACCAGAAAGTGGGGGAGGATGCTTGTGAACAGACTTCCCGGACCAACAACCACCGCGTCTGCGGTTTCAACCAGTTCAACAGCTTTTGGATTTGGTTCAAGAACAGGGTGGAGTTTAAGTGAATTTATGCGTCCTGGGGTGGAGTCAACCTGAACCTCTCCAAAAATTTCTGTGCCGTTAAAATAGGCCACCAGGTCACATGCCTCGTTGAACAGGGGTTCAACCGGTTCGGACAATCCCATGGCTTTCCGGTAAATCTGGACTGCGGAGGAAAAGCCGTGGGTCTTCATTAGTTTCAACAGGACCAGATTTCCGACTGCATGGTCGTTGAAGCGGTATTCCATGGCTTCGGCAAAAGGTGAATCAGAAACGGTGTCAATCACCCGGCGGACATCACCCATTGCGGGCACACCATGTTCACGCCGGAGTTTGCCGGTACTACCACCATTGTCAGTAGTCTCAACCACCGCCCCGAACGGGAGGCCCTGTTGCTTGAGAGCAAGCAGGGTGCGCGACAAGCCTTTGCCTCCACCGAGCCCGATTATCATTTTTCAACCACCTGGTGCTTAGAGTAGACGGTCCGGCCGTCGGGAACATTCTGGTTGAGGACGGTGCCGGGACCTGCAAAGGCTTTGGCTCCAACCATAACTCCGGGCATAATAGAGGTGTTTATGCCGGTGCCCGATTCCGGCCCGAAAATGGCCCCCAAAGCCTTTCTTTTGGTGTCTATCCGCCGGCCCTTAACAGAGGCTTTGATGTGGCCACGGTCCAGTCGCTTGTTGCCGGTCACCGTGCCGAAGCCGAAGTTGCAGGCCTCGCCCAACACGGAGTCCCCCACAAAAGAGTGGTGGATTTTGGCCCGGGGACCAACCAGGCTACGAACCACTTCACTACCAAAACCAACAAGGGCACCTTCTTCCACAGAACTCTGACGGATTAGTGAATGGTTCCCGACCACGGCGTTTCGGCCGATGTAAGCCGGACCTTTGATGACTGCGTGCTCAAGAATGCGGGCACCTTCCTCAATAATGACCGGGCCATCAATCACTGCGGTTTTGGCAACTTCACCAGATATGCGGGGGGTCTTGATTTTTCCCAGCAGGAAAGTCATAATGTCAAGGGCGTGCCAGGGATATTTGAGGGAGGGTAGGTCTTCACTTTTCACAACAAAATATCCCGCGGGGTGTTCGGGGAGCCAATCAGTCCATGCATGTTCAAGCAGGTGGGGATGTGAACGGGTTTTTCCGGCATCAACCATAAAATTCACAAAATCCAAGGACATGCGATACATGGATTTAACGGCCAGGGTGGATTCCGGTTTAGAGGGTTTTTCAGTCACCGCGGATATTTTCCCGTCCTTGAGAGTGACTATACCATAATCCTCGGGGCGATCGGCTTCAAAACAGACAAAAGTGTTACCTTGTGAATTAAAGAGTTTTTTGAGAACGGTGGGGTTTATGTGATGACCTGTCATCACAAGGATGTCGCCTGAAGCACCCTCGGCCCCGATAGTGATGGCGTGCCAGGTGCCGTCGGCCTCAGGCTGAACCCGGAATTCAACCGGAAAGGAAAGTTTAACCCCGCGTTCCTTGAAAAGTTGGCTGAGTGGTTTTGAGGGGGGCTCCACAATTACGGCCTCGCTTATTTTGGGAGGGAGAGCATGCAAGGCATGCATCATGATGGGCTGGCCCATGACCTCGAGGGCACATTTGTGCCCCTGTCCCAGAGGCCAGAAGCGAGAGCTGAGCCCCCCCGCGATCACCACCGCACGCATTATCAGAACCGGGCAGTAAGGGGATTAAAACACCTCTGGTTAATGTGTTTTGGGGAGAAAGGATAATTCAAAAAATAGTTTTGGTTTGGTAAAAAAACATTTTTAGGGTATAGACTATAAAGCAGGAAGGGCAGTTATACTTGGCTGGCTAGGCTGGGAGGGTGACGTCTCCTACTCTACAAATCGTCGTTGGTGGGGCCGAAGCCCGGGGGAAGGGGCAAACTGACCTGTCACGGATTGCGGGGAAAGCGTCGAAACCCTGTCCAGCGGTGGTCTAGGAAACGGCGAACCGGGCCAGATCCGGAAGGAAGCAACCCTAACTGTCAAATGGACGCCCGCTGGGGGCGGGGTGGAGCAGACTCCAAGACACCGGACAGGTTAAGCGTTTCGACTTCCGGGCGTGCCAGCCACTCTCACTTCAACTCGGTAAAAATCCTCATAGTACGAGGATGTAGAGTGAACGACAACTAAAACGTCAGTTCCACACGCTTCGGCGGGTGGGATGCGAGTCAGGAAACTACTCAGACCACCGAGACCCTGTGGGGACGAAGGTGGTCCAAAGTGTCGGCTGACGTTTCAGTCGCGGGGGTGGCGGAGCGGTCAAACGCGTCAGACTCAAGATCTGATCCCTAGTGGGTTCGTCGGTTCAAATCCGGCCCCCCGCAGAGAGTGAACACCGGGGGATACAAGGGGGCGCCCGAAGGGTCCCGAGTGCGAAGCACGAGGCTGGCTTGCGGGCCAGTCCCGAGTGCGAAGCACGAGGCTGGCTTGCGGGCCAGTCCCGAGTGCGAAGCACGAGGCTGGCTTGCGGGTCAGTCCCGAGTGCGAAGCACGAGGGAAGCCACCCGTGTTGGTTCAAATCCGGACCCCTTATAAA
>DSCG01000017.1 GCA_011049195.1 archaeon
CAGATAGGCCAAAAGCTCTTCAGGGATGAACCTGCTCGTGGACATGACAAACATTTGTCATTTTTGGGTTATAAATGTTGTGCAAAACAACTATTTAAACCGTTAGAAGTCGTTCTGAAGATGGCCAAAACCTATGAGGAAATGTTGAAAAGGGCATATGACAAAATGCCCGCCATAGTTTTTGAGCAGAAGCGGTTTGAGGTCCCAAAGGCCAAAGTCACGGTGGAGGGCAAGAAGTCCATTTGGGCCAATGCCCAGGAGATTGCCGGCTACATCAGCCGGGACCTGCACTCCATCTCCAAGACCATTAGCAAGGACCTGGGAGCCTCCTTCAAGGTGGAGGGCACCCGGGTGGTGTTTGTCGGTAAATTTTCACAGAGTCTGGTCCAGACCAAACTTGACGACTATATCAAAGCCTATGTGATTTGTCCTGTTTGTGGTAAGCCCGACAGCAGACTGGAGAAAACTGACCGGGTTCAGGTTCTCAGATGTCTGGCCTGTGGTGCATCCAGTGCGGTCAAGTAGTGAATGAGTGGTTCATCCGGAACAGAGGGAAACTGGTGAGTGACCTTTTCTTCTGAGCCAGAGTGAATCAAACTTCACTTTTTGTTAGCGGTCTTCGCGGAGGGCCTGGCGTCTTCAACTTTGACCTGGGGCATCTGAACCGGAAGAGGCAACAGGAGTTCCTTGGCCAGAACGACTGCCATGACCATGGGCTCCACAAAAATCCTCTGGTAAATCTGACGCACCACATTAGGGTCATTCACATTCCCCTTTTCAAAAATGGACGCATCCTCACCAATGATGAACATGTTGCCACCAACACTTATCTTACCGGCATCCTTACCATAAGCCACGTTAAGGGTGTAAGGTATCCTGAACAAATCAGCTTCCCCAGCTTTTTCCTTCTCCACTTTGCCCAGTTGGGGGGAAACCTCCACCTGCATGTTGGCGGGTAATTCCTTCTCCCTCCGAGCGGAAACCTCATTCACAGTAACTCTCCAGATAGGCATGTGCAGGTTCCTATGGAGGAGTATATAAAAGTTGTCAATACTGAAAGAACAGTTGGATTTGAGAACAAAATTAGTTTATAAAAATCAGCCAAACCTACATTAAACCTTCAAAAAAGCTTTAATTAGCTCCCCGCGTCCGAGGGCCATGTGTGGTATTGTGGGTTACGCGGGCGGAGGTGGAGCGAGAGAGGTGTTGCTCAGGGGCCTTAAAAGTCTGGAATACCGGGGCTATGATTCTGCGGGGCTGGCCTTGTGCGGAGACAGACTCCACCTTTTGAAGGATGCTGGCAGGGTGGCGGATTTGGAGGTCCGGATAGAGCATATGACGGAGGCCGGGACGGGCATAGGCCACACCCGCTGGGCCACCCACGGCGTGCCAAGTCAGATTAATGCCCACCCTCACACAGACTGCACCAGAAAAGTGGCGGTTATTCATAATGGCATAATTGAAAATTTTATGGAGCTTAAAAGTGAATTGATGAAAGGAGGCCACAAGTTCAAATCAGATACAGATACGGAAGTCATCCCACACATGATTGAAGAGGAGCTGAATAAACAACAGGGGATGATGGACGCCTTCAGGAAAGTTGTGAATAAGTTGGAAGGGAGCTATGCAATTCTGGCGATTATTGAGGGAAAAAATGAAATTTATTTTGCCAGAAAACACAGCCCCCTAGTGATTGGTTTAGGGAGGGGTGAAAACTTTCTGGCCAGTGATGTAATAGCGTTTCTGCCCCATACCCGCTGTGCGGTTTTTGTGAAGGACGGGGACATAGGATGGGTGAATTCAGAAAAGATTTATGTAGAAGCTGACGGGAATAAGGTGGAACGGCCGTTCACCAATATTGAATGGTCAGCCGAAGATGCCATGAAAGGGGGCTACCCCCACTTCATGCTGAAAGAGATTTACGAACAGCCTGATGCGGTGGCCAACACCCTTCTGGATGCCCGAATTGAACAGCTGGCAACGGAGCTGGGCCACCTGAAAGAGCTTGAAATTGTGGCCGCTGGAACTTCCTATCACGCCGGCCTGGCATTCATGTATGCCTCCGACCTCAAAACCCGGCTACTGGTATCAAGTGAGTTCCGGGCCCTCTACAAAGGAGGGGATGTGCTGGCTATCAGCCAGAGTGGAGAAACCGCAGACACCCTGCAGGCAGTTCGTCAGGTCAGAGCTGTGAATGGCGGAAAGGTGTTTGGGCTAGTGAATGTGAATGGTTCAACGCTCACCCGTCTGGCAGACCAAACGGTTTATACCCATGCCGGACCGGAAATCGGGGTGGCTGCCACCAAAACCTTCACTTCCCAGCTGGCAGTTCTTTATGGAATTGATGCCGAGCTTAAAGGAAAAAAAATTCCGACCTTTGACATTGAAAGTGCCCTCAGGCTGAATGGTGAAATGAAAAAACTGTCAATAGACATGTCGCGCCGGCAGGGTATATTTTACATTGGTAGGGGTCCAAGCTCTGTCACCGCCAGAGAAGGTGCCCTCAAAATGAAGGAGCTGGCATACATACAGGCTGAGGCTTACGAAGGGGGTGAATTAAAACACGGCCCTCTGGCACTGATAGAGGAAGGGGTACCTGTGGTTGCCGTCTGCCCCAACGACATTCATCGGAAAAAGATGATAGGTAGTATTGAGGAAGTCAAGGCCCGAGGCGGGGTTCCGGTGGTTTTCGGGGAGGCGGGGGACAAAGAGCTTAAGGCCATTTCAGACAGGTTTTATGGTCTTCCGGCGACAGACCCATTTTATTCCCCACTAACCTATGTTGTGCCTCTGCAACTGCTGGCATACCACACCGCAGTTCTTCTGGGCTGGGACCCGGACAAGCCCCGCAACCTGGCCAAGAGTGTCACCGTTGAATGATGCGTTCAAGTTCCGAAACTGAAAGGTTAAGTAGCTGGGAAATTTTAGTTAGTGAATGGCCCCTGTCAAGCTCCATACGAACCCGTTCACTTTTTTCCCGTCTGGTCATGTTTTTCATAATAGCCTCTTCCATGAAAAGGCCTGAATGATTTTCACAGAGTATGCCAACAAGGATGTTGATGCGGTCAGGAACCCCTATCACGGAACCTTTAAGTTTAAGACTCATCCGGGGAACATCATACCATAGTGAACGGGTTCTGATTCGTCTTGACTTATCAACAATACCTCCAATAATGTATGCTGTCCCAGGTTCAACCCGGTTCAGGGTCTCTTCAGCATGCGGATCCAGAAGCACCATGTCAGGGTAAGTAGCTTGAGTTTTGAGAATTTCACCGGAAAGATTGAAGCGTTGGAGGGTGGGCAACAGCTCTTCCGGAACGGAGGTAATGTCCAGGGTGACTCCGGGACCATGTCTGCGACTCTCCCCTACCGACATCTCCAGCTGTTTGAGCAACAACTCCTTTTCGCGGGGGGAGTGGTAGGGCCACATACCCAGGTCAATAACCAGCCGGAGGGTCATAGAGGGCGAAGAAGGCTGACTTTAAGTCTTTTATAGCCGGAGGATGTATAAGTTGTTATGTCACCGGCACCCAAAGGTATGCGGGATTTTGGCCCCGACGCCATGATACTCAGAAATCAGGTTTTCAGCAGGTTGGAGACCATTTTTGAGAGTTTTGGTTTTGACCCTTTGGAAACACCGGTGGTGGAAATGTGGGAAACCATCAAAGGCAAATATGGGGACGAGGCTGAAAACCAGATGGTCTATCATTTCAAGGATTCCTGGGGCGGTAAGGAGATGGCCCTCAGGTATGACCTTACAGTACCTCTGGCTCGGTTCATGGCGGAAAATCCCACCGTGCCCATGCCTTTCTGCAGATATCATATCGGCAGAGTTTATCGTCATGACCAACCCCAGAAGGGGCGTTACCGTGAATTCTGGCAGTGTGACGTGGATGTAGTGGGTTCTGACAAGCCGGAGGCCGATGCCCTCATCATCAAAGTGGTGCTGGCGGTTATGAAGGAATTTGGGTTCAAACAATTTACTGTTAGGCTTAACGACCGCCGTCTTCTGAACGGAATATTCACTCGGGGACTGGGTGTTAAAAATTTCAAAGAGGTTCTGGTAGCCGTTGACAAAATTAACAAAATCGGGCTTGAAGGTGTGGAAAAGGAAATCCGGAAAATTGAGCCGGATAAAGTAACGTCAATTGTGAATGTCTTAAAAATCAGGGGCGGAAATCAGAAAATTCTGGACGAAATTGTGAGGACTTTTGATAATGAGGAGGTGCGTTCCGGGAAAGCGTGCCTGGAAAAAGTGTTGGCGCTGGTGGGTGACGACAGGGTCAAAATTGACTTGAGCATGGTGAGGGGGCTGGACTATTATACAGGTCCTATCTTTGAGACGGTGGTGGAAAAGCCCAAAATAGGCAGTCTGACAGGAGGGGGTCGTTATGATAGTTTAATAGGCCTTTACGGGGGAAGGGACCTGCCAGCCACCGGAACCACTATAGGCGTTGAGAGGCTTATTGATGCCGGGCTGGAACTGGGAGTTTTCAGGCGTGATACCCAGACCCCTACTCAGGTGGGGATAATCGCCATGGACGGCGGAGATGCTTACGCATGGAAGGTGGCAGAGACATTACGATTGGCCGGGTTAAAAGTTAAAATTGACCTCATGCAGAGAAAATGGAACAAACAAAGTGAATACTACAAAAAACTCGGTGTGCCTGTTATGGTTTTTGTAGGTGAACGGGAAATCAGGGAGCAGACTTCCACCGTGGTCTTCGGACAGAAACGTGACTCTGTCAAATTTGAGAAACTCCCAGAAAAAATCAGAAACCTCTTAAAAGTTTGAGGACTTCATACACCAGGATGACCGGGGCGGTGGAATTGCTCACAAACTTCTGGAGGGAAACCGGATCTCCCGATTTTTTGCCAAACGCTACCAGAACGCTGAAGGACTGTTTCAGCTTGACGGCAATTTCCTCAGATGACGCCCCCGACTTGGAATAGTGAAAAGCGAAATCCGGTTTGAAAAGCACCATAGCATCTTCAAGCTCCATGAAAATGACGTTGCGTCCCAGGCGGTCCGCTATCTCCTTGCGGTCTCGGAAACGAGGGGAAACTATGACTAAAGCGGAAGGGAACTCTGCCATTCCACGGAGGAAGTGGTCCAGCTCTTCCGACTTGCCATCCCAAAAAACCATAAGTTGTTCTGACACGTAAGGTTCAGGCCGGGGGCCTATTTATTCCTTGCCAACAAAGTCCTCAAGGGTGGTCGTCTGGGGTTCCCACTTGGTCAGGTTCATACTACCCAGCATGTCAAGTAGCCATGAAACAAACTTATCCAGCCGGTCCCTGTCCTGCTGGCTCCATGTCCTGGTGACCTCATAGATGACCGTTGCGTAGGCTGGATACATGTCGTTGAGGCGCTTCCAGGGCACCTCCATAAGTTTCTGTCCCAGGTGGGCGTCATAGGGCAGAACGCCCAGCACCATGAGGAATGCCAAAGCAGGATAACCCAGATAGCCTCTGTGGATGGAGCCATTATCATCACTGAAAATGGCGTTTCTGGTGGGTTTCCAGATCACCTTGTAAAGACGCTGGCCATCACTGCTCGCAACCTCCGCCTCCTCACCAGAGATAGTATGAACCCTGTCGCTGGCCACCGCCCCCAGGGCCTCCATAACCTTGATGCGGGGGGGAAGCGCCCACTTCATACATGAGGAAGGAATGGAAACTTATAAAGGCCCCATAAATAGGGTTTCATGGCTGTTTTAGGGGTCCAACAACTCCTGGCGGCCCTGGGCTTCACCCTGGGGGTCTTTCTATACTGGCAAGTGGCCCGCAGGTGGGACCAGCAGAAGTTCCGCCTGAGTCTGTTACCCTGGCTGATATTGGGGGGGCTGATAGGTTTCGCCCGGCTTCATGGCATGGTGGTGGGTGTGTGGCCAAGTCACCCTGCGTGGAGTTACCTGCTTTTGTTGCTGGTGTTTACTGTGCTGGCCATGTGGAAGCTGGGACACGCCAGGGATGCCGGCTGGGTGCTGGCCCTGGTTTTCGGGCTGGCCTCGGTGCAGGTCTTCCAATTCACAAGAGTGGCATGGGTATTTCTGTCGGTCATGCCCATCACTCTTTCCTATCTGGCGTTGAGCCAGTTCAAGTGGATGAAAGATGTTGTGGCATGGCTACCCCACATCTGTGAAGCTTGGATTGGGAGTTTCGGTGCCCTGGCAGGAGGGGCAGGTGCGTTGTCGGCCATAGGTTTTGGTCTGGCCAAGACAGCCATCATGCCTCTGGTCTTTTATCTGATAAAGGATGAAAAGAAAGAAAGTGGCACTTACATGCGGACAGCCATAATGGCCCTTGGTATAAGTCAGGCCGTAAGTGAATTGGTCCGGCTGTTGAGTTTGTGAGGGGATAAAGTGAATGAAGAAAAAATAGTGGTTGATGCGAATTTCGTGATGACCCCGCACGAATTAAAGATTGATGTTTTCGGGGAAACCAAAAAGTTACTGGGCAGGATTGAATGGATAGTGCCGGGCCCGGTGCTGGAGGAACTAAAGTTCATGGCGGACAAGGGCCAGGTCGGGGCCAGGGTCGGCCTGGAAATGCTGGAAAAAGAGGGTTACGAGGTGGTGGATGCCGGTGGCCCCGCGGACGGAGCCGTGATTGAGGTGGCCCGCAGGCTGGGAGGCAGGGTGGCCTCCATGGACGGTGAGGTCCGCAGGCGGGCCAGAAAGTATGGTCTGAAGCTGGTGGGGGTCAGGGGCAGGCAAAAGGTGGTTCTGGATTGAAAAAATACACATATCTGGTTGAAGATGCCGGGTTGATTGTAAACGTGGATGTTCCAGACCGACACCGTCTGCAGACCTATCCCCGGGACACCCCTTCTGAGGTAATTTCAAGAATGGCTGCCCAAGACATAGGGAAATACTGGGGTGAAAACCGAAGAAATCATATTGTGTTGATTGCACCCATAGCCCCCAAGTTACAGAAACGTCACCGCAAGGACCTCCGGTACTACCGGGACCTTCAACACGTCACCCAGACTATCCAAACCCACCTGGCTGAGGCGGGTGTAATCACCGGGACCGATTGGTGTTATGATAACTTTAACGGAGCCTTTGCATACCGGCTTTATCCCATCGGTGGTGAGACTCCAAGACTGAAAGTCCTGCCCGCAAAAAGCTGGAAAGTCATAAAGAAAAATCTGGACATCTCATCCAAACCTCTTTCAGAATACTCCTCTCCTTCATCCCGCATCTCTTTCAGATAATTATCGCATAAGAGTGGCGCTCTCGCCCCCGTGCCAGCATAGCCTCGGCCTGACTCTGATGCGGTAGACCTTTTCGGCGTTGTCGTCCAGGACCACGGCGGCGCCCTTGAAACGGGGCAGGCTGGAGATGTATTTCTCCAAAGGGAATTGCATGTAGGTGCCCATGATGCTGTTCAGGGCCTTGATGTCCAGCTCCGCAGTCACCCGGTGACTCATTACCACGTCGGCCTGGGTCATGACGTCGGTGTGAATTTTACCCGGTTGCTGGGTGGCCAGCACGAGGGTGACGCCCGGCTGACGGCCTTCACGGATGACCTGAATAAGGGCACGGGCGGACGGAGTGGTGGCCCCCGGTGGCAGGAACTCATGAGCTTCATCTATGAGCATCCACGGCATGGGAAGCTTGGACACCGCCTCCCTGCCAATGTCTGTGAATTTACGGATTTCGGATTTTTCTTCACTTTTCCGGGCCATCACTCTGGCCTCAAAAACCTTTTTGCTGATGAGGCCAATCATCAGGCTTTTCACTCTTCGGGTGAGCAGACTCAGGTCCAGAACGTTAATGGTGCCGGGAGCCATGAGCTCCTCTATGCGCAGGCCCTGTTCGCTGAAGATGCCCCAGTCCACGGCAGCCTCCAGACGACTGAGCAGGGCGTTGCGAGTGGAGGCCTCGGTATTCTGGTCAGCGGAAATAAGCTGTTTGACAGTTTCCAGGTTTTTGGGTTTGTGTTTGAGAGCCCGGGAGAGCAGAATGGTGATGGGGTCAAACAGAGTGAGGTCAAAGGTGTCGGCCCAGTCCTCTATAGTAAGGTCCTGGGGGTTGACGGCCAGAGTCCCCCCAACGGGAATGCCGGCTTCCTCATATTTGTCAGCCCACCCCAAAGGCACCAGAACGCGGGCGGGGGCCGCCTGGGGCTCCAGACCCCACTGCTTGAGCTCCTCCTCCTGCTTGGCGTTGGGGTGAATCATGGTCCAGTAAATGCCCATGGTGTCAAAGATGAGGACGGTCAGTTTCTCCCTCATGCGACGGGGTAGGAAGACAATCTCCTCGGCAATAACTCCCAGGGTGTATGATTTGCCCTGACCTCTTTTGCCGGAAATGAGGATGACGTGAGGCCTGGCCAGGTCCAGATGAACCGGGTTAGCCAGATTGGTAATGTCCCCTGTCTTGACATAGTGCTTACCCAAAAAGGCAAGGCCCTCGTCCCCGAACTTCCGGAGGTCCTCTTCGTCCCGGCCTATGACTATGGGCTTCACGTAAGGAGGAGGCGGAAGGAGTAATTAAAGGCTCCGCAAGCCTCAATACCGTTGGCGACGTTCCTGTCTGGCTCTCCCCTGACTGCGACGGGCCCGACCCACACCATGAATGACCCTCTGGCGAGTCTGTTTCACAGGGATGCCCGCCCTTTTGGCACACACTATACAGAGATATTGCTTGCGCTCCTCTCCAAAGATGCGCCGGTAGGAGGGCACCAGCTTGGTGCGGGGCATGGTCTTGCCACAACGGGTGCAGACGGCTCTGGAATCATTTGACATGTTTATACCCCCAGGTCCTCCTGGACCAAAACTTCCAAACCAAACACTTTTTCAGCCTCCTTGGCCACTGCGGTCTTGATACCATGGGACTTGCATATACTGGCTATACGACCGGTCAGCTTGCCATCCATAACCACAGTATCGGCCTTGAGGATTTCAAGGTAGCGGGCCAGCTCGGTTATGGGCACCTTGCCCAAAATCTCCTTGCCACTGAGCAGATAGGCTCCGCGAGTGCCAAAAAGGTCCTCAAGCAACTGTTTGAACTGGTTCTGCTGTTCCTTACTGAGCTTGGATTTTTTGGCCGGAGCATCCGAACCGGAGTCCGAAGTCTCTGAGCGTCTCAGTCTACGACTGTCAGAGTCGTTGGACGCACCGGATCTGCCTCTACCCCGAGCAGGTCTGCCTGATGAAGCCCTGGCCTTTTCCGGTTCGGGCTCATCCACATCCTGTCCGGCTGAAACCTCTTTGGGAGGGACTTTGGAAGGACCCAAATGGTTCTCCTCTCTGTACTGGGCGGAGGTCACGCGGGCCCGAAGGGCTTTCAGGATTTCCTTGCCTGTCAGCTCCTCCACTTCCTTGCCGTCGGGGGCTTTGGCAATAAAATCCACGTCCGAGACGGAAAGGACGTCCTTGACAATAAGGTCACCGCCCCTGTCACCATCCACAAAAATAGTGGTTATTTTGACTCGGGCCAGGTCTATAGCCTCTTTGGGCATCTTGGTGCCTCCAAGAGCTATGGCGTTTTTGATGCCGTATTTGAGAAGGGTCAGGACATCGGCCCGGCCCTCCACCAAAATCAGATCCTCTGAAGTCCCAACCGCGGGTCCGGCAGGCAGTTTTTCCCTGCCGTAGAAAGTGATTTCGGCCTGACGCACGGCGTCAGAAACTTCCAGCACCAATTCCTGGGTGTCCGGAGCCTTCTGGAGGGTCTCCTTAAGCACCTCCTTGGCCCGGTCTATGATGTAGCGACGTTTGATTTCGCGAACATCCTCCACAGCCTTGACTTTGACTGTAGCCTCACAGGGTCCAATTCGGTCTATGGTTTCCATAGCCGCGGCCACAATGGCCGTTTCGGACTTGTCCATACTGGACGGCAACTCAATGATGCCGTTGGTTTTGCCTTTTTCGGTCTTCAGTCTGACTTCTATGCGGCCTATACGGCCGGATTTTTGCAGTTCGCGGAGCTCCAGGTCTGCACCCAAAAGCCCCTCGGTCTGGCCAAAAATGGCCCCAATTACGTCAGGTTTTTCCACCATGCCGGTGGCCTGAATTTCTGC
This sequence comes from archaeon, assembly GCA_011049195.1. Classification (GTDB taxonomy): domain Archaea; phylum SpSt-1190; class SpSt-1190; order SpSt-1190; family SpSt-1190; genus SpSt-1190. Next base: position 10,033 of record DSCG01000017.1, read on the forward strand.
TTTGATGATGTATTTTATAGCTACGGGACTTACTTTGCCCATAAGTATCACCTATGAGTTGGAGGGTGCTTTGATTTAAAAAGGTGTGGCGGTTTAACCTGCATGGCAGACAGATTAGAAAGCAAAGTAACCCCTATTTTTGGTGATGATGTTCTGGTCAGTATGATGGTCAAGAAAAGCAGGGATGGCAAGAAGAAGGACGGCCTCATCAGAGTGTGTTTTCTGGACAGTGCCCGTAAAGAGATAGTTGCGGATGTGGTCATGTCCCCCCTAACCGCCGAAGCCATGGGCAACATACTGATGGGCTCCATCAAGAAACTTGATGACATTATGGCGGGAAAAAAGGTGGATTTCCCCAAACCCCCGGTCAAAAAGCAAGACGAAACCACATACATCGGTTAGAATTATAACCCTGAAAAGTTCAAGAGTTGGGGGCCTGTAGTCTAGCTTGGATAGGACTGAAGGTTGCGGACCTTCAAGCTCGGGTTCAAATCCCGGCGGGCCCGACCAAAAACGCGATGCCCGCAGGTGTTGCGGGAGTTGATCAAAATCAGGTCGCCAACTGCGGTTGGTGGCCTACGTGGTCCCGCTTCGTTAAGCGGGAATGTTTGACGGCGCTTAACGCCATCCGGGAAATTATTCAGCAAAAACCACCGAAAATTCCCCATTCTTGACCTCCCGGGCCGCAGTGACGGCCTTAAGGTCTTCAAGAACATCAGGGCCTAACAGGTCGGCCTGGTCCGCGGGCAGAGTCAGGATGATGGGTTCCTTCAGGGATTTCTGGTTCTGGGTTTTGGCCTGCCTTACCCGGGCGGTAATGCCCATCAGGGTTTCAAGTTTGGTCGGAGCCCTGTCATCGGCAGGCAGTTCCCTTACGGTCGGCCATTCACTAAGGTGGATGCTTTCCGTTTTTTCAAACTTGCGGAAGTGAATCTGCCACAGATATTCGGTAATGTGGGGAGTGAATGGAGCCATCATCTGCGACATATATTTCAGGATAGTGTAAAGCCCAAACAGGGCCGACTTCTGTTCACTTTCACCCCCGGAATAGACCCGGGTTTTCACAATTTCCAGATAGTTGTCGCAAAATTCCTTCCAGAAGAAATTTTCAACCACTGACTTAGCCTGTGAATATTCATAGGAGTCAAAGGCTTGGGTCGCCTCGGTGATGACGGAGTTCAGGCGGGAGAGGAAGAGGGCGTCAGTGGGATGAATGCCGTCGGCCGGGGGGGAGGGGACACCTGACACGCCGGCTTTGTCCAGGTTCATGAACACAAAGTTAGCGGCGTTGAACAGCTTGGTGATAAACTTGCGGGCGGTCACCACATCTTTCTCCTGATAGTCAAGGTCCTTGCCCAGCTTGCTGGTGGATGCCCAGTAGCGGAGGGCATCGGCGCCGTATTTGGTCGTAACATCCTGGGGCCTGACGACGTTGCCTTTGCTTTTGCTCATTTTCTGGCCTTTAAGGGTGACGAAACCTGAAATCATTATGTCCCTGAAAGGGTTGACACCGTGATGAAGTTGGGAACGGAGGACGGTTTTGAAGAGCCAGAAGGTGATTATGTCGTGAGCCTGGGGTCTGAGACTGAGGGGGAAAACCTGGTCATGAAGGGAGGAATCCACCAGACTCAGCACCAGCCGTGGGGTAAGGGAGGAGGTGGCCCAGGTGTCAAGAACGTCGGACTCGGGTGTGAATTTGTCGTGGCCACATTTGGGGCATTTGTCCATGGGAGGTTTGTCCTTAAGCGGGTCAACGGGTAGGTCCTTCTCATCGGCAAACACAGGTTCACTGCACTTTTCACAATACCATATGGGGAAGGGGACTCCAAAATATCTCTGGCGGGAAATCAGCCAGTCCCACTGAAGTCCATTCACCCAGTTATCATACCTGTGCTTCATGAAGTCAGGATACCAATGAAGCTGTTCACCCCATTTGAACATGTCTTCCTTCAGGTCAAGCATGCGGATGAACCATTGCTTGGATTTTATGAATTCAATTTCAGTTCCGCATCTTTCATGAACATTCACAAAATGGGTGAGGGGTTCCTGTTTGGTGAGAAGGTGCTGGGATTTAAGGTCCGCAATAATTGCTTCACGGGCCTCATGGATTTTCATGCCCTTGTATTTCCGGGCAAGTTCAGTCATTCTGCCGTCGGGGGTTATGGCCTCGCGGATGGGGAGGTTGTGAGCCTTCTGCCATTCCATGTCAGTCTGGTCGCCGAAGGTGCAACACATCACCAGCCCCGTTCCCTTGTCGGGGCTGGCCCTCTCGTCTGGTAGAATAGGCACCTCGTGGCCGAAAATGGGGACGACGGCCTTCCGGCCGTTCAGGTGCCGGTAACGGGAGTCTGACGGGTGGTAGAACATGGCCACGCAGGCCGGGAGGAGCTCGGGGCGGGTGGTGGCTATTTCAAGGGGTTGGCCTTCGGGGGTTTTGAAAACCAGGTGGTTGAAGGTGGACTGTAGTTCCTTGTCCTCGCACTCCACCTGACTGATGCCCGTCTGACATTCAGGGCACCACATAGAGGGGGCCTCGCTACGGAAGAGACGACCCTTACGGTGCAGGTCAATGATGGCGGACTGGCTGATGCGACGGCTACGCTCATCTATGGTTGAATAAAGGAGGTTGAAGTCACAGGACACCCCGATGCGTTTCCAGTCCTGGATGTATGTAGGGATGAGCTCCCGGTCCAGGGTTTGCTGGCAAAGGTCAATGAAGTCCTGGCGGGGCATGTCGCGGGCTTTCACTTTTTTGATTTTCTCCACCAGTCGCTCGGTGGGGATGCCGTTGTTGTCCGTGCCGAAAGGGTAGAGGACGTTAAAGCCCCGCATCCTTTTGTAGCGGGCGACGAAGTCCATCTGGGCGTAGGAAAAGGCGTGGCCGATGTGCATGTCCCCCGACACAGTGGGGGGTGGAACATCTATGGAGTAGAAGGGCCGGCCGGCAACCGGGGTGAATTTAAAGGTCTGGTTGCTCTCCCAGAACTGCTGAACCACGGGCTCCTGCTGGAGAGGGTCATACTTCTGAACCGGTTGCATGCAAAGGGGAGGGTAAAAGCATTTTAAAGGTTGTGTGGGGCGGAAAAAGGTGAAGCATAGTGAGCTGTTACAGCTGGACATCAAGCTCCGCCGTATCTGGGCTAAAATGGACTTCTACCACGACTTCGCCTCAGACTGGAAGACATGGAAACCGGAGCTGGAGAAGACCCGGAAGGACGAGGACGCCGCCCGGCTGTTGCACGGCTATTTCAGGAAGCTACTCAAGGCCGCCAGGAATGAGATGGAGGCCCCGGGAGCCTACGGGAACCTGAAAAAGCTCGCTATGGAGGCTTTTGAATACGGCACCCGGAGTATGCTTATGAGTCGGGAAATCAAAAAAGACCTGCTGGAGGACCTGGACCGGATTGGGGGCCGGACTGAAAAACGCCTGGACACTTTCCCGGGGGATAAGGCACCCCCTGCCCCGAAGCCGGACAAGGGGAAACAAGTTACCGGAAAGGGTGGGTTTGACGGCCGGGTTTATGATTTGACGGAGAAGTATGCTTTGTGGGGGGCCCTGGCGTGCCTGGTGCTGTGGGGGCTGGTCCGGCTGGTCAGGTGGATTTCACGGGTCTGAATTCAAAAAATCCCTGGTCATAGTAGGCCTTGAAAATGCCTTCACATTTGGAGTTGTAGACACAGGTTTCACACGGGGGTGCTTTGGTTTTTTTCAGATAAGTGGGAAAGACTTCTCCATCAACAATTTCCACTCCTTGTTTTTCACAACGCCGGAACTCATAACCTTTGGTGGACTTCCACAGAGGGGCCACATCTGGATAATCAAACCCCAACAGGCAGTATGGCAGGTCGGCCACCTCAACTTTCAAACCCAACAGAAGGGCATACTTGAGGGCCTGGGGCAATGTCCGCCTCAGGGCTTCAAAGTCAGGAATACTAGGTAGAAATCTGGCCTGGGTCTCCACGAAGGCAGGCAGACCCAGCCGGAAACTTCTGGCAAACTTCATTTTGGAGAAAGCATAAATCAGGAGGTGCAGGCTGTCCTGATTTTCCTTCAGCACGAGTGAGGTGACATCCACCGGAAACTTCAGTCGGGTTGCATTTCTGAAAGCCTGAAAAGTGTCCTCAAAACTGCCGGGTGCCTGGGTAACGGCGTCATGAACACGGGGGGTGGCCCCATAGATAGGGACTCTCAGGAGGGTCATGCCTGCATCCACCAACTCCCTGAAAAAGGACAGGTCTTTCAGGGGGCGGGCGTGAGTGGACAGCTGAATGTGCCGGGGTGAAGCTATCTCCCGGATGTCCCGGATGAAATCGGCCAACTGAGGATATTCACCCGGGTCGTTTCCGGAAATCTCCACCTGGTTTATATCGGACTGGGTGGCCAGTCTTCTGAGTTTGTCCAACTCAAACTCCACGTTGGAGTCTATGTCCCCCATTTCGCGGGAGTTGCAGAAGACGCAGTGGTTAGAACAACAGGACTCCGGCAGGACCAAACTGACGTTAATAGGCTCCACATGTGGTTCCGGACGGGATGTTTAAATGGCTTGGGTCATTACAACAGGTCTTCACAAGTCATAACAAAACCTTTAAACCAAAAACAATCAAGTAACTACGTTGCCTGCTGAGCAAACGAAGTGAGCGAATGCAGGCCCCGCGATTGAACGGCGGGCCGTTTGGGGCTGGTAGTCTAGCTGGAAGGACACCTCCTTGGCATGGAGGAAGTCGGGGGTTCAAGTCCCCCCCAGTCCAAGTCGGAACCTCTTCGGTTCCGACACCTCCCGCTCGGTTGTTGGTGAAAAAATAGACCCCCGAATCAGTGTGGCCATCCAGGCCCTGCACCGGCTTGAACATCTGGAGAAACAGAACAAGCTAAAATTCACAGGAAGTGGTCAAGGCCTCCGTGAAATCAGGGCTGTGCTCATGGCCTGTCAGTGGGTGGAGGATTTTGAGCACCTGAAAAGTGAAACCGGGAAGTTGAACCGGCCGTTGGATTTTCGTTGTGGTCCTAAAGAAGAGGCGATGGTGCGGTGGTGCGTGAACACCATCGCCGGTCTGTCGCGGAGGTTCAGAAAAGGTCCCGGCAGTTCGCTGTTATTGGGGCTGGACTGTGCCCTCGGAACCATACTGACTGTCCAGCATCTGGAGACCAACCTGAACCTGTGCCGGGTGGAGTCAAGTCTCGGCAAATTCACAATTGTGACCAACATGGAAGTCAAACAGGGAGGGGTGCTACCTTTGGTGGTCCTGCCACCTCAGGAGGTCGGCGGAGTGATGAGCGAGGCCATGTTTGTCTGGGGGCCGGTGACGAGTCTGGCCGATGTGGACTGGGCCCAGGTTGAGGGCAAGGTTTAGGCAATAATGGAAACTTTCTAGCGGGGTTTAGAAAGGGACGCCCGGAGGGTCCCGAGTCCGCGAAGCGATGATGGAAAGCTCCTTCTGAGGGAAAGGTTTCGGCGGTTATGGATGCCTTCAAGTAAGGCCGGTTTCAGGGGGCAAAGCAGAAATATGTCGGGGGTATAGGTTTGGGGTGGCAGAAAGCCAGGACGAACATATGAAGGAGGCCGACCAGGTCAAAGTCGGCATCATTGTGACCACGGACACCCAGACCGCTGAGACGGACCGAAGTGGCCTGCTACTGGAGTCTGTGCTTGGGAAAAGCGGTTACAAGGTTTTGGGCAAACAGCTTTGCAGAAATGACACCGGTGTGATTGAAAGTATGGTCAACCGACTCGCTACTGAAGCTGATGTTATCATTCTGACAGGAGGAACGGGCATTTCAAAAAAAGACCACACTGTGGACGCCCTCTTACCCATGTTCGAAAAGGACTTGCCCGGTTTCGGGGAAAGGATGAGAGTTCTGGGCCTTGAACAGGTGGGGGAAAGGGCCCTGCTCAGCCGGTCCTGCGGAGGGGTGGTGAGCCAGACTCTGGTGTTCTGTATCCCGGGTTCCATGTCGGCGGCCGAAACGGCTCTGAAAATTCTGGTGCCCATGCTGAAGCATGCGGTTTATGAGTTAAAGTTCAAATGAAACCTTTTAAACCGGAAAAGGCCAGTAGTATAATTGCCCTGCCTACTCTGCTTGTGCGGGTTGCGAAGTAATCCCGCACGCGTGGTGTCGCTTCGCTAAGCGACGGGGCCGTAGCTCACCAGCTTTTAAAAAAGCTGGACCAAAAATGTAAACTACTTGTGCGGGTTGCGAAG
>DSCG01000013.1 GCA_011049195.1 archaeon
CATTCCACCCACAGCACCCACACCGCTCATTCCTCCCACAGCACCCACACCACTCATTCCACCCACAGCACCCACACGTCACATTCTAATCACATCAACTGCTGTTTTGCATCAATATATTCGTTTGCATGGGGGTAACTTTGGAAACTGTAAAATGGCTGGGACTGAGCCTTACTGAGAGCTGTAACCTGAGTTGCAAATATTGTTCTGTTGATGCAAAGTCTGGAGGGCTTTTCCTTGACTTTCATAAAGTGAAATCCTTTTTTGATTTTTTTTCACCTTTTTCGGATGCTTCACTTAGAATAGTGATTTCAGGCGGAGAACCTCTGCTTCACCCTAAACTTCTTGAAATCATAAAATACGCTGAAGACCTGTTTCTTTCACCACAAATAGTCCTGGTTACCAACGGTGTGGCACCTGCCGGCGTTTTTGAAGAACTTCTGAAAAAAACCAAGATTATGTTCCAGATAACCTTTGAGGGCCTGCCTGAAATTCATGATACTGAAAGAGTCACCCCAAACGGTGAACCGACAAGTCATGATGTGCTTAAGACCCTCAAACAAATTCTGGCTTATGACCCTGAACGGTTAATGGTGAGGGTGAATTACTCCCCAAAAAAATTCGGCAGAGAAACAGAAATCGCAGCCTTCTTTGAATCGTTGGGTGTCAAAAAGGTGGCACCCGGCATAATGGCTGCCATCGGCAGAGGGAAGGATTATCCCCATATTGATGTGGCCAACTCCATGAAAAAATGGCCGGGGTTTGTTAAAATCCTTCAGAACCGGGATATGGCTGTCCGGGTGGCCATCCAGGCATCCTCAGAATGGCCACCATGCGGGGCCGGCAAACATTCTTTTTTCCTGACGGTTGATGGCAAGCTATCGGTCTGCCAGTCAATCCTGAACACCCGGAATATGCCGTCCTGCCTGTCTCCCTTTATTGTGGGTGATGTGAATGATGAAGTCCGTCTAAACCGGGAAAAACTGGAGGCTTTTCTGAAATTCTCATCAGAATTCCCGGAAAACTGCCGGAAATGTGATTTCAAGACTTTCTGTTCCGGATGTCCTCTTGAAAAGGCACGTTCCGGGGGTAGTTTCCCTGCGACTTTCTGTAGCAACATGCAGAGCCAGATTTGTGGTCTGATCCGACAAGACCTGCTTGATAATGCAAAACTAAAAAAAGCATGTGGGCTATCTATATACAATGACGAATAAACGCTGGTGGATTCTGGTTCCTGTCTTGTTGGTTCTGATAGGATTTGTGGCGGTTCTGGGTTTCAGAGCCCAACTTCAGGAGAACCGGATTATTGACACTTTTGAATCCACTCTGAATAACCTTCCGGAAGACCTTCTGAACAGTTTCACCGGTGTTGTCTATTCCAACCAGCTGGATTTGGTTAAACTGTCCGGCTCACCCCTTGGTTTGGAAGTTCGCGAATTTCGGGAAGCTGAAGGTGATGAGGGTGGCATAAACTATTTGCTTTATGCTTATCAATATCTTCCGGAATTTTTCAATGAGAACTACCAGAAACTTGATTGTTCACAATATCAAGATTCTTTGAGAGTTAAGTGTGAGGTTCTGAATATATTTGGGGGTGAATCCATTCCGTCAGAGGTTTTTGAAACTCTCAAATCGGTTGATTTTGAATCGTTCAGAGACGTGTACAACATGTATGCTTTCTGTTCTGAATTTTCTGAAAGACTCTCTCCAGAGAAACGGGTTGAATGTTTGAATCACGCATGTTTAATGTTTAAAAACCTGAAATTTTCAACAACCCCCGCATCTGTTTGTGAACAAAGATTTTATGCGGATTTGAATTACCGATGCCGAAATGATTTGTCCACCTTCTTGAATGTTGCTGACGCTGAAATCTTAACCCTTGAAGACGTTGCATGTTACCTGGGCTCATATGAGATTTACCGGAGCATACTTGCGTCAGGGTGATTTTGTGAAACGTCTGGACCTGAAGGTTGGATATGCCTGCAACAATATGTGCCGGCACTGTGCCCAGGGTTCAAAAAGAAGCACTCTTGCCGGTCCTTCCTCCGAGGAGCTTCGTCATCAGATGGAAGAAGCTTGTAAAAGAGGCATCAAAAGCGTGGTTTTTACGGGAGGTGAGCCCACGGTCAGGCCGGATCTTCTGGAGCTGGTCAGACAAGCCAAAGACATGGGCTACCGGGAAATTCAGATACAAACCAACGGTAGGAGGTTTGCCTCTCCGGCCTTCACTCGGGCTGCCATAAATTCCGGCATGACTGAATTTTCTCCCGCTCTGAACGGACACATCCCTGCTCTTCATGATTATCTGGCCCAGGTGCCCGGAGCGTGGCGCCAGACAGTCAGGGGCATCATGAATGTCCGGGAGTGCTCCGGCATAAAAATTATATCCAACACAGTTATTACCAAACCCAACTATAGGTTCGCTGACCGAATTGCCCGCCTCCTTGTCAGCCTTGGGGTTGACCAGTTCCAGTTGGCATTCGTCCATCCGTGTGGTAGTGCATGGACTAACTTTGATGCCATTGTTCCCTTCATTTCCCTTGCCACCCCCCACATTCACAAGGGCCTTCAGGTTGGTCTGGACGCGGGCCTTCACGTCATGGCAGAGGCCATGCCTTACTGTCATATGCAGGGCTATGAGGACCAGGTTTCAGAACTTTACATCCCCCCCTCCGATGTTTATGAAGCCGGTACCAAAATCAAAGACTGGGAAAAATGGAGAATTCAGGAAGGTAAATGGAAAGGTGACTCCTGCAAGACTTGCCGTTATTACCAGATTTGTGAAGGCCCCTGGAGGGAATATGTTGAAAGACGCGGTCCGAGTGAATTTATTCCTGTCCCGGTTCAGTAACTGTCCTCACTTGTGAGAATAATCTCAGAAAATCTGTTTGCTCCAAACCTATAAGACCATTATACTGCCATTTGGAAGTTCTTAGGGGGAAAGGATATTCGTCAAAGCCTGCCAAAGTGGCCACTTCCTCATTATTTAATTCCAGAGGACAGACTGAAATCTGTTGCTGGGTCTGATTGAACGCAAAATATATGCGGACGCAGCGACTTCCCAGGGGCACCACCAAAGGATAGGCCAGCTCTGAAGGGGCGTTAGGGCCATATAAGCCACTTTCCACCATCTCAAGCATGTCCTGTTGTAAGTGGTCCTTTTGGGATTTTTGAGCATACCAGAAACCAAAGATGCCCCCTGCCACCAGTACCAGGATGATACCTGCCAACAGCACCCCCTTCCAAACTTTCATGTTATTTTATATTTGAGTCCTTAATATTTCTTTCTATGAGGACGGCTTACCTTGAAATTGTGCAGGACTGCAATCTGAATTGTAGCTTCTGCTCCCAGGGCGACCGGAGGGGCATTCGTCCCCTACCCGAACTCAAAGCTTTCATTGATAAAAGCCGGGCGGAAAAATTTGAAAAACTAATGATAACCGGTGGCGAACCCCTCCTACATCCCCAGCTTGAGGAAATCATTACATATGCAACCGGTATTGGACTGCTGGTTGGTCTTCAGACCAACGGTACCCTGATGACTGCTGAAAAAACAGAAGATCTTCACAAAGCCGGGCTTGACCATGTATTCTTTTCCATTCACTCTCATATCCCCGAAGTTGTAGATGATTTGATGTGTGGCAAAGGAGTTCTTAAGCATCAACTTTCCGGGCTGGAAAATACTAAAAAATCAGGCATAATGACCTTCATTACAACTGTTGTGAATAAAAAGAATTTTTCACATCTCCCAGAATTTTTTGAATTTATGACGGGTTCATATCCACACATAACTCATTATGTTCTTAACTTTGTTGATGCCGTCGGGCGGTCTTCCGGAAACCCGGGTATAGTTCCCAGATATAGTGAAGTTGAACTCCCTTTGTTCCGGGCATTAGACCTTCTCAAACGGGCCGGCAAGAGCTTCCGGGTGGAAAGAGTTCCCATATGTTATATGCTTGAATTTGCCGAGCATTCCACTGAACTTCTGCGACTGGTGACGCCTGAAATCAATCTGGCCTATAGGGAAGATGAATTCAGTGCATTTACACCTGTGTATTTCCGAGAGAGGTATGAGCATGCTCCAGCTTGCGAAACCTGTAGTTTTAAAGCTATTTGCCCCGGCCTCGCCAAAGCATATGTCTCCATACACGGCAACAGTGAGGTGTATCCCCTCTTCGTCAGTCCCCAGTTGGTCATCAAAAAAGCTGATGGGGATTAAATCAGTTTTTCGTCCAGGAAAATACCGACCGCCATCAGCAACCCCACCAGGAACAGGTCAAAAAGAATTCTTCCCAGTGTCAGCTCACCCGGCCGGTTGTTTATCCGTTTGGTGGCAGTTTCATCTCCGTAAAACACTTTGGCTGTGAATTTAAGGTCAGTTGGAGTGAAACTGATTTTACCCAGTGAATTGGTGGTGTAATTAGCTACAGTCCCATCCGGGTAGGTGATGCTTATTACTGCGCCTTCAACTTCCCCAAGATTTGAAGTTATAGTTATAATGTATGCCTCCCCATCCCTCTCGACTTTCATTTTCAGGTTTTTATGGTCCGGTCCGGTGGGTTCCTCATCATCTTCATCATTCTCTTCCGTTCCATCCACAGCATTTATGGTAACTGTCCTGCAGATATTCTGACCTGCTATGACTATACATGCCTGACTTTCATAAGTCCCCACCACCAACGGGCAATAGCTGACTTCCAGAATCTTGGTCTGTCCCCCCGTAATTGTGGTGGGGAAAAGTGGGGGGGATATAATGCTTGCAGTCATTTCGCTACTGGTGAAACCAGTGACTGATGCTTCCGTGATGCTGGCAGAAGCAGTTCCGGTGTTGAGAATGTTTATCAGGACTGAGCTACAGGAACTCACATTAATGGTCTTGGAAACGGGATTACTGAGGGTTATGGTGGCAACGCCGAAGGGGGCGGTTACCGTGGAAATAGTGTCCCCTGCAGGATCGGTTGTTTCCGATGACGATGAGACGGTCTTTTTGGCTATGCGGAAGCCAACGCCCTTTCCCGTGTTCCAGTCGGAGGTCAGGATGTAACTATTGACAGCATCCACTGCAAACTGGTAGCTGGCGACTCCCGTAGAGCCACACGACATCTCCGTCCAGGTGCCGGTTCCACTTGCCGAATTTATTGAATAGTTGCTATTCACATAAACACACATTCTTTCCGAAGACCCCACCCCTCCAGGAAAACTGGTAACCATTATCCTGACTGTATTCGGGACTGAAGTTGAATTTACACCATACTCATTTGTGGTGCTACTTGTAACATAAAGCTTGAGTGAATCGTGGGCGGATTTCGGATTCATGTCATCCCACATCAGCTCAATGTAATTGTTGGCGTCCTTCTTGTGAAACACGGTCACTCTTTCAATAGTGGTTTCCGGGACTTCCACGTTTGACAGGGTTATGGTTGCAGGGGAGGTGTCCGATTGTGAACTTGAATAAACCACGTCATCATAAGTTTCCTGCCACTTGTATTCTGTTGATGCCCCGCTTGGAACCGTTCCCAACCAGTAGCCATTCACATTAATTGTGGCCCGTTTGTATCTCTTAAAATTCTTCGTAATCTGGGTTGCCGGGTTTCCACTTACATCCACTGCATTAATCCTTAGTTCAAATTCCCCTGTGCTCCACAAGTTGGTCTTGTTGAACCAGAAGAAAGAAGTGTTGGATGCTATGGAGGTTCTCTCTTCATAACTGTTTAAGCTACCTCCAACCCAGAGAGTGGCATTTACATAGTCCAGATGGGCATCTGAGGTGACTTTTATTGAAACGTTGATGGGGTCATCCTGAAGACCGAATGGAAGGGCGATAGCTATCGCCTCCCCGTCCTTGTCCCGTATGACCGGTTTGGCTGAATCATAGATGTTCATACTAACCGACGTGGATTCTGAGCTGACTTTTCCGGAGAAGTCCTTTGCTGTCATATTTATTGAAACAGTTTCACCATAGACTGAAGGCTCATAAGCCACTCTGATTTTGACTGTGAAAATCCTAAAAGGTTCGTCAGTCTCCTCCCAGAAATCCAGAACACTTACAATCCCTTTGTTGGTTCTTATACCGAAACTGCTGATTTCCAGATCTTCAGTCACATTTACAGTCACATTAAAGGCAAGCCCGGAGGAAATATCCGTTGGCTTTGTTATGGAATTTATGACAGGTGTTGTTTCATCAACATAAAGTGTGAATGCTTTGCCCCCCACGTTCTTCGGAAGGGGAAGCTCCCAAACCGGAACAATATTACAATCAAATTTCCCACTCGGATGGACACCCGTCCAGCTGAAATTATGGTAGTCCCCTTTGGTGAATTCATAAGTGTAGCTATTGGTGGAGTTCACACAAGTCAGATTGAAACCCATCAGAGAATTTGTTGCATCGTGATAGAACCCTGAATCCGTGAAGTTTATGATGAAACTTTGACTGGCATTCGCCACGACATAACTTGAAGTGTAGGTCACATTTGCCCAGAAGTTGCTGATGGCCCCCATGGTGGGACTCTCAACGTTGAAACTGTAGTGGTGAAGGGTTCCGTTGCTGAAACCAACCGTTAGGTTACTGCCGGACCCGGAATAGGCTCCGAATGGCAAGCTCACTATCCGACTCAAAACCCCCTTTGCCAGCCATATACCTCTGTTTACCAGCTCCCACATACAATCTCCCAGCCAGTCCAGGCTGAAAGCATTGGTGGTTATGACCTCCCTTTCGGTCCAGCTGTCTATAACCGCCCCGCCCAGACCGTCGGAGTCCGTGTCAAAAGTAACCTTCCTTTCCCCAACCAAATCATACAAATAAGTTTGTGAATTGTCTGTGTTTCCGACATGGGTTCCATTCCATATCCACATAGTTTCATTCACAAAAATGTCCTCCACCAGAAAACTGCTGTTGCAGAAATAACCAACACTTGACAAACTGTAATTATATATTTCCACACAACCAGAGCTATTCACAAGATATACATAATCCGACATCCAACACTCTGTAAATTCACCTGAAACATTTGCGATTTCCTCAAGGTCCGACTCACTCCATCCGTAAAGGGTGGCGTTGCCCCATGTAGCAACCAGATAATCCTCATAAGCACACAAATCCCGGAGCGTTCCATAAGACGAATGAGCTGTGTTTGCCGGTAACAGCTGGAATTGTGTTGAGTTCAAAAGTATGGGTGCACCAAAATTACCGTGGGCCTGACTTCCCTGCATAACCGCACTTCCCAGATTGAAAAGACTTGTAGAAGGATTCAGATTTATTTTCCAAGGCGTCCATGAGTGAAACTCCCCGTCCAGCTGGATGTTCTTGGTGCCGGACTGGGGGAAGAACAGCCAGGCCCCCCGAAGGTGGGTTTCATTGGCGAAATCTGCACTTATTATGGTGAAATTGGAGTTGGCCAGCAAAGTGGTTTCAGGTGTGAATGCGACCTTCTCATAGCCCGTATATTCACTGGAGTTGCCCTGTGAAACATTCAGAGCATCCACCGATATGTTGAAGTAAAAACCCGGGCTTCTGTCCGACCCGTTGCAACTGAAAGTGAAGTTAAACCAAAGAGTGCCGTTGTCTGTAGGGTGGAAAATTATTTGGTTTGACCCCACTGTGGTGAAATTAACCTGACTGAACCATTCATCCACACTCACCCCCAGAGTCACGTTTCCATATCTTGCGAGAGTGAAGTTTGTGGAAATTGTCACCGGACGCAAATCTTCAACCATGAACGACAGAAAACCATTTTCCGGCAGACCTGAGAAGTTCATCCAGGTCAGGTTGCCATCATAGTAAATCATATTTGAACCGTTCACTGACATGGCGGTGGCATCCAGATGCCCCAGGTAGTTCATTTCATCCAGCGTTTCACTTTCAAGACTCACATTATACAATTTGGTTGTTCCATCAGCCCCGGTCAAGAGTATTTCGTCATATCCGTCCCCCTGTATATCCAACGTGGCCAGCGCTGTTGAAGCGACCGGGATGTAGAACATTTCCGGTATGTAACTGGTGTTGAACATGGCGAAGGACACGTGCGTAGCGTTCCTGCCAACCACACTTTGGTTGTATCCTTTCGCTCTGAAAGCCTCCATTTCCTCCATATGGCAGTTGACTGTGGTGTTGGACACCCATGTCGCCCCATCCCAGAAAACCCTGTGCAACTGGTAATTGGTGCCGTTTTTCGCACAGACCACCACTTCCCCCAACCCGTCATCATCCGCGTCCGCTACAGCCACACCTTTGGTACCCTGAAAACTGAACCACTCATCAACCCCCAGTCCGCTTTCATTCACAAGTGAAAGGTTGCCGTGGGCGACCGCCCAAGTCCAGACTCCCCCTGTTTCACTCCGGACCAGACCGTGAGCTACTCTGACCGTGCTTTGGTTTGCCGGGATTTCAACGTGACCTTCATACGCCAACGTGGCGTAATTGTGAATGGTTATGTTGAAAACATCGCCAGTCAGATTCGCGACTGAAAAGTTTCCCCTTCCTGCCGCCACGTCATGTGCACTGGTATTCAGACTCACTTCTGTCGTGGCTTGTCCGATAAAGGAAGTCACTACATATTCCCCCCCTAAATCTGAGACATTTACCGCAATTACTTTGACAGGGCTTGTTGAAAAAAACCACCCCGGAACCCCCTGCATTGGGCCATAACTATCACAGAAAACCTTCACTGTAGTGTTGGCCGCGGTCAGGTTGGCCTTGAATATCACAAATCCCCCTGTCGAATAACTCTCCCACAGACTCTCCCCGAAAACCTTTGAAGGTGCGGGGCATCCATACTGGCTTTCGTTGAGCAGGACGTAGGTCTCCAGATCCGCTCCGGTTAAATTCACCTCAAACATGGTCGGGTAGGTGTTACCCAGCTGACTACCATTGACTGTGAAGTTGAGGCCCACATACGACCCCATTGGCAAATAGGTCAGGCAGGGTTTTGAACATGTAAAGCTGACGTTGACGGCGAAACCTGCGGAAAGAACCGTCACCGCCATCAGGAGTATTACGAAGGTTTTCCTCACGCAAAACCTATTTTCAGTAATATAAAAACCTTTAATGTGAAATAAAAAAGAAAGAGGGTAAACGGGGGTTCCCCGTTTATCCAAAGAGTGCGGCCAGACCGGCAGCGGCCTCTTCTTCCTTTTTATCCTCGTCCTCTTCTTTCTTCTCGGCCTTCTTCTCACCAGCCGGAGCAGGACCACCTGCCTGAGCAGGGGCAACGGAAGCCGCAACAGCCACCGGAGTGTTTATGGCCTCTTCAATGTCAACGTCCTTGATGGCGCTGACCAGGGCCTTCACCCTGGCGGTGTCAACACTCACGCCAACGGCGTCCAGCACTTTTTTCAGAGCATCTTCCGTAACTGCTTTTCCGGCCTTGTGGAGCAACAAGGCTGCATATATGTATTCCATTTATGTTTCACCTCCACTCATCCCTAAACGGGATTCCAGTGTTTGAGCTTGCGCATTGGCTTTGGACACCAGGGCTTTCACTGTATCCCCGGTGACCCACTCAAGTTTCATGGCCAAGGCTTTCGCCTCGGTGCTGGCTTTCTGGGCTTTCAGTTTGATGACGTCCGGTGTGGGGTAGTTCAGATTGAAGGCCATTCTGAAAGCCTCGCCAACTGCGGTCTTCATGTTAGCCCTTATGCTTTCACTGTCAATGTTGAGGACGTCCCCTCCAAAAACCAAACCCTCGAAGAGGGCCTTTTCAATTTCAAGCCCTACTTCAAAGGGCTTGATGCCCAGCTTGTTCAGGACCTTAGCTACCGGAGCGGTAACCTTCTGGCCCTGCTTGAGAATGAGGTGGTCTTTGAGAACCACAATCTGGCCCCTTTCAATTTTGGACGGGACTCCCACAGCTTGCAGGTCACCGATGTCCTGTCCGGGAGGCAGGCCGGTGCCCCCCTCCCTGACAATTATGTCCTCCCCGGCAATCATGCCCACCTTGGCCGGGAATGGCCGTCTGAGACCCTTCAGAATCCGGGACAGTTCAAAAGGGTCAATGTCTGTGAGGATGACGGTAGCCTGGGCCGGTGCCTCCTTGATGGGTGACCCCGCTTTTTCCAGGGCCTTCTTCAGTAGGGTCCGTTTGACCACTCTGATGTCGGCTTTGTCCCTGAGTTCACGTCTTATAAGCTGGAAGTTGCGGGAGGGTAGCCTGCCAATGTTGGCAACGGCCAGGGTTTTGGCTGACTTGAAACTGTCTGCTAACTGACCGGCCTTTTCCTGCCTTTCTGCTTTTCCTTTCACCATTCACTCCACCTTCACCGGCTTGCCCATGGTAAGCTTGATATAAACATTTTTCACATTCTGGGCTTCCTTTTCCAGTTTGTGAATGAGGTTCTCGTAAAGGAAGTCCGCGTTTTCTGTCAGGTCTTCGTCGGACATTTCCTCAGTGCCAATCATCAAATGAACCACCGGGGCCTTCTTGACCACCATGCGGACTGTCTGCTTCAGGGTTTCAATAAGAGGTACGGGGTCCGCGTTGAAGGGCACGATGTGTTTGGGCAAAGGCATCTTACCCCTTGGACCCAGCACCGTACCCATGACTTTGGCGAATTCGCCCATCAGGGGCAGTTCCACCACGAAGAAGTCGGTCTGGTTGGCCAGTTGTTTGGCTTTCTTCTTGTCAGTATACTGACCCAGGTCCTTCTTCTCAATGAGCAGGCTTGCGACAGGCTTGGCCTTGAGACCCACTTCACCTCCTGCAACAACAGTGATGAAACGGGGTTTGCCCGGTCCTTTGGGAAGTCTGAATGCGTCGTTGAATGTAAGCTTGCCGGCATCAACCTCCTTAAGGTTGACCACCATTTCCACAGTCTGCCTAAAATTGCGCTTGTTCTCAGCGGCTTTGGCCTTTGCAATCGCTTCCTTGAATTTCATTTTCAATCCTCCCGCCGAGGCGGTGCTTCGGATTACTCCCACCCTTTCAGGGGTTTATAATCATTTCGGCCTTTCCCGAGAGGCTTTATCCAGGCCTCTTCAAGCCTTTCAAACAACTCCCTGTGCTGGGTCTCATCATACTGGTTGGAGGCATCCCTTAAGGCCAGCAGGCTGTCCCTTTGCGTTAAAAAGCTGTAACTGGCGTTGAATTTTTCCCCCCATAAACTGTAAGTTCCGCGGACCTTTTCCAAAGCCCCCCCTACCTTACTAAAACCAGCACGGGTAGGCTTGTTGTAAAGGTTGCCCAAAGTTGTTTTTAAATTCTTGAAGGTCCGGGGCTCGTATGCCCATTTTTCGGTTTCCCCGCATGCCTCGTGGACCTCCCGGTAAAGATTTACAACTTGAGGACTCCACTCATCAAACTTCATACAGTCGGGTTTTCAGGCCTTTATAATTCCATGTTCCACCGGCACCCACCTCATTTGGTTTTTAAACCCCGGAAGCCCCTAATTCCGTGCGTATCGGCTTTACCAGTGATTTTCACCTGGGTTTTGGAGTGGGCAAACGGCGGGACGAGGCCGTCAAACAAGCCATCCGGGCCATGCAGACCCTGAAAAAGCAGAAGGTGGACCTGATAATCAACACCGGGGATGTCTTTGACACCGTGGTGCCCAGACCGGAGGCCCTCCGGGATGCCGCCCAGGTGTTTGCTACCTGTCCCATTCGGGCCCCCCTCCAAGGCATCAACCGGCCGGACTCCTCTGTAGGGGTGCTGGCCCTCCACGGCAACCACGAACGCCGAATAAAGGGGGAGGTCAATCCGGTTGAGTTATTGGAGCACCTGGGTCTGGTCACCTACCTTCACAACTCCGGCGTTGTGGCCGACGGAGCCGAGTTTTTTGGAGTGGGCAGTGTGCCTGAAACCTACGCCCCCAAAGTCTTCCAACAGATGAAGATACGGCCCACCACCGACCAGCCCTCCTTTTTTCTATTCCACCAGAATCTACGACCCTACGTGCCCACCAAGGACAGCCTGGACTTTTCCGACCTGCCCGCCGGCTTCAACTATTATGTGAATGGCCACATTCATACCCCCCGCCTTGAGAAGAATCTGCTCATCACGGGTAGCACCGTAATGACATCTCTGACCAAGGCCGAAGCCGAGAAAAAAGTCTGGGTGTGGGAGGACGGCCAGTTTGAGTCATTCACTTTTCCAACCCGTCCTTTCATTCACATAGATATCACCGCTGATGGGCAGACTCCTCTCCAACTGGTGAAACGAGTGAACGCCGCAGTTGAAGAGGCTCTGACTGCCAAGGCCCTGGCAGACTTTGACGAGAGTCCTCTGGTCCGCGTTGTGGTTCGGGGTAAGATGGCTCCCGGCTGTCGCCCCGGAGAGTTGGTGCTCCGCAGTCTGCCAGAATTTGGGGATGCCGCGGTATATTTTGACAAAAAGCTGGATACTGAGGGTCTGACCGGGGAGGCCGGGCTGGAAACCATCAACATCAGCGAGCTTACCACTGATGCTTTCAGGGAGGTGCTCAAGACCCGCCAACCGGACCTTGACCCATCTATCCTCTATGACCTCCTGATGCGTGAGGACTGGGAGGGCGTCTGGCATGTGCTGACCCGGGAGGTGACGAAATCATGATAAGACGACTCAAAATAACCCACTGGAAGTCTCACCTTAATAGTGAGGTCAGCTTTAGCCGTGGAACTAACGTTTTCGTGGGTCGCATGGGCTCCGGCAAGTCCTCCATCCTGCAGGGGCTGGCCTTCGGTCTGTTTGGCCAGCTACCTGAAGTCAGCTCCCGTCGCCTCAAGCTTGAAGACCTGGTCATGCGTCGCCCCAAACGGGCCGACCGGGCAGAGGTGGAGGTGGAGTTTGAGTCGGAAGGTATAATTTACACCGTCCGGCGCGTCATTCAGGAGGGCTCCGGCGATGCCGAGCTCTTCAGGGAGGGCCGGCTGTGGGAACAGGGCATCACCCGGGTCACTACCAAAGTCCAAGAACTTATCGGCATTGACTTTGACACTTTCAACCAAGTGGTTTACGCCCGCCAGAACGAGCTGGATCATTTCATGAGATTGGGCAAGGGCGACCGCATGAAACTCATTGACGGCCTGCTCAAAATTGATAAAATGACGGAAGCCCGCACCAATCTGCTGGCCCTTCGTCGCAGTCAGGAGAAAAGACTGGAGGATTTGAGAGTGGTGGCCAAGGAGAATACTGCCTGGATCGAGGAACGCATTCACAAGCTTGAAGACGAAATCAGATTGAAACAGAGTGAATACGACCAGCTTAGTGAAAACCTGTCCCGTCTGGATTCACAAAGGCTTCAGTTTAGAGAACAGGATGCGAGGCTGGAGACCGCCCGTAACCGGATGGAAGGCCTGGCCCGACAGCAGGAAGGATGCACCCGCAATCTGACCTTCCTTGAGAAACAACTCAAGACCCTTCCGGATATTCACAGCCCAGAGACCAAACTCGCCGAACTCCGGAAAAACCTCTCCGACCTCCGGAGCCGGCTCTCCAACCTTAAGGCCACCCGGACTTCCGACCTCCGGGAGCTTGAAGAGGCCAACCTGAAACTCGCCGAAATTCAGACCGCCGAGCTCCTGTTAACCCAGGACGTCCCCGACCTTTCCGGGCCCATTCGGGATGCCATGGAGCGACAGGGGTCCTTGAGGGCTGAAATTCAAAGTCGCGAAACTGCGATTTCCCAGCTTCGGGAGGCCAAAGCTGAGTGTCCCGTCTGTGGCCACGCCATCAAGGACCCGGTTAGTCACATCAGGGAACACGAGGCCCGCCTGCACCAGCTGAAGGCTGACATCAAAGACCTTGAGCTGAGTCTGGCCAGTCTGCAGACCCGGCAGAAGCAGAGTGACGCCCTGCGACTCAAAATCCTCAGAGCCCGTGAGGTGGTCAGAGAAAAGCCGAAGGTTGAGGCGAGTTTGAAAAATCTCCAGAGTAAATCATGGGATAAGGACATCAAAGAAATTGAGGATAAAATAAGTGAAATGGAAAACCGGGAAAGTGAATTGAAGCGGTCGGTTGACCGCGTGGATGTCCAAAACAAAATCAAGGAAGTTAAAAATGAATTAACTGACTTGGAAACCCAACTTAAAGACGTCAGATATGACAAAAGTGAACACGACCTCATCCGGGAAAAATTCCAGAAAGTCAACGGTGAATACTTACAACTTAAGGCCAGGGCTGATATGCTTCCTCAGATAATAGACAGAAACAGGAGTCTGGTGATTGAGTTAACCTCCCAACGTGACCGGATTGTGAACGCCCGCCAAACCGTTCAGAAGGGCGAGGCTGGTTTGGAAGCTCTCAAGGTTTTGTCCAATGTTCTGGTTGATGTGCAGATTGTCATACGCCAGAAATTTGTGGAGGCTGTGAACGAGCTTCTCTCAGACATTTGGGGTAAGCTCTACCCCTACGATGATTACTCTGGCCTCCGGCTCATGGTGGAAACTGACGGTCGTGGTGCTGGAGACTACGTGCTTCAGGTCCGCGAGTCGGGGGGTTGGGTGGGCGTTGATGGTTTCACCAGCGGGGGTGAACGCAGTCTGGCCGCCCTCAGTCTCCGCGTGGCCTTCGCCCGGGCCCTCAGCCACATGGGCACCCTGCTCCTGGACGAGCCCACCCACAACCTGGACTCCTCCGGCATAGAACAGCTCATCGAGGTGCTCAAGGAGGGCATGCCCGAGGTTCTGGACCAGGTGGTGCTCATCACCCACGAGAGCGACATGGAGAAGGCGGCCACCGGTTTGTCCTACCGCCTGGCCCGCGATTCCAATGATGCCACCCTGGTGGAGCAGTTTGAGTAGCCAAATTTTATAATACCAGAGTTATAACCCTGAAATGCATCTGCTGGGTGTTTTCAACCGTGACGTGTTTGCCCGTGATGCCACGGCCTTCAGCGCCAAGCTGGGGACCCACGTCAACGAACCTTTCGTGGTGGGCTCCGACTCCCGGGCCGGTTCCCTGCCTTTCAAGCTGGCCGCCATTTCCGGCCTGCTCTCCGCCGGCTGCAACGTGGCCGACATAGGCGTGGTGCCCTCCCCCGTGGTGGCCCGCACCGCCCGTGAGGAGCACATCTGGGGCATGCACGTCTCCGCCGACCCCTACCCCTCCAACTACGTGGGCATCAAGACCTACAATCCCAGCGGCCGGGTGTGGGAGGGCGACCTCAACGGCAAGCCCATCAAGGAAAGCCGCGTGGGTGGCATGAGCCAGCTGGACATGGTGCCCAACTACATCTCCCAAATCCTGGCCGAGCACGAAATTGAGCCCATGAAGGTGGTGGTGGACTGCGCCAACGGCCCCATGGGTAACCTTATGCCCCCCATCCTGCGCTCCCTGGGCTGCGAGGTGCTGGAGCTCTCCATCTCCCCGAGCCCCTCTCCCGTCCGCGGATATGAGCCCACCATGAGCAATCTCAAGGACCTGGGCTACATGGTCTCCCGTACCGGGGCCGACCTGGGCGTGGCCTTTGACGGGTCCGGTAGCAAGGTGGGTTTCATCGCCGGCCAGCAGTTCATATCCTCAAGCCGGGCCCTGGGCCTGCTCATGAAGTTCAACGGCTCCCGCCGGGCCGTGGTGGACATCGGGGCCAGTTCGGTTCTGGATGCGGTTGGTTACGTGGACCGCATGCCCGCCAGCGAGCTGGCCATCGCCTCCGTTCTGGAGGAGCGCGGCTTCCCCGTGGGCGGTGGCACCATGGGCATCATCTTCAGCGACTGGAGCTTCGCCCCTGACGCCGTCTACCTTACCATGAAAATCATGGGCCTGATTTCCGACAGGGGCACCAAGCTCAAGGACCTCAACGAGAGCCTGCCCACCTACTACGAGGACGCGGTCATGGTCAAAATCCCAGACGGCACCGGGGGCCTGGTCATCCAGACGGCCTCCCAGCAACTGGCCAACTACGAGCTGGACCTGCGGGACGGGGTCAAGGCCTTCGTGGACGACGGCTGGCTGTGGATAAAGCCCATGAAGAACTTTGTCCGCATCGCCGCCGAGGCCGAGACGCCAGAAAAAGTGCGTCAGTATATCAAGATGGCCCAGGACGTTTTGAAGACGTGTTGAGTAACCTTTTATTCACGCACAAAGCTCCAGCCCCAACCGAGGTTTGAA
>DSCG01000050.1 GCA_011049195.1 archaeon
ACCATGAAGTGGTGGTCGTTGAAGTCCGGGTTACAGCAGGGTGGCCAGCAACATGGGCAGGGTTATGGTGGCGTCCCCCTGGACGGTCACAAAATTGGCAGCTGCATTGATCTTGCCCCAGCTCACGGCCTCCTTGATGCGGGCCCCGCTGAGGGAGCCGTCATATTCCGAGGCGGTGGTCAAATAGACGGCGTAGTTGAGGCCGCCCTTGAACTGACTCCACCAGAGGGTGTAGTGTTTGCTGATGCCTCCCCCCACCATAAGGGCGCCGGTCTTTTCCGACCCGAAGACCAGGTCGCTCATTTTGGTCTCGTCGCGGGCCAGCACCAGTTTGAGGGGGTGGTCCTGCTGGAACACCCAGAGCTGGTTGCCGGTGGCCCCGTCATAAGGGCCGGGGATGAACATAGGAATCTGGTGCTTCCATGACCAGTAAATCAGGCTCTCCTCTTTGCGGGGGTGGTCCTCCAGCCGCCTGCCGATTTCCCAGATGAGCTCGTGGGTGCCCAGTTCAACAGATTTTCCCGAGGCTTTCTCAAGGATGTCCGCGAACATGCCCTGAAGATGGTCCTCCAGGGTGCCTCCGTAGCTCTCGGAGGGGATGAGGATGTTGCCCAGTCGCTGGACCTGCTGGTCGTGGAGGGCCTTATCGTCCATGTCGAAGCGGCCGTGGTAGTAGTCATTGAAGAGGCGGGCCAGGTCGTGGTCCAGGGTGCCGCAGGTGGTCACGACGACGTCAAACCACTTGCGCTTGAGAGCCTCCACCAGGACGCCCCGGGTGCCCGTGGCGTTGATGCAGGCGGGGAAGGAGAGAAAACGCAGGGCCTGCTGGTCGGCCACCAGGGCCTTCAGGATGTCGCCGGCCACTCCCAGCTGCTTGGCGGTGAAACCGCCGGACCTGCGCATCTGCTCCAGGAGCTGGGGGATGGTCATGTCCTTGGTGAGTTTGAAGTCCTCGACACGCGGGGCGGTGGGTTTCATGACCTGCTCCCCTCGGTCGGTTTAAAACCCTTTACTCAGCTCTTGACCTCGCTTTTTAGCATTTCCGTGAAAAACCTGTTGGCGGACTCCCAGTCCTCCACCTTGCCCACGTCCCACCACTTGCCGCCAAAGATGCAGCCCATAAGGGGATACTGCTCCTTGACCAGGTAGGCCAGGAAGTGGCCGGGGGCATCGGGATTGCCCTTCTCCAGATAGGCCTGGAGCACCTCCAGGAGGTTGCAGCCGTTGAACCTGCGGGGGAAGATGTAGGCCGCCATGGCGGCATAGGGGCTCACCGGGACGTCGGGCTTTTCCACGAAGGCCGTGACCCTGCCGCCCTCCTCGACCTTGAGGTTGCCGAAGCGGCCGCGGACCTTCTCCTCGCCGGCCTCAAAAGCCCCCACCACAGCACTCTTGCCATCAAACACCCGTTCCATGAACGCCAGGAAGTCACCGAAAGGATGGATGACATTGTCAGAGGCCAGCACCAGCACGTCGTCATCAGGGGTCGCCTGTTGCAGGGTCCAGGCCAGGCCCTTGATGGTGCCGAACTTCTCCTCGTTGGTCTTGTGGGGTTCAATCACAAACTGGCCTTGGAAGCCCTTGCTGGTGGCCCATCCACGGAAGGTCTCCTCAAACTTGGTGTTGGTTACAATGATGATGTCCTTCTCAGCCACCCGGCTCCGCAGGTTTTTGAGCAGGTTGTCAATGACAGTCAGGTCTTCAGTCAGAGGTAACAGGGGCTTGGGCAGGTTTTCGCCCAGTTTGCCCAGCCGGGTGCCGTAGCCACCCGCAAGTATAATGGCTTTCATACCTGTCGAGGGGCGTAGTCGTAAAAAGGGTTTTGGTATTACTACGTAATACTAAAAAGCTTATTTTAAGGCTCCGTCCAAATAAACCCATGATACTTGAGTGGCCTCCAGCGGACGGGGAGGGCAAACGCCTGTGCCCCAAATGTGGTAACGAGGCGGAGGGCACCTTCTGTGATGGGTGTAACCTGCGTAGCATAAGGGAAGGTAGCCCCCTGGCTATTTACGGCCGGTTGAGAGAAGAGGCTGGCCTGCCCTTTTTCGGAGGTTTTTTCCCGGAAGCCATTTATGGCTACGACCTGAGGTTCATAGTGGCCAAGACCCCTGATCTGGAGGCCGAAGCCACCCGCTACGCTGAAGCCTTCCGTCAGGCAACCAAACCGGGACTGATGATAGTCTCAGTTGATCAAAGATCCAGTGGGAGCCTGCTGAAACAGGCCTTCCTAACTGCGGCCCGCGAGAGTGGCACCGAGGCTGTCGGAGTGGAGGGCATGCTGTCCACGACTTCGTCACCTTTTCTGGGGGCTATGGCTTCCCACCTTACCGGTCAAAAAATCCTGTTGTTTCACTGCACCGCCAGCCACAACCCGCCGGCCTATAACGGCTTCAAGGTGTTTCACGGAGACTTCAAGGCGGACATGTTCCCCACCAAACTGGAAATCCAACCGGAAATTCACTCCGACCGGGTTCACCAGACCTACGCAACTTTCCTCCTGAAAAGGTTTGGTCCAGACCCGTCCAAAATCCCATTCACTTTTGACTTCATGCACGGCGTGGGGTGGGAGGTGCTTAAACATGTCTTTCCGCAAATGGCCCCGAAAGTGAAGGTCCTCCGAACCCAACCCTTTGAGGATTTTGGTGGGATGGAGAACGCCCAGCCTCCCCCTGTCCATGAAGGCCAAAAAGGTCTCAGTTTTTGTGCCGATGGGGACATGGACCGCATAGTCATGTACCACCACGGCAAATACATTCCAATGTCCCGTTTTCTGGCCATTCTGGCTGAATTGGGTGCTGGGCCGGACCAAGTGGTCATGGACCAGAGACTGTCTCCAGTGGTCAGGGATTTCCTGACTGAGCGGGGGGTCGGAGTCATCATGGGCGGAGTGGGCAGGGCGGTTCAGGAATTTCTCGGGGTCAAACACAGAGCCCTTTGGACTGAAGACAACTGGCACTCTGGGGGTTATGAAGCAGACGGAGTAAAATTTTTCTGGCCCGAGGGTCCTCTGTGTCTGATGGATTGGCTCAAGCATATTGAAAACACGGGAGTGAATCAATTCTTTGAAGGTCGTCAGGTCCCTGAAACTTTCTACCATCAGGTGAAGCTTGCAGTCAGTCCCAACATGAATGAAAAAGTGAAAAAAATGGCGGATGGTGTTTTCACAGACGCCGTGAATGTGGAACCCATTGGCCCGGAAGACGGAGTGAACATCTCATTCAAGGACAGCCACATGCTCATTCGGGAAAGCAACACAGAGTGTGGTAGCCTGCGGGTGGAGGCCACAGCCCTTACTCCGGAGGGGGCTGAGAGACTGGCGGTCCGTGGTGTCAGGTTTGTGGAAAAGTTGAGGGTAAAAAAATAATTTCAGAAACTTTTGCGTCTATCCTTCTGAATAAATCTGTCGGGGAGTCCGGAGAGAGAACGGTCACAAATTCAATAATTCTGCTCAATAAACTTGTTTGGTTGGGAGAGCAACCACTTTTTCCAGAGCCTCCCTGAACCTCTCCGGAGCCAGTAGTCTCATGGCATCCGTGATTGCGAAGGCGTCGCCCAAACCAGTAAGGCGGAGAAGTTCAGGCAGTTTGCGGGTGGGTATGGCAGGCCCGGCGTCTGGCCAGACCGGTCGCGAGTCCATGGTCTTGTAGAGGCTCAGGTCGTTCATAGCCCAGGCCTCCACCAGGTCAATCACATTTCTTAAGCCTTCAGGACGGGTGGAACAGGCCCATTTTGCAGAATGGACAGTTACATCCATACCGCGCCGGTCGTGAAAGTCCCGGATGACATCAACAATAGGGCCTGGAAATTGTGAACGGGTCCCCAACAGAACGGCCTCCCTTTCATTCATACCCACGGCATCAACCAGTTGTCGGCGGGTGAAAAGCTCAAAGGCCAGTTTCATTTGTGAACCGGATGAAACTTCACAAGCCTCAAGATAGACTTTAAGGTCGTGTTTATCGCGTCTGTCTTCTACCATATCAGCCACTTCCTTGAGACGGTCTGTGCGCTGGACGAGATGAAGACCTGACAGGAAGAGCACGCCTCCCCGCAGGTTATTGAAGAAACCCCCATCCAGCCACCCCTCCCGGGTCATTGGGTCGTGGGTGAAAATCATCCTTCCGGCCTCCTCAACCAGAGGGGGTTTGACTTCAACAATCCAATGTACTATTTCAGGGTCCCGGGGTTTGGCGGAGGTTGCCAGCAGTTTGCGACGAATGCCCCACACATAAACAGGCAGACCTTCAAAAAGGGTTGTCAGAGCCGGAAAACGTGAGGGTGCCGCCAGGTCGCATTCCAGACCCAGATGTCCCAGGAAAAAGGCGGCGTTACCGGCGTTACCTCCAACCTCGTCTGCCCCCGCATGTAGCACCTTTCTGACCAGCTCCATCTCATCAACCTCAAGCAGATATTCCTTGCCCAAAGTATCATAGCCAAGGCCACGCAGTTTGAGCAGTTTGTCCTCATTAGGCCTACAAATTCTGTCAAGATGAGTAAAAAGGCCCAACCAGAGCCCCTGCTTATTCATTGAACAGGTGTATCATAATTTTTAATTAGCTTTTGGCGTAACTCCTTTGTGGGTATGAAACGTTTCTTCCTGTGGGAGGTCAGCTTTGAATGTGGCAATAAAGTAGGGGGTATATGGACTGTCATCACCTCCAAGGCCGCCGAAGTGGCCAAGAAGTTCAACGCTGATTACACCGCCATCGGTTTCTTCAACCCGGAAAAATCCGAGATAATTGAGGAAGTGCCACCTAAGTGGTTACTCAAAGTCCTCAGAAACATGAAAAAAAATCACAGTCTGCAGTTCCGTTACGGCAAGTGGGTGGATGCCAACGATGTCAACCTGTTGCTGGTGGATGCCCGTGAGTTCCAACAGAAAAACATCAACGACATCAAAGCCAAAATGTGGGAGTGGTATGGCATTGATTCCATGAATGCCGGCCATGATTATGATGAACCCCTTGCATGGAGTTATGCCGTCGGCCTGTTGTTGGAGGAAATTGCCAAATACACAGTGGGTATAGATGTGGTTCAGTGCCATGAATGGCTGGCGGGAGGTACCCTGCTTTATCTACGGCATCAGAATGCTCATCTGCCCTTGGTTTTCACCACCCACGCCACAGTGTTGGGCCGGGCCATAGGAGGGGCCACGCCGGGAGATAACCCCGAAGTGCTGGCTGCCCAACATAACGTAAAAGCCAAACACATGCTGGAGTGTGCTGCGGCACGAGTCGCCGATGCATTCACCACGGTCAGCGAGCTTACCGGCGAGGAAGCCACCAGCATTCTGGACAAAGCTCCGGATGTCATCACCAGGAATGCTATGGACGGCCAGAGTCTGCCCCCTCTGTCGGAGATGCTCAAGCTGAAAGTGCAGGCCCGTGAAAAAATTGATGAATTTGTGAAAGCATACTTCCTGCCGTATTACCCCCTGGATTTGGGGGACTACCCCATACTTTATACCGCCGGGCGGTACGAATTCCAGAACAAAGGTTACGACCTGCTTATTGACGCCCTTGGAAAAGTAAATCATTCGTTGAAATCCCAGCAGTCCGACAAGTGGCTGTTGGCCCTGCTACTGGTGCCCGCCGGAACCCTGGGCATAAAGGAGGAAGTAATCCAGAACTTTATGTCCTACAGCCGCATGAAAGACTCCCTCAAAGAGGAATGGGAGGGTTTGTCCGACACCATCTATGGTGCAGGCGACAATCAGCAGATACTGAAAGAGAAAATGGACAGTCTACTTCACAGTTCCAAAGAGTTTGTTTCCAAGTTAAGCCGGTTCAAAGGCAAAACCCCTCCCCTGTGTGCTTTCAGGCTGGCCATTCCTGAAGAGGAGGACCCTATTCTCCAGAAGCTCAAGCAGAACGGTCTCCTGAACCGCCAGGAGGATAGGGTCAAGGTGGTATTCTACCCGGTTTTCATCACCCGCAGGGATGAGCTGATTGGCATGAAGTTCAAGGAGATTATCACGGCCGCCAGCCTGGGAGGCTTTCTCTCACGCTACGAACCCTGGGGATACACCCCCATGGAAGCCGCAGCTCATGTCAGCGTGGCCTTGACCACTGAGCACGCCGGCTTTGGCAGGTCGGTGGCCACTCTGGGAGATCAAGTGAAGGGCATTTCCGTGCTGAAGAACGAAGACCTGGTGAATCAAACGGCCCGGACCATTGAAACCTTTTCAAAAATGGACAAGGACGAAAGGCTGACATATGAAACCTCGGCCTACAAAATCATCTGCGACAACTACCTGTGGAAGGATGCAATCAAATCCTATTTCAGGGCTTACGACATAGCTCTAAAAAGGATGGCCCGGCGCGTCGGTTCCGATTCTTCTTCTGAGTCCGCTAGTTCCCTTCCAGTTCAAGCCTGAAATCCTGAAGGATGTTCATATAATTGGCGAAAGCTTCGTAGGGATTGTCATAGACCTCGCCCCGGAAGTAGCTGTGAACCTCCTCATCCCCGGCGAACTTGGTGCTCATGTAATAGAAGTGGTCACTGGTCATAAGCTTCCGCCAGGTTTCCAGCAGGTGGGCATCCTTAGTGGCTTTCACTGGAGTTTCCAAAGCTTTGGCAGTCTCAAACGCCGTCTGTTGCATGCGGTTGCCCAGCCATGCCGAAGTATCCCGGTCCTGGTCGGCCCACGAAACAAACCAGGGCACATCAACCCGGTCAACCGGCTTGAGTTGGGTGAGCTCACCCAGATTGACCCATTTTAAGTTGGAGTGCCTGCTCACGAAAAGAGGCAGGTGTTTCAGAAAATCAAAAATGCCTGTTTCAGGCCACTGGTGCTCCCCAAAAGTCTCAAAGTCAATGTAAATCATGACGAAGGGGTCATAGACAGAACTGAGCCAGTGGGCATACTTGTCGGCGGTCAAGGGATATTCCTCCCAACTCCTGGCTGAAAACCGAAAAGCCACATCATCACTCAGCTTGTAATTGCGAAGGAAAAGGTGCATATTGGTGGGGCCCGCCAGGTAGGGATAGCCGGGGCTTCTCCAGCCCAAAAATTTTTCACTCCCTTCAGTAACTATGCCCTTGAAGCCCAGCTTCTCCACCGACTGGGCGATGCTGTTGGAGTAAAGGGACTCGGTGTTCCTGAAAATTTTCGGCGTTGCCCCGAAAAGCATATTCACTTTCTTGGTGTGGAGTTTTATCTGATCGTGAAATTCACTTTCCGAAACGAAGAAGGCCAGCGAATGGTAATAGGTCTCGGCAATGATTTCCAGTTTTCCCGTGTCATTGAGGTCTTTGATGGCCTGAATGACTTTGGGTTCAAACATCTCGGCCTGTTCCAGAAAAGTGCCAGTGAATGAGATGTTGATTTTGAAGTCTTTGTAATCCTCGGCCAGGTCCTTGAGCATGCCCAGAGTGGGCAGATAGCTTTTGCGGGATATTCTTTCAAACAGCCGACGGTTCAGAGCGTCGTTGAAGTATGAGCGATGGTCCCCTATTTCCAGGAAGCTGTACCTGCGGATTCTCAGTGGCTGATGGAGTACTGCACAAAAGGCCAGATTGGTCATCCTTTAAGCCTCCCATAAATCTGATGGAGCTTGCGGGCACTGTAGGCCCAATCCAGTTTTTCTATTTCATGGGCGCCGTTCCGAACCAAACTGTGGGCCATGACAGGGTAATTCAAAGCTTCCAGTATTTTGGAGGCCATGAGCTGGGTGTCCCAGTAATCCACAGTGAGACAGTGCTGGACCACTTCGGAAACTCCGGAGGTCTTGGAAACCAGCACCGGCTTGCCACTTGCCATGGCCTCCAGTGCCACTATGCCAAATGGCTCGCTGACAGAAGGCATTACAAACAGATCGCAGATGCGGTAGGCCGCCAACAGCTCGTCCTCCGACACCCGGCCCGTGAAGATAACGTGGTTCTGGATGCCTAAATCTATGGCCAGCTTGATGAGCTCCTTGACCCACTCCCCTCCGCCGACTATCAGAAACTTGACCTCCGGGTCTTTTTCAATCACCAGGCGGGCAGCATGAAGCAGTTCCCACACCCCTTTTTGGACTGTGAGCCGGCCCACGAAGAGCACCACCTTTTCCCCCGGTTTATTCTGGCCGATGTGGAGGATCTGGCGGAATTTTTTCACATCTATACCATTATAAACCACATGAACCTTGGCGGGGTCGGCACCGTAGCGGTTGATGAGTTGTTGTTTCATCTGTTGGCTGGTGGTCACCACGGCGTCCGCCAGATGAATGCCCTCCCGCTCCAGATCAACCACCCAAGGACGGGGGCTGTCGTTGGTCCTGTCGTATTCCGTGCTGTGGATGTGGAAGACCAGACGCTTGCCGTGCCTCTTGAGCTCCATGCCCCCCAGAATGGTCATCCAGTCGTTGGCATGCACCACATCCACCTCCTTGGTGAGTAGCAACTGGGCCATCATGGTGTTGAAGTCCTTTATGCTGTTGGCCGCGTCCCAGTCCAGGTCGGGACGATTGAATTCACGGGTGAAAGTGTAAGTGGTGAATGCCAGTTGATGGGGCACCTCCAGAACTTCAGCGTCCAGGTCGCCCTTCCAGTCCAGTTGGGGCAGGGTAACTATAAAATTCACATCACGATTAATGCGACGGGAGTGTCTGACCATCTCATAGACGGCGACGCCGAGACCCCCCGAAAAGACGGGGTATAATTCACTGGTAAGCAGGGCCACCTTCATATTACCGCCTCTCCATTTTTAGAGTCCATCTTCCAACTCTGTAATCCTTCTGAACAAAAGGCATAGTTATGGTGTTGCCTACATCAAGGCCGTTTATGGCATCCCAGAGTAGGGGGATGAAGGCCACAGACCACAGCTGGTGGCTGGCTCCGAGAGGGGTGCCATCTGCTGTAAAAGTTTCAGGCATGCCGTAAAGGTTGCGACTGTCCATGTGTTTCAGGTAGGCATCCAGCACTTTTTTGGCGTTTCCGGGCTCGGCGGAAGCCAACAGCTTAAGACCCCAATAAGTGGTGAGGCCCCAAACTTTTTCGTGGTAGGTCTCGGGGGTATGGGACTCCTTACGGCTGACTGCTTTGACCCCGAAGTCCGTTAGCAATTCACTCTTGAGCAGTTTGATTCCCTTATTCACTTTTGAGGATGAATGTGAATAATAGAGTAAAGGCAACAAAGAGTTACAGGTGAAAGCGTACGCTCCTTTAAGTGAATCCAGATAAAAGTCCCCGTTCCAATAATCGTCCTCTATGCGTACCTGAAGCCGGTCAGCTTCGTCTGAAAGTTTTGGGTTGTCCAACAGGTCTGACGCCATCTCAAAGGCCCGGGACCAGAGCACCTGGACCTCTATGGCGAATTCACGGGGCACCGTATCCATCCAGGTATACATGGGGTCGTGGGCCACCAAGCCACCCCTCATGTTAGAGAGGCCCTTGCCAGTCAGCCGGGCTACGGCGTCTCTGAAACCCTCCGGGGGTTTTCCGGTGAAGCGGGTGAAGGTGTCCCCTGCCAGGATGAAAAGAGGGTCGGAATCGGAACATGTGGGTTTTGCCCCAATAATCATAGGCACGTCACCGGTCTTGGTCACGGCCCTGCTGATAGTCTCCAGCTCGGCCTTCACATAAGTCTCCATGCCCATGTGAAGCAGGGAAGGCACCATCCAGAGAAAGTCCCGGGTCCAGAACTCGTTGAAATAGGGGAAGCCCACCATGAAACCCTGGTCGGTCACAGCATGAGCCAGGGTGGAACAGGTGACTTTCCAGGCCAGCTCGGGGGGGATATTGAGGTTAGTGGCATAAGACCTCACAAGCTTGCGTTGGTCCTTGACCACTTCTGACCATGACCTGTTGCTGGTCGGCAGTCTGGCCGGGCCCAGTCTAAGCTGGAAGGTTTTGACTTTAGCTTTGAAGGTTCCCGGTACCATGCAGGTCTGTTCATCTTCCTGCCAGTCATAACCTGCTTCTCTGGCGTAGCGACCGGGAAAGTGGCACTCCATCAGGGGGTTCTTGCTGAAGCTACCGGAGTATGCAACGTGGAGATGAGCCAGGTCATTCTTGATTTGGAGGTCCCCCGCCCGGGTCGTCACCTCATACGGCCGGTCGTGATGGTTCTCATCCCTCTTGCGGAGGTTTACCGCCAGTTTAAGGCTTACATCGGCTCGCTTGGGCAGAAGCAGGTTCAGCACCATGCCACCGTCATCCATGGCCAGTTTTTCTGTCACTTCGCCCAGGCCGGTGTGATAAACATGCTGGGCGGAAATACCGTTATAACGGAAGGCCGTCTGGTTGTCGTGAGATAGCCAGTCGTCACCCACCTTGAAAGCAAAATACTCTACCAGCTTGGTGTCGCGGTCCCAGAGGCCGCACCATTTGCTCCCAAAGCTCGTGTTGGCGAATCTGAAGAAAAATAAGCCATTATTAAATAGCAAATAAGTTTTATCCCTCTTAAATGGCTTTTTAAGGCAAATGCTACGTTCTACGGGCTCCATGATAATATAAATATACCATAAAAGGTTTATAATGGTTGATGTTGGTAATTGTATGGTTACCATAAGCGCTATCAAAGCGGACATTGGTGGTTTTCCCGGACACCGTGGCATGCACCCCGAATTAGTAAAGACGGCTGAAAAGGAACTGGCCAAGGCTCTAAAAGCCAAACTTTTGATTGACTACCGGGTTATGGCCTGTGGCGATGACCTCCAGTTAATCATGACCCACAGCAAGGGGGTTGACTGTTCCCGCATCCACCAGCTGGCCTGGGACACTTTCGTTGAGGGCACCAAGGTTGCCAAGAAACTCAAACTCTATGGGGCCGGGCAGGACCTGTTAAAGGACACCTTCTCAGGCAACGTTAAGGGCATGGGCCCCGGCAGTGCCGAGATGGAGATAGAGGAAAGGAAAAGTGAACCGATTGTGGTCTTCATGGCTGACAAGACCAACTCGGGGGCCTGGAACTTCCCCCTCTACAAGATTTTCGCCGACCCTTTCAACTCCATCGGTCTGGTGATTGCTCCCGGGGTCCACGGTGGCTTCAACTTTGAAGTCTGGGACATTGAAAAACACACCAAGGTGATGCTGCACCTGCCCGAGGACATCTACGACCTGCTGGCTTTGATTGGTTCCCCTGACAAGTATGTGGTCAAGAGGGTTTTCAACAAGAAGGGGGAGATCGCCGCAGTGACCAGCACAGACAGCCTACATGAGATAGCGGGTGAATACGTGGGTAAGGACGACCCCGTCATGATTGTCCGCTCCCAGAGTCAGTTCCCGGCCTTCGGTGAAGTGATTGAACCCTTCAGCTTTCCCTACCTGGTCAAAGGCTGGATGAGGGGCAGTCACCACGGACCCTTCATGCCCGTGGGTTTCGCAGATGCCACACCGTCCCGGTTTGATGGTCCACCCCGCGTTATTGCCGCCGGGTTCCAACTTGCCAATGGCCGACTGGTAGGTCCCGTTGACTTGTTCTCCGACCCCAGCTTCAACATGGCACGCGAACAGGCCAATGTGGTTGCTGACTACCTCAGGAGGCACGGGCCATTTGAACCCCACCGGCTTGGCCTGAATGAGATGGAATACACTACCATGCCCAAGGTCCTGGAGAAGCTGAAGGACAGGTTCCAGCCGTTGAAGGGTGTGGAGGCCGGGCCGGGCAAAAAGAAATAAAGATTAAACGGGTCTCTGGGAAGGAGGCCCCCTCCCCATTTATCTTGGGTATGAGGGGTAGCTATGTAAAATTTCGTTTGGGTCAAAAGCGTTCAGAAACCACAAGCTTAATACAAACTGCCACACAACACTTCTATGAAAAAAGTCTTCCCCCTCAGCTTGGTGCTGGTTCTGGCCACCCTGATCACCTCCTTCATAATCTATCCCTCTCTCCCGGAAGTCATGGCCACCCACTGGGACCTGGCGGGTGAGCCCAACGGCTACATGACCCGGTTTTGGGGGGCCTTCCTGGTGCCCCTGATGACTGCGGTCATGCTGGGGCTCTTCCTGCTCATACCGGGGCTTGACCCGCTCAAAAGCAACCTTAAAAAGTTCAGGGCGTTCTTTGATGGCTTCGTGGTGCTCATGGTTGGCTTCATGGCCTACGTCCACGGCCTGGTGCTGGCCTGGAACCTGGGCGTCCGGTTCAATATGGGCACGGCCATCATCCCGGCCATGGGTCTGCTCTTCTTCTACATCGGCATCCTGTTGGAACACTCCAAGAGAAACTGGTTCGTGGGCATCAAGACCCCCTGGACCATGAGCAGCGACAGGGTGTGGGTCAGGACCCACCGGCTGGGCGGCAGGGTTTTCAAAATCTACGGGGTGCTGACGGTGTTGACCGGCCTGTTCCTGCCGGGCTGGGCCATGACGGGCTTGCTCATTTCATTGCTGGTGATTTCCCTGGGACTGGTGGTTTACTCCTACGTGGAATTCAAAAAAGAAAAATCCAGGTGAATCAATTACACTCGCCGGTCAATTGCTTCAAAGCTTCTTCGGGGTTATCGGCCTTGACCACACCACTGGCCAGCAGAACGCCGACGGCCCCGCGCTCCATGGCTATTTTCACATCCTCGTAGGTTTTCACTCCAGCTCCCACCAGAAGGGGGAGAGGCTTCACCTTTTCAAGGCCCGCTGTAATCACTTCAGGTTTGGCTGTGGAAACACTAATGTCCCCGCCGATGAGTTCGGGAGGCTCAATGGCCACATAGTCCGGGCCCATCCGGGCAATCTCACCCGCCTTGGCAGGGTCGGAGGCACAGGCAATTACACTCAGGCCCAACTCTTTGGCACGGGTGATGGAATTTTTCAGGGTTTCAAAATCAACCTGGCGTTCACTGTGGTTGAGCAGGGTGCCCATAGCTCCGGCCTCCTTGACGGCCTCTGGCAGTATGTGACCTGTCCGTGAGCCGGGAGTGACGGGGTCTATGTGCTGGGCATACACCGGCAGGTTGGTGGCCGCCACCACCGGGACTATGTCGGTGGGTTGCACTGCTACGGCCATGTTAAGGTGGTGCTCCTTGGCGAACTTTTCAATCAGCTTGGCCAGTTCAACGGCCTGCTTACCAGTCCCCTGCGGGTAGGCTTTGAAGTTAATCAGGTAAAACGGCTCCATATGCATAAATAAGCCTGGGAATTAAATGAGTTATGATTGTGGCCCGGGTGGATGTCGGGAAAAAGAAAGTGGAGTTTGAAGAAAGCAAGTCAACGGGGCCGATAGATGAAGGGCTGAGAATTCATCACCATACTCGGAGTTTCTCCAAGCGGATTTATGACCCCGCCAACGCCCTGGTGTTCGGCATGGGGCCCCTGGCCGACCTGGGCCTGCCGGGCACTCATCGACTCACCTTTGCATTTCGGTCGCCTCTGAGTGGAGGCTTCTACATATCAACTATGGGCGGAGCAGGTTGGCACCTCAAGAGGACGGGCGTCCACGCGGTTTCAATGGAAGGCAAGGCGGATAATCCCACTCTGGTATCCATCAAGGGGACGCCGAGTGGTGAACCCGAGGTTCAGTTGTTTGAAATCACCCCAAAAAAACTGGTTGATTTGTGGGAAAACGGAGGGGCCCGGCGGGTGACGCTGGACCTGGTCAAATGTCTGGATTACCCCTTCCGGTCAGTACTGGTTGGGCCGGCCTCGCTGAAAACCCCGATGGGTATTATTTACTCAGCGGATTTGCAGAACGGCCAAATCAGGCCAGGTAGTGAGGATGTGGCCGGCAAGGGCGGGGCCGGCAGTGTGCTCCTACGGGCCCACAACGTGGTCGGAGTGGCTTTCGGTGGCAAGCCACCCAAATATCAGGTTAAGCCCAAAGCCCAGAAGATAGTGGAGAAGGTTCACAAAAGTGGCAAGAATTTCCAGCAGATTTTCAAAGAGACCACGGAGAAATACAGCTACTCGGAAAAGATGAAGACCGGCGGCACCTTCGGTAGCAACTATCCCCAGCTCCAGATTTACACCCCTCTGTTCAACTTCGGCATGATTCACATGAGCAAAAGTGAACGGGAGCTCAAGTGGAAGGAGCTGATGGGACCGACGTGGTGGGAGAAATTCAATTCACAAACCATCGTCCCGAAAAAATTCGCAACCTGCGGGGAGCCGTGCCCAGTGGCATGCAAGAAAGTCTTTGAAGGCGTCAAGGTGGACTACGAACCTTTTGAGGCCTGCGGGCCGAACTCATGGATTTTTGATATTGACCAGGCGGCCAAGCTGGTGAGCTTCGTGGACACCCTGGGCTACGATGCCATTGAGTTCGGCACCACCCTGTCCTGGATGCTGGAGGCCATGAGATACGGCCACATCCCCCAGGAGGCCCTGGGCTTTGACGGGGACTGGTCCTACAGCGGCCTGGCCCGGTTCGGCATGAAGCTGGCGGAAAACCTGGCCCTGGAAGAGTCGGAGACCCTGGCGGCCCTCAGGCAGGGCAAGCGGGAGGGGGGCCTGTTGCTAGACGATATTTTCGGCACGGGAGGCACCAGCATCAGGGACCTGACTTATTATGTGCCCTATGGTAAAAGAGGATATATGACCCCCACCATGTATTGGGCTATCGGCAACTTCGTGCCTCTCCCTCTGCAGGGGAGATACTGGACCCAATACAAGTTCGCGGTGTGGTTTGAGCCCGAAGACCTGGCCAAGCGGGCCTATGGACGGGCGGTGGCCGAGGCCGAGCTGGACAATCTGGGCATCTGCCGTTTCCACAGGGGCTGGCTGGAACCCGCGATAAAGGCTCTGGCCGAGGCGTATGGAGTGGAGTTAAACGGCAAAAAACTCATTCAGGACATCACCAGATACAACAGGGGAGCCGGGGCCGAGCCCACTTTCTGGGACACCCAGAGGACCAAGGACATCATCACCATTGGGGCCAAGGAGTTCGGGGGGGAGGCCTGGGCCAGGAAGTTCTCGGCCAGCGAGGAAGCAGGGCTTGACGAATACTGGAACACTTTTAGCACTACTCTGAAAAGCCTGGTTTGAGCCACGGTCCGAAAGATTAAAAACAAACTTTTCCGCAGAAAAGTTTGATCAAAAATAAACGCCCGAAAGGTTAAAAAGAGCTTTTTAGGAAAAAGCTCGACCAAAAAATTCCGAAAGGTTAAAAATGCCGAAACCCCATAACAACTGTTTGTCCCGCCGACCCGACCGAAGGGAGGGGAGGTGGGACGCGTGGTCGAGCTTCGCTAAGCTCGGGGTCATGAGGTAACGGCAGCCTGGTAGGCTCCAGTATTCATGCCTGGAGCGCTGACTATGGGACTATACCGCCGTAAGTCCCGTGGAATGATTGAGGGCGGGTTTGGAGAAACCTGCTCGTGGGGGTTCAAATCCCCCTGACCCCAACCCGCTTTTTGCCCGCAGGCAAAAACCGGGACCAAAAAAGCGGGAGGTGTCGGAACCGTTTAGAAAAATCCGTAGGCCGGCCTGCGGGCCGGCTGGGCCAAAAAAGCGACCTGGCGGGTCGCTTATTCACCCCACTCGCTCCATACGTTCGCTCGATAGACTTTCTAGCGGAAGAAGGGATAGGTCATTGAACCGGCCGAAGCAGGGGCTTATAAATTTAACACTGTTAACAGGTGGAGGAGTTGATGTCATGACCGACTGTAACTGTAGCGAAGGCGAAGCCTGCACATGTGGCACCGAATGCAACTGCGAGGCCTGTGGCTGTGACGAGTGTGGTTAGGTATGCATATGCGTATGCTTTTAGGCCGCGAGGCCTGACATATGGGAGGTGAGAGTGTGACTGAAAAACTGGAAATCTGGAAATGTGAAATCTG
>DSCG01000055.1 GCA_011049195.1 archaeon
CGGCTGTCCAGTTTGATGAAAATCATAATTTCGTCACCTCCATAAATCTCATGGAGTCCTCATACAAAAAGATATTGTTGAATAGAACATAGTCTTTCTTCTTGGTCATGGCCTTGAGTTCTTCCATGTCTGGAGCCTTGAACCTGTAGCGGTACATGGAAGGCCCCCTCCCGTTGAGGTGGTAATAGTTCTGGGCCTGCTTGATGGGTTTGCCTTCAAAGGGGTTGACCAGATGGATGATACCCAGTTTGGAGAAAAATTTTTCAACTGTAGCCCTCGGCCACTCCGGCACCTCCATGGCCAGCTTGTATTTTTTGCCCATGCCCTCCACAAATTCCTGCACTCTCCTCAGATTTTCCGGGTTATCCGCAAAATTCCGCGGAGCCCGAGCCACCATGATTTTGGCATCAAGGGCATCGGCGATGCCACGGATTTTTTCCCAGGTTCCCTTGTCGGAGAAGTGACTGACGTGGGTGATGAGTTTGGGTAGCCGGATGGTGAATTCAAACTTGGGGTTGACCTCATTGACCTCCTTCCTCCAGGCCCGGCCCGTGCTGGTCTTGGGCAGTTGGGCAAAGGTTGAAGTGACTTCCACCAGTGAAAAGATTTTGGCGTAGGCTGTCAGCCGGCTCTCTCCCGGTTCAACGAACTTCTTGGGTAAATAACTCCACCCGCAACAACCAATCGCCACACACTTATTATACAAACCAGCTTTAAAAGCCCCACTGCCGTCGGAACTTCCTGCGGGACTTCTGACACCTCCGGCGCGCCATTCAAATTAGTTTTAAAAGTCCCCTTGCCCACCTCTCCCGTGATTGTGGGCTACGACCCCGGGGAGACTGCGGCCATAGTGGCCCTGGATTTTCAGGGTCAGCTTCTCCTTCTCCGGACTTTTAAAGGGGGCAACCCCAAGGCGGTTGAACTGCTCCGGAGTCACCAGATTCGGCCCGTCATAATGGCATCTGACAAAGCCCGGCAGGCATCAGTGGCCAAGCTGGCCACCTCCTTCAAGGCCCGGCCCTATTT
Source organism: archaeon (assembly GCA_011049195.1). Taxonomy (GTDB): domain Archaea; phylum SpSt-1190; class SpSt-1190; order SpSt-1190; family SpSt-1190; genus SpSt-1190. The sequence goes on from DSCG01000055.1 coordinate 1,027, forward strand.
TCCGGACAGGGACCTTTCCATACCTGAAAAGACCCGCCTTACCTCTGGCTTGAGGTTCGGAAACGACCACGAAAGGGATGCCCTGGCCGCCGCCCTCCAGGCTTTCAGGGTTCATCAGTCCCTGATAAACCGGGTGGTTTCGGCCCTCCTCAACCGGGAGGTGGCAAATGTCCGGAAGGCTGTTGAGGCTCTGGATAACCCTCCCCATCAACCGAAAACCCCCTCCAAACCTCCATCTCGCTCCGCCCCCGGCCAGGAGGCCCGGATAAAAGCCCTTGAGCTGAAGGTGGCCCTTCTGAAGAACCGACTGGAAGCCCGCCAGACTCAGGTGGCCGAGCTGAAAACCAAACTGGCCCGGGCCGACCGAAGGTTCCCCGTCCCCGGCAAAACCCTGTCCGGTCAGGCCAAGGCTGAGCGCGAGGCCCGTCTCCGTCTGGAGGTAGCCCTTGCCGATGCCCACAGCCGGGTTCTGGGGATAGAGGCGGAAATGCAGAAGCTGAAACAGGCGGTGAAGCGGGGAGACAGGGACAGGCAAGAGGATATAAGACAGCAAATCTTCCGCATGATTGCAGACTACAAGCAGAGGTTCCGCAAATGAAAGCCCTGAAAAAAATCGCCAGAAAAATGAGGCCCAAAATCAGCCCCCGCATGAAAGACAGGCTCACTTTCACCAGCCGTCTGATGGTGCTCTCTCTCATATTCTTCGGGGTGTGGTGGATGATGCCTACCTTTGAACTGGCCAAACTCCTGACTGCTCAGGTCATGGCCATTACTACAGGCTCCGAAATGATTGCAGGCATGGACGGTTATTATGTGGTCACCCCTGACGGCTTCAACCTCATGATAATCACTGACTGCGTTGGCTGGAAGGAACTCTTTGTTTTTCTGGCCCTCCTGCTGGCATGGCCCAAACAAAAGTCCTGGCTGAGGGCTCTGATTTCCATGGCAGGTATTCTGGTATACAACCTCATCCGTCTGGACCTGCTCATCTTCTTCCGCGACAGTTTCACATATTTCCACCCGGCCTTCCAGTGGGTTTCCATAGGCGTCATTCTGGGCTTCTGGTTGTGGTCTGTGGGCGTGATTGGGAATAAAATCAAACAGCCCAAAAAACGGAAGGCCAAGAAGTCAGGTAAAAAAGCCAAACCAAAAAGTGAAAAGTGAATGGAAGCGGGTCCCGGTGGTAGGCCCCCTTGAGTTCGTCAATGGCTTTCGGCCATTGATATGGCATTTATCTGAGCGGCCACAGGCCTTGCACCCAGCAGGGGGACGTCCGTTTCATCCTTCCCGGTTTCGACGCTCTCATCAGATCATCGCTCCACCGTTCGGGTGCGTTTCTGCTACGTCCCCGGCCCCTCTCGAGGCCGTCTGCATATGCCCTCGGGAAATTCTCGTTTTTGGTTGAGCTTTTCCCAAAAGCTTGAGTGGGGGGACCTTCCTCCCTTGGTCCGGGGACTTGCATCCCCAGGCTACAGGACAGCCATTCCACCGGCTCCCGGATAGTATGGCCCGTTTGGGGTTTAAAACGTCTTGCCCTTAAAAAACCTCTGAAAAGCCATAAAGGCCTTCATTTATTCATTTGTCTGCCGAGCACCTTGTCCATCTTCAGCAGGAAACCTTGGAGCCCGTCCTCCTGGACGAAGGCCCCCGCAGCCACATCATGGCCACCCCCTTCCTCTTCCTCCGCCATGCCCACTGCCTTCCGCATGGCCAGGCCGAGGTTGACCCCGCCCTCTACCAGTTCCAGGGTGGCCCTGCCCGACACCTTGTAGCCACCATCCATGGGAGTTACCGCAATAATCGGCTTCAACGGACTGACTGTCCTGCTTGAAATGGCAATCCCTGCAACAATACCCAAAATAGTAGGCTTGATGGTTTCACTTGTGAACAGCTGGAAGTTCTTGAACTGGGTCACCCCATTATCCTCCAGTTCGTTCATACCCCTGCTTAACAACATCCTGTGAATTCTGAGAAGTTTCTGGGCTTCATCATAAACATTTTTTCCCAGTAACACCCCCATCCCAATATCCGGCCGTTCATGTCGTCCGCACGCGTTCAACAAAGTGGAAAATTCACTCGTGTCCCTCATCTCCGTTCTCTCCGGCATATGGGGTAACACATAGTATTCACCAAGCATTCTATGGACTTTCACTCCATGACCTGCTGCATACTTGATGAGCTCGGTGTGAAAATTTTTCAACTCCTCTTTGTTGAGTGAATGATAAGTCCGGTGAGGGTCCAGCTTGAGTTTGGCCAGAAAATCATAACACTTATTCACTTCACCACTCAGGCCTGGCAGGAAGGGTTCCGAGGCATATTTCAGAAACACTGACAGAGGGCGGGTTTCCCTGCCGAAAAACTTGAGTCCTTTCCTGTCCTTCACCCATTTGGTCTCAACTGGCAGACGGGCAATGCCTTTCAGGGGCTGGCGGGTCATCTGGTCACCCACCATACCCACCACTGCTGCCCCCGCCATCTTGTTGTCGCCAATAACATGCCGGGACAGCATATAGGCCAACATGGAGGCACTCATATCCCGCGAACCGTCCATACCCAAATGATGAACGTTAAGCTGGTATTTGTGTTCCTTCAGGGGCTGGTGGTGGTCCACAATCACATGACCTTCGGTCCTTTTGATTTGCCCGGATCCCAAATCAGTGAATACCAGGTCTCTATCCCACGGTATTCCTTCGTAACTGTTCGGGTCTAATTGCTTCACCGGGTGGGCCTCCACTTTTTTTCCGAGTGTCTTCAGAGTGTGAATCATAATGGCTCCGCTGGTCAGGCCGTCGGCATCAATGTGACACACCACCACGGGGTCCTGAAGCTCACGTAGCCGTGCTCCTACAACCTTCAGCCTCTGATTCACTCTTTTGGGAATCACGGAAACATTCTGTGCCATTTGCTACCCACCGAATCCTCAGGGTCCCCCTTTTCGGTGGGCCCTCTCCCAAACTGCCCGAAAAGTACATATAAAAACATGGCCAGCACTATGCCGGTGAGAGGCAGGTTGCCTGAGAGGGGCACGGAAAACAGAGCCGAAAAATAGAAGACTTCCCCCAGGAAAGTTGGCAGGTCCACATCCCAGGTTTCCCCCGCCACTTTGATTTTGTCCGTGTGACTTTCCACCCAGGTCTGGAAGACTCTCCCCAACAGGAAGCCTAAAATTATCATGCCAAGCACTATCAACCAGTGTGCCACAACCCTATCCGGCAGGGGGTGGCTAAAAACCTTTGTGCTCAAATGGCCGGGCCAAGGCTTTTAAATTTATCAGGCTCCCAAACCCGTGATTTATGAACGGTTCAGTGAGTGGTATATCCGCAATTACAAGCGACTGATGATTATCCCCGCTCTGGTGTTACTGACAGCATCCCTTTTCATGTTCATAACTTACCGGACCACCGGTCGCGTTTTTGAGAAGGACCTGGACCTGAGTGGGGGCACAGTAGCCACCCTTTACGTTCCCGACATGTCCCCCGTGCAAAAGGCCGTTTTTGAAGCCGAAGACATGGTGGTCCGGGAAATCCGGGCGGTTGGGAGCACCCAACTGGTGGCCATTATGGTGGAGGCCGGGCCCGAAATTCCTGAAACCCACATGGTTGAACTCATAAATTCCACATTTCCCGGTTATGAATATGACTTGCGTCATGTCGGGCCTTCCATGGGGGCAAGCTTCATGCAGAGTGCCACCAAGGCTGTCATCTTCTCTTTCCTGCTCATGGGACTCATTCTGGCCCTCATCTTCCGCAAACCTATTGTGGCCCTGACTGTCATCCTGTCAGGTTTTCTGAATGTTTTTGAGGCGGCCACGGCCATGGTTCTGCTGGGCATCAAACTGTCCCCCCACACTATTGGGGCCCTGCTTATGCTCATGGGGTGGTCGGTGGATTCCGAAGTCCTCTTTGACAGCAAACTGCTTCGGGAAGCAGGGGGAGGCGACCCCAAAAAGAAGGCTATAAACGCCATGAAAACGGCCATGACTATGAGTGCAGCTATCTTTGCCAGTCTGTTGGCCCTTTATTTTGTATCAACCGCCCGCATGGTGAAAGAGATTGCCTTGGTGCTCCTGTTGGGAGCCTTTTTTGATATTATCAACACTTGGTTCCAGAGTCTCTCCATGGTGCTCTGGTATGTGGAGCGCCAGGAGAAAAAGCAAGGAGGTGAAGCCTCATGAACCTGAAAAGAGCTCTAATACACCCCCGCATGATTTTCCTGATACTGATGCTGATTTGGAGTGCCTACCAGCTCGCTCCGCGGGGGATTGGGGAAGGCATCAACGTTGAGTGGGGGTTCGATATTCAGGGTGGCTCCCGCATAGTCCTCCAGCCCACCAACCAGTCTGTGAATATTGATGACATTACCACCATCCTCCAGAACCGTCTCAACATATACGGCCTCAAGGATATTCGGGTTCGGGGGGCTTCCGACCTCACCAGCAAGTATGTGGTGGTTGAGGCCGCCGGCCTCACCCGGGATGAGATTGAGGACTTGCTGGCCAGCGAAGGGATTTTTGAAGGCAGGTTTAACAACATCACAGTTTTCACCAACAAGGACATAAGGCTGGACAAGTCCCGTCAGCAGTTTTACTATGACCGCACTACGGGCTATTACCGCTATCACATCCCCATTATGCTTTCACCGGAAGCCGCCCGTCGCTTTGCCGAGGCTACCCTGACTTCATTTTCAACAGGTTTTGATGAGGAGACATCCTATCTTGACAAAAAACTTGAACTGTATATTGACGGGGTCCTGCTTGAAGAGCTGGGCGTTGGTGCTGACATGAGGGGCAGGGAGATTGCCAGTGCCGAAGTGACTGGAGCTGCCGCCACCCACGACGAGGCCAAATCCAATATGGACCGCATGGTGGCCATTCTTATGACCGGTTCAGTCCCCACCCGGCTTGAGGTGGTATCAGTGCAGGATGTCTCCCCCACCCTGGGTCATGAATTCCTGCGTAGCACCATGCTGGCCATGTTGGCGGCCGCCGTTCTGCTCAGCATCGTCCTCTACATCCGCTACCGTAACCCGGTCATGGTGACTGCGGTTCTCTTTACGGGCCTCTCGGAGCTTTTCATCACCATGGCCCTGGCCAGTTTCATCAACTGGCAACTTGACCTGTCAGCCATAGCAGGCCTCATAGTTACACTGGGAACAGGCATAGACCAGCAGATAATCATGACTGACGAGGTGCTCTATGGCTACAGTAAGCAGAAGGTGAAGGATGCCATGTTTGTTATTCTGGCAACCTTTGGAACCCTCGTGGCCGCCATGTTCCCTCTGATGTTCATCGGCGTGGGCTCCGTTCGGGGCTTCGCTGTTACCGCCATTCTTGGAGTCGCTATCGGCTACTTCATCACCCGCCCGGCCTACCTGTCCCTGCTCAAAGAAATACTGGCGGATGCCGAGTGAAAATCCCTCATTTTATTTAAACTCCGGCCACCTATATCTTAAATGCAAATAGTTATCCCGGTGGGTTTTCGGGAAAATTTTCCCGTCACCAAAACACCACAGACCTTTTTGAACCTGACCTCACGTGAATTGTTCTCCAGCATTCTGGAAAAACTCAGGGGCCATGAACTGATTGTGGTCACCCCCTTTCCCAAACTTTTCAAGAAGTATGAGGTTCAAGTGGTGAAGGATGAGGGTAGTGGTAGTGCATCCTGTCTGAAGGCTGTTGAAAAAATTATCACCGGTCCCTTCATTCTGCATTATTCTGACATATTCACGCCCTTCAAGCCGGAACCTCTCATGAAATTCCATGAGGAGAAGGGGGCCATGATTTCAGCGGCCCTTACTATTACCCCATCCCCCTGGCGTTACGGGGTGATAAGCACTGACCCCAACGGTCGCGTGGTGCGTTTCCTCTACAAACCCCGCCCGGACCTCATTTTCTCAAACAAGGTGGCCTCCGGCATATTCGCCATGGATCCCGAGGTTTTTGACAAAATCCCCTACAAAATGCGTATGCACGAACTGGTTTCCTACTTCGTTCACATGGACGCCTCAGTGTATGGCTACGAATTCAAACCCTTCTGGTATAGCCTGTCCTCCACTGAGGAATATGTGGATGCCAACAACGACTTCCTCAACCGTCGCATGGAGCTGACCCAGGAGAACGTATCGGGAGTGAATGTCTTCCCCCCCGCCCATCTTCGGGACATTAAGGCCAAGACTGCTATTCTGGGTCCCCACGTTACAGCCAATGATGTGAAAATGGGCAGGAATGTGAAAATTGTGAATTCCGTCATTCTGGAGGGGGTCCGGCTTCATGATGATGTGAATATCTCCGATTCCGTAATTGGTCCCAAAGTGGTGATTGAGAAGGGTGCAGTCGTCACCGACAGCCTGATTGGTCAGGGTTCCCGGGTGGGTCCCGGCGCCAAGGTCGGCAAATCCACAGTCGGAGTGGATAAGGAAGTCATGGAAAACGTTTTTGAGATGACCCTCATCTGAAGCGGGAAACCAAGCCTCAAAAAGACACGGCTCCCTCCCGGAAACCCGGGCACGTGGTTAGTTCCGCTTAAACCAGGTCTTCTTCGCTTACAATCACAAAGTCGCCCAGACTTACCACCGCAGTGAAACTTACCCGTAGTTCAGTGCCCAGAATGTTTTTGGCATACTGGGTGGGACTGGTCAGGACAATATTGAGCAGTTCGCCGGTGCCGGGGTCAAAAGTCACGTCCCCTACCAGGCCGAACCTGCGACCTTCCTTGCTGACGACGGTTTTGCCTATGATGTCTTTACCTTTAATCTTGTCTTCCATGATAGTCACCTATCAACCCTTATTTGCTCCCTTAATATGCATTTCGACCAACCAAAAACCAAGGGCCCCTGCCCACCATGAAACGCGGGCCGTCCTTTTTCATGTCCATAACGCATAAATCCCACCCCTGCCCATATGATATTTACGAGGGGGGCAAACTCAGCGGAGCTTAATGCTCTCAATCTCATGGCTCCAACGGGCCCTGAGGTGCCCTGGCGACCTGGGCTAATCCCGCCAGTGGCACTACCCTTCCGTCGCCCATGCGGATTCAGGATGTGGTGATAAGCCGGTCGACTCGGAGCGCAAGGGAACTAAGTCGCGCGACACAACCTATCCCGCTGAGGCCCAGTCCCTCCAAGCTTTTAGAAAAAGCTTGACCAAAACGGTGCCGTCTCACCCTTCGGGTTCGACGGCACGAGTTGTTTTTAGAGTGAAAAACAATCCAATTGCAAACAGCCAGGCCAGTCTCCGGTTCGGGAGCATGCCCGGCAGGCCGGCGAGGCCCAGTCCCTTAACCTTAACGAAGGTCAATCACGTGGCCCGCTTTCAGCGGGCCTGACGTTTTGACGGATTACTCCCCTTTTGAAACCCCACGACCCCGCTTCGCGGGCCTGGCGACGCGAGTGGTTTTATTTAAACCGCGAAGCCCCGTTTTTTCATGCACCTGATTACCGACGGCCACCAGCAGTGGCTGGCCCGCAAGGGCAGGAAGGCCGCCACCCCCCGGGGCTTCGTGGACCCCGCCAAACCGCCGGAGGGTTTTCACTCCTTTCCCGCCTCCTTCACTGACCGGGTGGCCGCCTTCAAGCGGGGGCCCCAGCTCATGCATCAGAGGGACATCGGCCAGCTGGTGGTACTGACCGGCCTGGGGCCCGGCTGGCAGGTGGCCGAGGGCGGCTCCGGCATGGGTCACCTTACCTCATGGCTGGCCTACCTGACCGGTCCCAAAGGCCACGTCTATTCCTACGAAAACCGCCAGGAGCACCAGGAGCTGGCCAAGGCCAACTTCTCCTCCCTGGACCTGCCCGGCCTGGCCCCCGTGACCTTCAAGCTCGGCGATGTCTTCCAGGCTGGTGACGACCACCCCGGCCGGCTTGACCTCCTGTTCTATGACCTGCCCAACCCCTGGGACGGGGTCTCCGGCGCCGCGAAGGCCCTGAAGCCCGGCGGATGGTGGGCCTGCTACCTGCCCTCCATGGCCCAGGTCACTCAGTGGCTGGACTCCCTGAATGCCGGCGACACCCCCGCGTGGTTTGACCCCCGGATTGTCCAGACCCTCCAACTGGACTGGAAACCCGACCAGCGAACCCTGCGGCCCGAAAGCATCGGGGTGACCCACACTGCCTTCCTCTGCCTGGCCCGGCATTTGTAAATGCCGTACTTAAACGGATTGTGAATACCGTGTCACCACTATCTGCTCCCGTCGTGGTGTAGCTCCGGGAAAAAATGACAGGCCTCAAACCCGTGAAATCCGGGTCAAAAAATTTCTCATGCAACATATATGTGTGAAACCATAGGTTTCACGCCAATAAGCCTTATATCCTCTTTAGCCTAAATATGTTCCGCGCCCTGTGGTTTTGGGTCGGGTAGGGGGGGAAAAAGTGAAACAGGACTGGTGGGACTCAATCACCCTGGTGGAAGGCTTCCTCAAGAAGCTGGACTGGCGCATCAGGGAGAACGCCAACATGACCTACTCCCTCCAGGCCATGAACTTTTTCATCTCCTCCGAAATCAGCAAGAGATACTGGCTTTCCAAGGTCTATTCTGAGGAGGCCTCCAACGCCCATCAGGACGGCTCAATTCACATCCACGACCTGGGTTGCCTCTCCGCCTACTGCGTGGGCTGGGACCTCATGGACGTCCTGAAGAACGGCTTCCAGGGGGTGGCGGGCAAGATTGAAAGCCGTCCCGCCAAGCACTTCCGGGCGGCTCTGGGCCAGGCTGTCAATTTCATGTACACCCTTCAGGGCGAAGCCGCGGGGGCCCAGGCCTTCAGTGACTTTGACATCCTGCTGGCCCCTTTCATCCGTTACGACGGCATGAATTATCGGGAGGCCAAGCAGGCCATGCAGGAGTTCGTCTATAACATGAACGTCCCCACCCGGGTCGGCTTCCAGACCCCCTTTACCAACATCACCATGGATGTTACCGTTCCTTCTTTCTACGAAAACACCAAGGTCGTGGTGGGGGGCAAGGAAACCGGCGATACATACGGCGACTTTGAGGACGAAATTATCATGCTTAACAAAATTTTCGTGGACATCATGACTGAGGGTGACGCCAAGGGGCGCCCGTTCACTTTCCCCATTCCCACTTACAACATCACCCGGGATTGGGACTGGGACAGTGAACTTAACGGTGAAATTATGGAGATGACCGCCAAATACGGCATTCCTTACTTTGCGAACTTTGTGAACAGCCAGCTCAAGCCTGACGATGTCCGCAGTATGTGCTGTCGCCTCCGGCTGGACACCCGCGACCTCCGCAAGCGGGCCGGTGGCCTCTTCGCATCAGCTCCCCTGACAGGCTCCATCGGGGTGGTCACCCTCAACATGCCCCGCATTGGCTTCACCGCCAGGGACGACACCCAGTTTCTGGAGAAAATTGACAACCTCATGCGCATCTCCAAGGAGTCCCTCATGACCAAGCGCGACTTCCTTGAAAACATGACTGATAAAGGGCTCTATCCTTACTGTAAGTTCTACCTCCGTGAAGTCAAGGACCTGGAGGGTCAATACTGGTCCCATCACTTCAACACTATCGGCCTGCTGGGCATGAATGAGGCCCTGCTCAACTTCATGGGCCAGAGCATCGCCGAGCCCGAGGGCAAGCGTTTCGCCGAGAAGGTGATGGACCACATGCTCAAGAACCTCAAGCAGTTTCAGGATGAAACCGGAACTATCTTCAACCTTGAGGCCACTCCCGGTGAAGGCACCACATACCGGTTTGGTCGCATAGACACCCGTGAGTTCGGGGACAAGATTATCACTGCCAGCACCAAAACCCCCTACTACACTAACTCCACCTGGTTGCCCGTGGATTACGCCGGCGACATCTTTGACGTCATGAAGCACCAGGAGAGCCTTCAGACCCGTTACACAGGAGGCACGGTCATCCACGCCTGGCTTGGGGAGGCCGCCGACCCCTGGGCGGTTTCCAGTCTGGTCCGCAAGGCCACCAACAAATTCCAAAACCCTTATTACACTATAACGCCTACATATAGTATCTGCCCCGTTCATGGCTATGTATCGGGCAAGCATGATTACTGTCCATACCCCCACTCTTCAGAACAGCTGATTGAGGTCGGCCTCATGAAGGGTGGCGGGTTGGCCCAGTTCAATATCTAAACAAGGTGACCAAAATGGCAAAAGAATATACCCCAGAAGAGTTTCCGGTAAGGTGTGAGGTTTTCAGTCGGGTGGTGGGCTACATACGGCCCGTAGCCCAATGGAATGATGGCAAGCAGGAGGAGTTCCGGCAGAGAAAGACTTTTGAGACCACTCCCAACGGGGTTCTTCTTCAGACCGTTCCCCCTCTTCAGCAGAAAACGTCTTAAATCTGCAACCGGGTTGGGTGCATGAACCCAAAAATCGGGTCCCTCATCAAGACCTCCCTGATTGATTTTCCGGGCAGGGTGGCCTCGGTGGTGTTCTTCCAAGGTTGCAATTTCCGCTGTGGCTACTGCTATAATGTGGAGGTCGTCCTGCCGGAGAGGTTCAACGGTGGCAAGACAGTGGAGGAGGTTTTCGGTTTTCTGGAAGACCGCAAAGACATGCTGGATGGCGTGGTCCTGTTAGGGGGCGAGCCTCTGCTTCAGCCCGACATCATCCCGTTCGTGGAAAAAGTCAAAGCCATGGGTCTTGATGTAAAGCTGGACACCAACGGTTCTGTTTTTCCAGGGCTCAAGACGCTCATAGACCGCCGGCTGGTGGATTACGTGGCCATGGACGTCAAGGCTCCGTTGATATACGAGAAATACTACACGGTCGCCAAATGCACCCAGGAGGCCTTTGACCAGGTGGTGCAAAGTATTGACCTGCTCAAAAAATCCCAGGTGCCCTATGAGTTCCGCACCACCATCGTGCCGGCTCTGGTGCCCCCCGAGACCGCCCTGGAAATCGCCCACAGTCTGGGCCCGGTCAAAAAATACGTGCTCCAGGGTTTCTTCAGCGGGGCCCCTGCTTATGTGGACCAAAGGTTCAGCGACATGAAGCCCTACCCCGTCTGGGACCTTCACAAAATCGCAGATATCATCCGCCAGGAAGGGGTCATCGGCGAGGTGCTGGTGAGGGAGTAACATGAAACTTTTACTGATTCACGCCGACGCATTTGAATACTGGACCGAACGCCCGACCAAGCTGGCCGAGCCCGACCCTGTCGCCAACCTCCGCAAGGAGAATTTGACAGTGGCCTTTGTGGCCGTGGAACCGGGAGACCTCCAGAAAATTGACCTGGCGGTTGCCGAAATTCACAAAGTTCTGGACATGCAACACAGCAAGGACTTGCTACTCTATCCCTACACCCACCTGAGTGAAACCCTCTCCAGCCCGGCGGAGGCAGTTCAGGTTCTGAAGCAACTGGCGGACAAACTGGGGTGCGACCGGGCACCGTTTGGGTGGTATAAGAGGTTCCACCTCCAGGCCAAGGGCCACCCCATGTCGGAGTTCAGCCGGAGACTGTAACCCCTTTACTCTGACCCCAAAAATCTGACTCCCGTTAAAACCCGGACTTTTTAATTCTTTGCCTAACAAACTATTTAAAGCCCCCCAGACCCTAAAGTAACTGAAGGTGACTAATATGGACCCCTACGATGATATTGACAGGTTTGAAAAGATGATGCGGAAAATGGTTGAAGGCCTTTTCGGAGGTGGCCACATTGAGGTTTTTGCTCCCATGAGAGTGGGCAAGTCCCGCGGGGTGGATTTGGGCTCCGGAGTACGTGAACCCCTGACCGACATCAACGAAACCAAGGACCAGGTCATTGTCACCATGGAACTACCCGGAGCCACCAAGGAAGACATTCACTTGGAAGTGACCTCCAACGGTATTGAGATTTCAGCCCGCACACAGAAAGTCTCTGAGGCTGAAGGTGTCAGCAAACGGGCATTCACCCAGTTCAAAAAGTTCATGTCCCTGCCCGTGGATGTTGACCCGGACAGCGTTGATGCCCAATACCGCAACGGCATCCTGGAAGTAAAGCTGAAGAAACTCAAACAGGACAAAGGCAGAAAGGTGAAAATCAAATGAGCAGTTCTCCTGAAGACTCCGCATCCAGCAACGGCCCGGTTGAGCTGAAAGTCGGCGAAGCTGAATATACCGATGTCGGGCGGAGCATCGCCCGCATCAGCAACTCCGTCATGGACAAACTCTCGGTTTCAACCGGGGACATCATTGAAATTGAAGGTCCCTCGAGGCGGACGGCTGCCGTGGCCTGGAGGTCCCGGCTGGCTGACGATGGCAAAGGCCTCATCCGCATAGACGGCATCATCCGCAAGAACGCCGGCGTGAGTCTGGAGGACCCGGTCAAAATCCGTAAGGCAAACCCCCAACGAGCTCAGGCCGTCACTCTCGCCCCTGTGGAGCAGATGGTGGTCCGTGGCAACTTCATACAATACTTCAAAGAAAGGATGCTCAACAAGCCCGTGCTCATGGGCGACCTGGTGGTTCTGGAAATCATGGGCCAGAACATCCCCTTCGTGGTAGCCCAGACCAACCCCAAAGGAGTCGTCTACATCTCCTCAGAGACCAAGTTCAAGGTCTCCGAGAAACCCATGAAACCCGGTGATGCCACCCTGCCCACTATAACATATGAGGACATAGGTGGCCTCCGCGAGGAAATCAAGAAAATCCGCGAGATGGTGGAACTCCCCCTCAAACACCCTCAGCTCTTTCACAAACTGGGTATTGAGCCTCCCAAAGGGGTGCTACTATACGGGCCTCCGGGGTGTGGTAAGACCCTACTGGCCAAAGCGGTTGCGGCCGAGTCGGGTGCCTACTTCCTGACCATCAACGGCCCGGAAATCATGAGCAAGTTCTACGGCGAAAGTGAACGCCAGCTCCGCGATATTTTTGAGGATGCCTCCAAGAATTCACCGGCTGTGATATTCATAGACGAGATTGATGCCATCGCCCCCAGCCGTGAGGAGACCCGCGGGGAGGTGGAACGCCGGGTGGTCAGTCAGCTGTTGACCACCATGGACGGTCTCAAAGGCCGTGGCCAGGTCATAGTCATAGCTGCCACCAACATCCCAAACGCCATAGACCCAGCCCTGCGCCGGCCTGGCAGGTTTGACCGTGAGATTGAAATCGGTGTCCCCGACCGCCGGGGTCGCAAGGACATACTCCAAATTCACACCAGGGCCATGCCCCTCCACTCTGACGTGGACATAGACCAGCTGGTGGAGTTCACCAAGGGCTTCACCGGAGCCGACATGGCCATGCTGAGCAAGGAGGCTGCCATGAAGGCCCTCCGGCGTGTCCTGCCTGAAGTGGTTAAGGAGACCGGCAAAATGCCCGACGAAATCCCGGCCGAAATTCTGTCCCAGCTGATAGTCCACATGGACGACTTCCGCAACGCCCTCAATGAGATTGAGCCCAGTGGTATGAGGGATGTGCTGGTGGAAATCCCCCGCGTCAGGTGGGACGAGGTGGGTGGTTTGCGAGACGTCAAGAAGGAGCTCAAGGAAACTATTGAGTGGCCCCTGAAATATCCGGACACCTACACCGGCATAGGCATCTCGCCTCCGCGGGGTACCCTGCTCTTTGGACCCCCTGGATGCGGTAAAACCCTGCTGGCCAAGGCCGTTGCCAACGAGGCCAACGCCAACTTCATCGCGGTGAAGGGCCCGGAAATTTTCAGCAAATGGGTGGGAGAAAGTGAAAAGGCCATCCGGAAAATCTTCAAGAAGGCCCGTCAGGTGACCCCTGCCATCATCTTCTTTGATGAGATTGACTCTATTGCCTCGGGCCGCGGTAACGACCCCAGTGGCGTCTCCGACAAGGTGCTCAACCAGCTCCTGACCGAACTGGACGGCATTGAAAACCTCCGCGGGGTGGCCGTGCTGGCCGCCACCAACCGCAAGGATTTGGTGGATCCCGCCCTCCTGAGACCGGGCAGGTTTGACAAAATCATTAACATCCCAATGCCCAACCAGGAGGCCCGGCTGGACATCTTTAAAGTGCACACCCGTAATATACCTCTTGAATCAGACATTAACCTCAAAGAATTGGCTAATAAGACCGAAGGTTACACGGGGGCCGACATTGCCGCCGTCTGTCGCGAGGCCACCATGAACGTGGTCAGGGAGGCTGTGCGCCAGCTTGAGAAGTTCAGGGCTGATGTGGAAGCTGTCGTCAAGGGCACCTCTAAACTTGAGAAGGTGGCCAAAGAATACAAAGACTGGCCGGAAGCTGTGGCCCTGCTCAACAAGGCCAAGGACCACAAGGAGGCCCTCCGGGCCACTGCCCGTGACGCCGAACCCGCCATCTTCATAGGCAAGGTGAGCCAGAAACACTTCCAGGAGGCCCTGCTCAACATCAAGCCCTGCCTCAAGGAAGAGGACCTGGAGAGATACGGGGACATGGTCCGCTAATGGTCCGCAGATGGTCCGCAGACCACTTTCAGGGTCCGCAGACCACTTTCAGGGTCCGCAGACCA
>DSCG01000032.1 GCA_011049195.1 archaeon
GGTTCAAATCCCTCCTCCCGCACAAACCCCCCTTCGTGGGGTTTGATCAAAAACGCGTCACCCGCGGGTGACGCGTATGAGGTGTCGGAATTCCTGCGGGAAGTTCCGACTTCAGATCCCTCCTCCCGCACAACCGAAAATCGGTTGACGCTTTTGCCTGCCTTCGCTCGTTCGGCAGGCAGCATATTTTGGGACAAAAGTTAGTTTTTTATGCCCACCCGGGAGGAGGTGGTGTGGACGTAACTATCACCAAGGCGGAATTCGAAAAGAAAAAATATCGTTTTCATGGCAATTCTGCCGTCCAGATTTGCACCTGGTCCAAGAAGGCTCTCAAGGGGGGCGGGGAGTGTTACAAACAGAAGTTTTATGGAGTTCCCACCCACCGTTGCATGCAGTTTTCACCTTCCGCCCTCTTCTGCCAGAACCACTGCATCTACTGCTGGCGACCTGCCGAATATCTTGGCCTGCCACACGAGGTTCAGTGGGACGCACCGGCGGGGATGGTAGAAGCGCTGGTCAGTCATAGGGTCAAACTGTTAGAAGGTTTTGGTGGCAACCCCAAAGCCGGTCCTGAGCTTTACCGCGAGGCCCTGGAGCCCGTTCACTTTGCCATCAGCCTGAGTGGAGAGCCCACCCTTTATTCACAACTGCCGGAACTGGTGACTTATCTGCGGAAACGCCCCAAAACCTTCTCGGTGTTCATCGTGACCAACGGTCAGGAACCGGATATGCTGAAGCAACTTCAGGCTAAGCATTCACTTCCAACCCAGTTATACCTGAGTCTGAGTGCTCATACAAAGGAGGCCTATCGGAAAATTGTGAATCCGGGTTATGCCGACGGCTGGAAGCGGATGATGGCCTCCCTTCACTTTTTGTCCAAAGTCCCAACCCGGACGGTCTTGAGGATAACCCTCATCAAGGGCATGAACATGGACCTACCCAAAGACTGGGCCGGCCTCATCTGGCTGGCCAACCCTCACTTCGTGGAGTTCAAGGCTTACACTTTCATTGGCCACAGTCGCCAGAGAATGCAGGACATCAACGTGCCCACCCTTGACGAGGTGCGCGACTTCGCCTCGGAGGTTGCGGGCCATCTGCATGACCAGTTTGAAACCATGGATGAAGACGGACCCAGTCGCATCGTGGTGATGAGAAACACCCGGCGGACCACTGAACGGCTGATAAAGGGACCGGACCCAACCCAAAACGGCTTTTAGAGAAATTACTCATCATGGGCCTGTCTGATCAGGTCAAGCATCATTTCAGGGCTGATAGACCCCTCCGCCACCACAGAGTCATTCACCACTATGCGGGGCACGGCAGACACCTGAAACTGCTGAGCCAATTCAGGAAACTCCATACTCTCCACCATGGTGCTGGTGATTTTCGGGTTGAGCATGGCCATCTGGTGGGCGACAACCACCGGGTCTGAACAATAGGGACAGGTGGGGGTGATGAATACTTTAATGTCGGTGGGACGGTTAAAGTTCTTTACCCGGGCCTGAAAGTCTGCCGGCAGGTCAAGCTTGCCCGTGGCTGCAGCTTTCAGGGTGGCCAGAAAAGGCATGAACTCATGACCACTCGGAATACCAAAGTAGCGCAGGTTGGGGTGCTTTTCGGGCAGGATGACCGGAGCCTTGACCAAACCATAGGCTTTGGCAAGGGGGTCGTCCATAGCCTTAACTTCAAAAGTCACATTACTGACCTGTTGCAGGTCATCCAACAAAGCCTCTATCACATCACAGAACTGGCAATTTTCGTCCTTGAAGAGCAGAAGTTTGAGTTCAACTCCTTTCAGAAATTCCCCGACTTTGCGTTTGTCAGCTTCCTGAAGCACCATGGTTCCGTTTTTTGGCGGACCGTTATAAAAGTTCGGTCAATTGTGGAAAACCGAACCACGAAAACCTTAAATCCCCCATGTGGCTGGGGGGTGTATGGTCCATGTTTCGGTTAATGACGAATGCATTGGATGCGGCGCCTGCGCTGCTATCGCCCCGAGGCTGTTTGAGATTGATGGCTCCACCATGAAAAGCAAGGTGAAAAAACAGCCTACAAGCGAGGAAGAAGTGGAGCTGGCCAGGCAGGCCGCAGATGCCTGTCCAGTGGCATCTATCACAGTCAAATAAGGTCTGAAATCTTCTTGAAAGCCGCCCTTAACTCGCCCATTTGGGGGGGGTTCCTCAGGATGGCCGCCGGATGAAAAGCCGGCACCACGTTGAGGGTCCCGAACAGGGTGCTCACCTTGAACACCCGGGCGTTGGCCTGAGTTATTTTCGGCCACTTCAGGCCGTATTTCTGGAACACCCACTCCCCCGCAGTGTTGCCCAGAGGCACCAGCACTTTGGGATTGATGGCCTCCAGCTGTTGTTGCAGATAGGGGGCACAAGCCACGGTCTCCTCCGGGGTTGGTCTCCTGTTTTCAGGTGGCCGGCACTTGACTATATTGGTAATGAACACCTGCTCCCGCTTAAGACCTATTTCTCCCAGCATCAGGTCCAGCAGTTTTCCCGCCCGTCCGACGAAGGGGCGACCCTGCACATCCTCCCAGTGACCGGGACCCTCCCCTATGAAAACCACTTTGGCTTGTGGGTCGCCCTCCCCCGGCACGGCCAGGGTGCGGGTTTGATGCAACGGACACTTTCTACAAACAAGAATTTGACGGTGTAAATCTTCAACGGCCACACCGGCATGCCACTCCTCGCCTTTTAAACCTTGCTCGGCACATACATGTTATGGAACTGGAAAGGTGGGACGGGAGGACAGCATTGATGAGGGTTTTTATGGCCTCTGGCGGGCTGACCCCTAAACAGGTTTCCAGTCTCGTTCCCCTGTTTGAACGCAATATCTACACCCTGAGCGAAACTTCAAAAGTGAATGCGTTCACCCGTGAAGTCACAAAGACGGGGGACTATTATGCGCAAATAGCGGTGGAAAGTCCCAGTCTGAGACAGGCCCTCCTGTTTGGTGAATCAGTGGATAAAAAACAAAGAGTGCTGGCTCACAAACAGGAGAAAACCTTCTCAGATGCCTTCCATCGCACGGGGTGTGAAAGAACCTAATCAAAACAGAAACTGAAGCACCAGGGTCAGGCCGAAGGTTATCCCCCACGCCCATTTGTTCCACCGGATTATGGCCCGGCCATCCAGAGGGGGGAAGGGAAGAAGGTTAAAGAATGCCAGCATCAGATTGACATAAACCCCGTAACGCATGACAGGTAGCCAGAAAGAAAGGGGGATAAAAATAAGGGCAAGCACCAGATTTGAGATGGGTCCTGCAATGGAGACCTTTCCTGCATCCGCCTGAGTGGCTAAAGGTTTGGACCAGATGGTGGCTCCGGGAGCTATGAAAGTGACCTTAAAAACAACTTTCATCAACAGGGCGAACAACAACCCCTGTTTCCACATCCTGAACTCGCTGAGGGCTCCCAGACTTTGGGCGGTCAGTTTGTGAGCTGTTTCGTGTATGATGAAGGCCGAACCCACAAAAAGCAGAAACCGGCCGAAAATTATCAACCATTCCTGACTGAAATTGACGGGCCAGGCAAAAATCAGGGCGATTGCCAGAGCCGCCAGAACCAACTCTTTGAGTTCCTGAGCCGTGAAGTAGAAGCCCCGCCGGGTGCGGTAAATCCCTTCGTCAAACACCCAAACTTAAATAATGCCGTTTAATAAGGGTTATTGTGACAGACCTCCATTTTCAGGATGCCTCCGGACTTTCTGAAAATCCTGAGAAGGCAGTGATTATCTGTTGTTGGGAGGATGACGATGTCCTGGCCGTCTCCCTCCTGGAAGAACTCAATAAGGTTTTCAGAAGCTTCAGGGGGGGTAAAGATGTGGCCTCCCTTTCAGATACAACAGGTCTGTTCCGGCAGGTCATCTGCCTGAGAAAATACTCCTCCCCCAAAGATGCCACCCATATCCGCAACAACCAGACGATAGACCTTCTGTTACCTTTGGACTGGGAGGCTCAGGGGTTCGGCGAAGGTCGCACCATACTTTTCGGTTATTTTGCCCTGGACCTGACTGTCATTCCAAACGGCTGGAAGTTTGATTTGAAAAAAGGTGGGGGTGAGGATGTGGTGGATTGGGTGGGTCGCAACTATCTCATTCACTCTGCAGAGCCTTCCCCTGAAAATGATGTAGGCTTCCCCTTGTCGGACGATTCACTTTCACCCACAGAACCTGCCCAGCCGAAAATATGAGCTGTGAAAGAGGTTCATGGCAAAAAGTTCTTGGCCTCAATCTTCTCCGGCAGGTAGGTATCACTCACAAACTTAAGATTTCTCTGGGCGAGGGCCTCCTGTTCGGCTTTGATTTTGTGTTTGAGCATGAGGTTCAGCTCAGCCTCCCACTCCTTATGCTTGAACCATGGGTATTTGAGCATCTCCTGTGCCCTGCGGAGGTCAACATCTTTGGCCCGGATGGCAGCTCCCCGAAGCTCGTATTTGTAAATATCGCTCACAGTCAGTCCCAAAAACTTGGCGTCAGGAGTGCCAAGCTCTTCACTGGCGTGAGCCAGGTTCATAGAGCCCATCTTGATGACGCTGTAGATGTACCACCCATAGGGGTCACTGTCTGTGAATACATAAACCGGAAGCTTGAACTCATGATTAAGTCTGTGAATAAGGCGACGGATGCCACGGGCTGCCTGACCTTGGGTGCCGATAAGGACGCAGTTGTGTTTCTTCCAGAATTTGTCTTCATGCAGACGGTCAAAGGTGGCGTTCTTTTCCACCACCAGAATGAAGTCAGCGTTCAGGTCCTTGAATTCCAGCTCTTCAACATTACCGGGGATTGCCCAGCCACCGCTACCCAGTTTGCTCCAGTTGATGAGGTCCCCCCTATCTTTGATGACCACGTCACCTGCAGCAACGCCACGGCGGTCGGCGTTGATATGGAGTTGGTCCCTCAATACAGCCAGGGCAACCTCCAAATCCACGAAGACATCGTCGCTTTCCTTCTGCTCGTCAAAGGTGTTCTCCTCGGAACCCTTGATGGTGTGTTTTAGACTGTAAAATGCCTCCCTCAAACTGGCGTGAATGTCCTCATCCAGCAACTGCTTGGAGAATGCCCCCACCAGCATGGTCTGCATGAACTTCTTGGCGTGGGCCACATTGATGAAATACCTCTTGCTGGTGCTATCCCCCAGGCTGAGTAAGCCGGCATCCTTGTCCCAAACCACATTTCTCTTGCCACGGACGGGCAGGACGATGCTGGGGTTCTCCCCCTCAAAAATGGTTTTCTCAACCTCCTTTCCCAGCTTTAATATTCTGTCGGCATTCTCTTTTGACTTGGCCACCCTAACCTCAAAGTCCATGTTTTATAAAAGCACTCACTTTTTTTTATTGAGGTGCATGGTTAAACTTTCTGAAGCCCAGACGTTGCTGAAAGCCTCGGGTATTGGGGTTCCCGGCAAAGTGGCAAACACCTTAGAGGATGCCCTGGCCATGAAGCGACCCCTGGTGTTGAAGGCCGACACCGACGAACACAAAACCGACAAGGGTCTGGTATTTGTGAGCTTAACAGATGATGCTGAAATTCGTGAAGCATTCACAAAAATTTCCAACCACGCCCCGGTCTTTGCCCAGCCCATGATAAAAGGGGAAGAGATCATAGTAGGAATTGTGAATGACCCGACTTTTGGCAAGACCATTATGTTTGGGGCCGGCGGAATTTTCACTGAACTTTACAAAGATACATCCTTCAGGTCGCTACCCATAACCCCTAGGGACGCCGAGGCAATGGTTGGTGAGACTCAAATTGGAAAAATTTTCTCCGGTTTTCGTGGCAGGACCTACCCAAAAAAAGCCATGGTTGATTTACTCGTGGCTGTAGGCAGGTTGGCCATCCGCGGGGAGTTTAGCGAGCTGGACCTGAACCCTGTGATTGTGAATGAAAAAGGGGTTTGGGTTGTGGATGTCAGGATGATTTAAGCCTTGGCCAGAATTTTCAATTCGTAGTCAAAAGCAGAACCCAAAGTATGTATGTACTCCAGCAATTGTTTCTCAAGTTGCATATCCTTACCCGCATTAGTGATGTTGTTTTTCTCCAAGTCATTCAGATTTTCCCATTTGGTGTGAAGGACATACATGCGGTCAATCACAGGTTTCATATAAGTCCAATAATCAAAAGCAACTCCGCGAAAGGGGGCATGTAAAAGGGAAGCCAGTGCAAAACGCAAATGTTTGTATTCACCCACTTCCAAATGTCCCTGGTTCAGTTTGCCTTTTTTGGCCTCTTCAAGCCAATAATCGTGAGTTTCCAATAAAATTTGTTTCCAGTCAGTATCGCCTTCAGGTCTACCGCCACCTCCAAAGACGGGAAGCGTGGCATCAAACAGGACATCACCGAACCTGAGTCTCAGATAATTTTCGGTAAAATATGTCACAGCCCCCTGAACCGAAACTTTTTCCATTCCGGTATTGGTCACTTTCAAATTATAAATATGTTCAAAGATAGGCTTTTAAACCGTTAAACAGTTTCAGGTGGATGACACTCGCCAAGCGTCTGGAGCAGACCTGGAAAAATGCCGCTAAGCCCGCAATCCAGGAGCGCCACATCGCCTGGAGGCGCCAGCCCGTGGTTATGCGACTGGAAAGCCCTTCCAGGCCCCTGCGAGCCAGGGCTCTGGGCTACAAGGCCAAACAGGGGATAACTGTAGTCCGAATCAGGGTCAAGGCCGGTGGCCGGACCAGGCCCAGCTTCCATGCGGGACGCAAACCCAGCAAGCGGGGTCGTCTGACTTATTATCCTAAAAAAAGCCTTCAAATGGTGGCGGAGGAGAAGGCCTCCCGCAAACACCCCAACATGGAGGTTATGGGTTCCTATTGGGTTGGCGGAGACAGTATTAACACCTGGTACGAAGCGCTATTGATAGACAGGGTTCATCCCGCCATCAAAAAGGATGCCCAGCTCAAATGGGTGACTCAAGGCACGCACAAGGGCAGGGCTGCCCGCGGGTTGACCGCCGCCGGCAAGAAACTCAAACACCAGTGACCTTATTAGTTGGTTGAAGTTTAAGTTGAATATGAACCGGGAGAAAGCCATCGGCCTGGTCTTTGGCACCCTGATGGCTGTTTTTGTCACTCTGTTCGTGCTGGGCGAGACCAACCGTACCTGGGTCACCCTGCTCATGGTGCCTCTGCTGGCCTGGCCCCTGATAGCGTTCTTTTCCGAAGTGGCGGGAGGCATCATGGCCCTGACTTACGCCATCCTTGGTCTGGTGCTCTTCTTTGTGGATGCCTTCGGCACCGGCAAAACCGTCCAGGCTTTCATGAGGTTCCTGTTTATCCTGCCAGTGCCCGCCCTGCTGGTGGGTCTGCTCATGTTCTACGCCGTGGCTAACCGGTCAAAGACCCAAACCCGCCCCGCAATGGAGTCCGCCAAACCTTTGCCACCCACGGCTCAGGCCAGACCGCCGACCGCCTGGCAACCGCCCACCACCTGGCAGGGGCCCCAGACACCCCCCAGAGGCGGTGGAACCGGCAATTTGAGGCCTCCGGGGTAGCTACACCAGGCCAAACCTTATAAACCCAAGGGGACGTAAGAGATATTTCCATAGTGAAGTAAAGAGGACAGAAGTCGCAAACGATTTTTGAGCCTCTTTGAAAACAAGAGGTGATAATATGGAATTCAAAGACTTGGGCGTCAGCCCGAAAACTGTAGAAGCCCTCAATAAGATGGGCATAAGGGAAGCTTTTCCCATTCAAGAGAAGGTCATACCCCTCCTGCTGAAAGGCAGGAACGTGGGTGCCAAGGCCAAGACCGGCTCGGGCAAAACCCTGGCCTATGCGGTTCCCGTAGCGGAAGCAATTCGGAGACAGGGCCATGCCCAGGTGCTGGTGCTGGCTCCCACCCGTGAGCTGGCCCTTCAGAACTACGAGGTCATCAAAAAGGTGGCCCCCTGGCTGAAGTTCGCCATTATTTATGGTGGTGTGGGTTATGAGCCCCAATTCCGCCAACTGGAGGATGCCGACGTGGTTATAGGGACCCCCGGTCGCCTGCTGGACCACATGCAACGGGGCAGTCTGAAACTGAAGACCGCCTGCATGGTGGTGCTGGACGAGGCCGACCGCATGCTGGATATGGGTTTCCGAGATGATGTGGAAAGGCTTATCGCCTCCACAAACCGCGACAGGAGAGTTTGGCTGTTCTCAGCAACCCTCAGTTCAGACATCATGAGACTGGCCCGCAAATTCGGAGTGAATGAATTTATTGAAGTCGGCGAAGACATGCCCGCTCAGATTGACCATTTCTTCATTGATTACGACAACAAGTTCAACAACCTCCGCAGGCTACTGGAAAAAAACCGGAAGATGCTGGTGTTCTCCAACACCAAGCGGATGGCCCGCATGCTTAGCCAGAGAATGAGACTCCCTGCCATCAGTGGAGACCTGTCCCAGAATGCCAGAGAACAGGCCCTGAGAAAATTTTCAAATGGTGGCATGGTGCTGGTAGCTACTGATGTCGCCGCCCGAGGACTGGACATTCCCAACGTGGACATGGTTGTGAATTTTGATGTCCCCAAAGACTCAAAGACCTACGTTCACAGAATTGGCAGGACGGGCAGGGCAGGCAAACCGGGCGTCGTGGTGAACCTGCTAAGAAATGAGGATTATGAGGTCTTCGGAAAAATGACCGGGGAACTGAATTTAGAAGTCAGTCGCTGGGAAAACTGGTAACGCCCGGAGTCACTGGCGGGCGTGTTTCCGGGTGCCACTCACGTTGGTGACTTTGAACTGCCACTTGAGAGCCAATGCCCCGCGGATTTTTTCCAGCCAGGGGGTTTCGCAACCCACCAGACCTTCCCCTTGAAAGACCTTGAAACCCGATTCCACCAGGCCAAGCTCCCCAAACATATGGCGGATGTATGCCACCAGGGTTTTTGAATTGGGCTCGTCCTTCAGCCATTCAATTTTCATGTATCTCATATTTTCACCTTCACTTTTCATTATGAACTTCCTCAACTCCCCATGCAACCTGTTTCATTCTTTCCTGTGAACGATTCACAAGCCACTCAGGGGTTTCATTCACTGCCTTTAGGGCAAGTTGCTGGTTCACTCCCAACATCATGGCAATGGCCGCCAAGTCGCGACCCGTCCTCAGGTCTGAGGATTTTTGAGCACCCGAACACAAAATTAGAGGACCTCCAAATTCCTGGATGCGAAGGAGGTTTCGGCGGGTGCGGGCGATAACCCCCGTGTTAAGTGAAAACATTTGGGCCAAAGGCACCGCCAAAGGGGTTTCGTAGCGACGAGCCATGCGGATGCCCCTTTTACCGGGGCGGACCTCGGGCGGAATGATAAAAAAATCATACGCGGTCTCCACCAGCAAGGTGGTGAGGTCGTTGGCGTTTTTCGGGATGGCGGCCACCAAGTCACATGTCTCCCGCTGTTTTCGGACCTCCTGCCTGTTGGAACTCACCAGCAGGGTGAAGTTACCCGGAGCTGTCTTCAGCTCCAGACGAGGGTCAACCGGCATATGGATGCCCGGAGTGTAAAGGTCTATGAAAACCACAACTGGAAGGGTCGGGAACCTTTAAATGTCTTACACGGGTTCCCGCGGGGCCTTGAGCTTACCCCGGGCGCAAGGGGTAAGCCGAAGTTCAGCCCCTTTGAAGCGTGAGCTGTCCTCAAGCAGGCGCCCCTCGGTCAACCGGTCCAAAAAAACCGCCAGCGCCGCCACCTCACTGTGGGGCTGACTGCCTACGGCCACGTTGTAATCAGCCATCTCGTAGACGTCGGGGGGCACCTTCTCGGCCCCTACAAAAACCATTAATTCCCCCCCTGTTTCCCAATCCTTCCGGATTTGGGGCAGAACCCGGGGAAGAGGCAAACCATACATGGTCAGATGCACCAGTTTCCCTTTTCTTTTCCGGAGAAACGGTCGCCATTTGTCCACGCCGACAGTTTCAAATGGACCACCCCATTTTTCAGTGACCTTCTCCAGAGTGCGGAGGGGGGTGCGGTCATCACTGCCCGCCAACACAAAGCGGTCAGCTCCAAAAGCCCTGGCCGTGAGGCCCACGTGAGTGGTAATGCGGGTGTCCCTACCTTTGCGGTGACCAAAACGGACCACAGTTATCACAAGCTCACCTCCTACGACCCAGAGGTAACCTTAACCTCCGAGTCACAAAATCCAAGGGGGACGGAAAGTGAATACGGGGTTCAAAATGTTCTTTGCGTATATTCTCCAGCAACTCTTCCAAGGTTTCACCGGGAACATTATTGTAAAATGCTCCCAATTCACTCACATGGTGGGCGTCACTGTTGCACACAAACTTGACTTTGTGTCTGAAGGCATCCCGGACGACCTTGCGACACAGGCGGGCAGGGCACTTACCGTTAATGCCCTCTATAATTCTGAAATGGTTGAAAGCATAACTCCCCATGGGGCTACGATTAGGCAGGTCATAAATGTGGGCGGCGATGGCGATGGCGTTGTGGTCTTTGGCCCATTCCAGTAGAGGTATCAGCTCTTTGGTGGGGGGCACGTCTTCAATCCCTAACACCAGGACGTGACCCTTGTCAGTATCCAACTCAACCCCAGGGATAATCACAAAACCGTTACTGAGTTTCAGGTTTCTCCAGCCTTCCACGGTGTTGTGGTCGGTAATGGCAATGGCCCCCAACCCCGCCCGCTTAGCAGCGGCAATCATTTCAACAGGCGTGTTTTTACCATCTCCACTCGCATTGGTGTGTACGTGTAAATCTACCCGCATGGTATTCCTTCCAACATTCCGGACATTTAAGCCTTTGACCACAAAGCCCGAACCGCTGAGGCGGTTTGAGAGGAGGTGGGAGCATGACCTTCAAATTCAAAAATCAACTGCAGGCCGTCAGATTGACCTGGTAAAATCTGCCCGGAAAGCAGGCCTTCTTTATCAACTCTTATGAAAAACTGGTTTTTTTCACAGTGATCCAAAAAGTCGCTAATGTGTAATTTCTGGAGGTTTATGAGAATTTTTCGGGCTTCCTCCGGCCCTCCATGAGCCTCCAGCAGAGTGAGGGGGTTCTTCCAATAACCCTCGTGAGCTAATTCTGTGGCCGGCTGACCCACCAGGTCTTCAAAGGCCGTCCGGACTCTGACTATGTCCTCTGTAGCCTGCACCATCAGCCGGGCCCTAAAACCTTTCAATTTCATGTTAATGCCTCAGCAACGCTCCGGCACCACCTATGGCCTGGAATTCCTGACCGGCCTGGGACTCCGTGGAGACGTATTTCACAACGGCGTTGGAAGCCTGGGCCAGCTCCTCCAGCTCCTGGATGAGCTCGGAGGACAGCCCCTCGCTTAGTAGCAGGGTTTCCACGGCCCCCTCCTTCAGCTTCTGGCGGACCTCGTCAATCCCGTAGCCCACCCGGCCACCCGTCGCAATGCCCTTGAACAGCACCTCAACCAGCTGGCGTTCCCTTTCCATCTCGGTTTCCCGCAGGACCTCTCCGGACTTCTCCACCAGCTCACGCAGGCCCTGCTGGCCACTGTAGCCCACGTCCTGCACAGCCAACACCTTGCGGCGGACGGGGTCGGAAAACACTTCTATGAGCTCCTCCTTGGTGGGACCGGGACCCCCCACCAGAATGCCCTTGGTGTCCATGAGCATGTCCCTCACGTGGTCCGAGATTTTTTTGTAAAAGTCATGGGCCATCCCCTCCCGAGTCCGCTCAAACCTGGCTGCGGACTGGCCGCCGGCCTTGAACTTGCCGGGGATGATGCTACGGAAGTCTTTCAGGGTTTCAATGCGGGTGCCTTTGAGCATACCTATCACCGCCTCACGGCGTTCTATCACCACCAGACCATAAACCTCGGTGGGCTTGAGCATCTCCAGCAGGGGGTCCAGGAAAAAGGTCTGGTCACAGCGGTAGACCCTCATCTCCAGGGGGGCGGGAGGGATGAGACTTTCCATCACCCACACCTCCTTGCCGGGTTCCCCGATGTTGCCCGCGAACACAGCCAGGCCGTTTTCCGGGGTGACCTTGAACAGGGCCAGATGCTGGAGGATTTTTTCCAGAGCCGTCATAACATTCTTCTTGGTCTGCTTGCTCTTGATGTTTGAGGCCGTGCTCTTCTCCTGGGCCACCTGGTTGGCTATCCGATGGATGTCGTAGCCGTTGGGCACCATGACCGTCACCAGCTCGGTATGCCTGCCCCTATACTTCTTCAGCTCCTCAAGCTTGCGTTTGAACTCAATCAGATGCTGACCCACGAAAAGGCTTTCCCCTGGCATTTATTAAGGCTATCCCCTGCGGCCGGGTTTCCGACAATTGACGGGTAAAGCTTTTATTATGGCCCACGTTGCAGGGGGTTGTGAAAGGCAAGTGGTCCCCGGCATACGCTGGGTACGAAGTGCAGGTTCAGGACAGGAAGCTGACCGTTCTTGAGGCAGAACAGTCAGAGTCAGGCTCAAACCCCAAATTCTGGATACTTCAGGACCTTCACTATCGGGAAAAAACGGGCAACCCCTTGGAAAAACTACCCTCATGGGTCGGGGACGGAACCACTTATTATCAGACCATTATCAACAATCTGGAATATGCCACAGCCCAGATGGATATTGATTCTTCCATCAAGGCCATCATCATAAACGGGGACTTTTTGGAATGTATCTATGACCCTAACCCGAAAAAAGAACTGATTGAAACTATCCACGGTCTAATAGCTGAACGGAAACTTTACCTGCTACCGGGTAACCACGATGACCTGAAAGTTCTGAAGGGTTTGGGGCTAACATACACCAAACAGTTGGTGTATAGAATCCCCTCTAAAGAAAATACAGTCAATGCATGGGTCTTTGACCATGGGGATGCTTACGATCCGCCCGTTTACAAAAAAATTTCAGGCTGGTTCAGTGAGAAAGTTTTCAGTCCGCAAACCCCCCATTTATTCAAACAGATAGTCCGCCTGCTGAACATTCCGCGAGGCAATCTGGAAGAGAAGGCCCCAAAAAGCTACAAAATTCGCCGTATAAACGACATAATAGCAGGGCTTAAGAAATTCTATCAGAGTCTGTCTGTGGAGGAGTTAAAGCAGTTTTTTGGAGAAGGCTGGTCGCGCATCAAAAAAGTTTATCACGTTATGGGCCATGTGCATCAGACATATAATACCGAAGTCGCCTGCTCCCAATCCAAAGTAGTGCCCCAGTTCGGGGGTGCATTTTTTGAAGACGGGATGTTACTGGCGGAATACGGACCTGAAGGTTCTCGTCTCATGCTACCTGAAACTTATTCAGCAGGCAACCTCCATCTCCTTGAAAAAATCAAACCCTGGTTCAAACCGGCCCGACCTACTTCTTACGAAGTAGCAGAGCCATATGGTCCCTCTCAAAAGGCTCCAGTCTGATGTCCTCCAGAATTTCAAATTCTCCGGAAGCCTTGACCTCCTGCTTGAACTGTTTGAAAACATCACCCGGTTTGGCAGTCACGTCTATACTGCGCGACTTGACGGCCACAAAGGCGTGGCCGTTCTTCTTGAGGAACATGCGGGCGTTCTTGATAAGAATCTGGGCCTGATTGGGCTGGGCCACATCCTGGACTATGAAATCCACCTGAGGAACCACCCATCTGTAATGCTCAGGTTTGTTGGCGGTGTCAAAGACAGGTATCAGGTTGGACCGGGTTTCGGCCAGGAGCACAAAGTCCCGCAACACTCGGGGGGCGAAATCCACGCCGAAAAGCATGCCCTTGGTAAGCATGTCGCTGAGGTGGCTGGCCGTGGTGCCGCTGGCCACCCCGAGGTAGAGCACCAGGTGGTTCTCACGGAGAGGAAATTTCATGCCCTTGACCAAGGTGGCACCAACCTTGCTTCTCCGGGGCTCCCAGACCCGATATTCCACGCCCTTGCGCTTGATCAGGTCCTCACCATAAACGGCCTGACCCGGCACCAGATTCTGCGTGGCTATGTTGCGACCCAGACGAATTATCATTTCTCAACCACCTTTTTACGGATGTCATAGAGCAGGACGGCCATGAGCAACAGCACTTCCAGCATGATGAAATTCACTGCTCCCACAAAAATCAGGAAGTTGGAAACCCCCATGAAAGTGTATTGGGTGATTTGGTAAGCATAATAGAAACCCAGCAGAGAGATAAAAACCACCACCGCAGTCAGTATGAGCTGGAACGCATCATATTTGAATCCGAACCGGGTCCGCCAAAAACCTTTTTCACTTTTTGCCATGTTTGTCACCACGTTTCACCCGAACGGATTTGAAAGGGGGTTGTTTGCCTTTATTTTCACTCCGTTCACTTTTTTTGGTTTCACCCTGCTCCACTTCTTTCACACGTTCAGCCCATCCATCCATCAGGGAAGGTCGCAGGTCCCCCGAATAGAAATCCACCTTTGCAGCTATAGCCAACCGGGTGGCCATGGAACGGGCCAGTTTGCCCCGCTGTTCCCGGGGTGCGCGGGAGATGAGGGGATGCTGGAAAATCACCCCGTGCTTGGGGGGTGGCACGCCCTTGAGAATGTGTTTGAAGAGGGCCTTTTCCGCCCCGAGCACCTGAATAGTGCTACCCGGCATGCGGGAGAGGGCTTCCAAACCACCTGCCCGGGCAATCAGGCGGGCCCCAAGATTGGCCCCTGCCAGAACATGCACATTGGGCGCCACCTGAGCCATGATGCGGTCAAGATAGGCCTCCAAAGCCTCCTTCCGCCTGAACAGTTCCCGGATGCTGTCAGCGTAGTCCATGATAATGTGCAGGTCCTCTTCGGCCAGGTCCATACCCATGCTGTCGGAAACCTTGCGCCCCTGGACCATCATCTTCAGGTATTTCTCCTGGTCTTCTTCAACCTTGAGTTCGGGATAATGCAGGCCATACCATTCGGTCAGCCGGTTCATGAGCATGTTGGTGGTTTTGGTGAGATCATCCAAAGCCCCTACGGTTTGCACCACCAGCAGGTCACGCTTAAGGTGCTTTTTGATAGCGGCCTTGGCTACAGCAATTGAAACCTCACGACTCCGGGCCAGATAGGCACTCTCGGACACACCAATAAGCTCGGCAACCTTCATGGGGTCAAGGGCGGGCTCATCTGTTTCTATGTCGTAACCCTTCTGCTTCATCCGGGTGACCCACTCCTCGTAGGTCAGCAATTGCTCGGCGGCCTTGTCGGGCTGGTTGCTGAGCTCTTCAAACTCAACCACCTGATTGCGCATGGCTACCACAAAAAACCCGACAGGTGTCTTGGCCAGTTGAACCACAGATGGGATAGGGGTCCCCCTTTTAAAGCATTTTCAAACCCACGACACGCGGGAACAGGAAACCGGTTCTGAGGAAAGGTTCTGAACCTGTGGGATGTCCCCCGTCAGGGATAGGTCCTGTTCATAAACCTCGGGTAGGACAGGGTCTCCCTGATGTGCTCCAGCTTGAGAAGTGTCATAAGGAA
>DSCG01000029.1 GCA_011049195.1 archaeon
GATTTGAACCCGCGGCAAGGGGCTTCGCCCCTTCGCGAACCCCCGCGTCACCCGCCGGTGACGCGTTTTTGGTGAAGCTTTTTTCCAAAAAGATTCGGACCGGGCGGGATTTGAACCCGCGGCTTACAGCTTGCTTCGAGCCTCAACCTTTTTGGTCGAGCTTTTTTCCAAAAAGCTCGTAGGAGGCTGTCGCCCTATCCATGCTAGGCTACCGGTCCGTTTGGTTTGAAGGCCGTTAGCTTTTGGTCTCGCATGCCAGGCTACCGGTCCTTCAAGCAGACATGGGTCCTGCGACATTTAATTGTTTTTGGTCGCAACCCCAAACGCATTTATCCAACCCCCGTGTTGAACAAATATGGCTGATTTCGGCTTCTGGATTTATGCAGTTTTCATCTGGAGTTGGGCCTGGACTTTCCTCGCCCTCTGGACTTCCGCCAGGAACAACCAGAAATACTGGTTCCTGACGCATGCAGTTCTGGGCCTTTTCGCGGTGGGGGTTTATGGTATAGTACCCATAGTGTATCTTTACCTCTCCCGAAAGCAAGTAAAAGGTTTCGCCCCCATGACCACTCCGGAGGTTGAGCCCCTATCAGGGATAACTCAACTATCGGAAGTCACACCCAAGGCAACCCCTAAGAAAGTGGCCACAACCAAGAAGAAAAAGTGAAGGATGACCCCGTACCGCAAGGAAACACGGGGCTTTTCATTTTTCAGGTTTTGGGTGACCGGCCTCGGTTCTTTTAAACTCTGCAACATATACATACATGGACCTCCTTAAGGCCATCCTGTGGAGGCGTAGTATCCGCAGGTACAAGCCTGAACCCGTAGAACAGGAAAAAATTCTGGAATTGCTCAAAGCCGCAGTATGGGCCCCTTCGGCAGGCAACACCCAAAGCTGGCGGTTCTGGGTGGTGAAAAAACCCGAACTGAAGCTGGAGCTAAGCCGGGCCTGCAACGGCCAGAGTCATGTCAGGGAGGCCAGTCACGTGATTCTAGTGGGCTTCAACGAGGATGAGGCGAGGCGAGCGTATGGCAACAGGGGAGTTACCCTTTTTGCCATCCAGGACACGGCGGCCGCAATCCAAAATCTGATACTTAGAGCCACTGACTTGGGGCTGGGCACCTGCTGGGTCGGGTCGTTTGATGAATACAAAACCCGGGAACTACTGGAGCTACCCCGCAACATCAAGCCGGTGGCCCTAGTCACCGTGGGCTATCCCGCAGAGAAGCCTGAAAGCCGGAGGAAAGATATAAAAGAGGTCGTCAGGTTCACCGATGACCAGACGTTTATTTGATTAATTCCTTGCGAGCTTTTTGGAATTGCTTCTCTTCCTCAACTTTACGTTTGAAGATATTCCTCATGTTCTTACAAAAGTTGGAATAACGCGCGTCCTGAACAGCTTGATCCCCTTCGGGCCTCGGACTGTTACTGGCCAGATAAGTGCTCGCAGGGATCTCGTTTTTGTCAGGCTCTTCATCGTATAAACAGTATTGACCAAAACCTGTTTTGTAAAGCAGATCAAACTGGTATTTTAGTTCAGACATAAGTAATATGAGCCCTGAAGAATTTAAATATCTTACCCTCAAGTGGTTACACCATCAAAAGAATAAAATGCCCCCACCGGGATCGAAAGAAGGGGCTTCGCCCCTTCGCAAGCTCAGGGCGACCCGCAGATCGCCTTTCTAAACCCCCGCGTCGCCCGCGGGCGACGCGTTTTTGATCAAACCATCGCAGGTGGTTTGCCCCCACCGGGATTCGAACCCGGGTCTCTGGATCGCTCTTCCCGCGTCCCGAACCGGCTGCGGCCGTGCGAGGGATTGAGAGTCCAGAATCCTTGGCCGGACTAGACGATGAGGGCGTGTTCCCGCACTCCAGATAAGCTCTGGCCCGATTAATAAGATTTACCTGCCGCCCCGTTCGGCCCCGAATTTGGGGCGGTAGTCCATGTAAATCCCCCCAAATTTGTCAGGGGTCATGTCTGGCCAATAAATCTGTGGGGCCTCGAAGTAAGTGTTCTTACCAATCAGACGCGGCAGAAATCCTGACAACCGGTTATTGTCGTCCTTGCCGGTCCGGAGGATGAGACTGAAATCAGGAAGCCTGCCACCATCATACATTAAGCTCTTGAATCTCCGACAGAGGTCTTCGCCCTCCATAAGCTCCAAATCATAGAATTGGTCCAGGGCCTCGGCCTCTTCCCGTTTGGGGTCATACCCCGCGAGCAGGGTCAGGTATCTGCCAGACTCGCCGGGCCTGGCTATGCTCTCAAAAAGCTGGCGGAGAGTGGCAACCTCCTTCTTGGTCCCCAACTCTCTCTGGATTTTTCTCCTGAAACTCCTTTCAAAAGAATGGCCCTCAAAAAGACTCAAATCCCCCAGGAAACTGATGCCCACTTCAGGGGGCACGTATTCACGGGTTTTAATGGCGGCCTCCGCCATAATTTCAAAAAGATGACGCTTTTCCTCCTCGCTTCTTTTTTGGTTGTCAAAGGAAAACGCAAAAACAGTCAGGTACTGTATGTCCGTCTCGGAGAACACATACTTCACTATGTCCCCCATGACTTCAGTACCCCTTTGGTGACCATCCCAGGGCATCTTGCCGTTTTCTTTGGCCCATCTGCGGTTGCCATCAGGAACAATGCCCACATGGATGTTTTGGGGGGAGATGGAGTTCACCAAAACCTTCTTTCAAAAGTATTATAAAGCTTAATACCGGAAGTAGTCTTGCTCTGAGGGCCACAGGCCGCAGGAAACACCCGTTCCCATCCCGAACACGGTAGTTAAGCTGCGGAGCGTTGGGGAGTGTACTGGCTTTCAGTCGGGAAATCTCCGAGTTCTCAGGGCATTCTGCTCTTTTTTGGTCCCGGTTTTGCTGGCGGGCAAAGGCGGGTTTTGGTCGAGGTTTTTGCCTGCGGGCAAAAAGCTCGGTCGGGAAATCTCCGAGTTCTCAGGGCATCTTACTTCTTTAACCTAAAGTATTTCTCCATGGAATTTGGGTCTCCCACCGAGCCGTGAAGCGGTGAAGGTGGGACGGCATGGTTCACCTTTGCCGAAGGTGGTCTCATGACATCTTCTTCTTTAATCAATTGAACGTCATTCCCACCAACTGCGGGAGGTGGGATGGTTTTGGTCAATCCAACCCGCAGGTTGTCCTACGGATTTTTTAAAAGCTTGAGTTCCACCAACTGCGGGAGGTGGGATGGCATGATCCACCTTTGCCGAAGGTGGGGTTACTCCATAAGGGATCGGACAACCACTCTGTAATATTTGTTTTCGCCAGAAGTTTCCCTCACCCGGGTTATCTCAATGACGTCACCCGGTTTGGCTCCAACCAGCATGGCCATGGGATCACCGTCCAGCATCTTGGGTAACTGGTTCTTTCGGATACCATATTTGGCCAGCAAAGCCAGCACTTCGTCCTCTTTCATGAGGCGGTGTTTAGGAACCCACTGGTGGCCCATCATTTTCCGGTTCACACCCATATGCTCCATGACGCATGAGCGTAGCTTCTCGTGGTCAACCCCCTCAATCAGACGTTTGATAAGGTCTGTCTTCTTACCACTTTTCTTCAGTTCCTCTTCACCACAAAGTTGGGCAAGCTCGCGATAGCCCATTTTACCCAAAAGCCGTTTGAGGTCATCCACTTTGAGCTTGAGAAGAGTTGGTTTAAAAGATTTCAGGTCGTATGGAGCTTTTTGACCATATAGGGTGTCTCCAAATCGTAGCCGAGTTTCCTGAAGTAGCCTCGCACACCAACACCTGCAATAACGGCCAGTCTGAGGTAGCCGGCCTCACAGGCCATCTGCTCGGCGCGGGCCATCATCTTCTTGCCGATGCCACGATGTTGCCACACCCCCGGCTCCCCGATGGTCGCTTCCGGGCCAAAAACCCGAATTTCCCGCACCACTGCCGTCTCTTCCCGCAACACGGGGTGGGGTGACTGTTTGAGCAGGCGGAGACGGAGAAATCCCGCCAGCTTGTTGGCCTTGCGGGATTCATAGCTGAGGAAGACCTCCTCGGCTCCACTGGACTCATACCTTCTCTCAATAAGTTTCATCCTCAACCCGGTTTCATCCCGAACCTCCCTACAACGGATGCATTCACACTCCGTTCCCCGGGCATCCATCTCCTGCCATACCAGCTGACGCAGGTTGCCCTTGTCCAGACCTGCCGCAACCTCGGGCACCGGCACGTCCCTCTGCACCCTCATCACCCGGGCCCATGGCGGAATGGTGGTCTTGGCCTGGGCCAGCAGATGAACTGCCTCCCGGGTGGTTAGGGGTTGATAACTCCCATCTTTAACCCATTGTTCCAGCTCAGAGCCGGGGATAACCAGAGTCGGATAAATCTTGACCATATCAGGTTTGAAACGTGAGTCGTTGAAAACTATGCGGAACATGTCCATGTCTCTATCGGGGGTGGAGCCGGGCAGGCCCGGCATGAGATGGTAACCCACTTTGTAACCCAGGTCTTTGGCCACTTGGGTGGCTTTCACTGTGGTGGCCACATCATGGCCCCTCTTCACTTTTGTGAGGACGTCATCAAAAACAGATTGTACCCCAAATTCAATGCGAGTCGCTCCCAATTCAAGAAACCACTCCAACTCACTGACTTTTGCCCAGTCGGGGCGGGTTTCAAAAGTCAGACCAATAACGCGGTGTTTGGCTTTTTCATTTTTCAACTGGGCCTCCTGAAGGTCTGAGGATGTTTCAAGATTACAGGCCTCAAGAATTTTCATGATGAAATTTTTCTGGAAGCCCCGTTCAAAGGCGTTGAAGGTTCCGCCCATGACGATGACCTCAAGCTTGTCGGTGGGGTGGCCGTTGGCCTCCAGTTGCTCTATGCGACTGCGGGTTATGCTGTAAGGGTCATACTCATGAGTGATGGCCCGACGTGCCGCAGGCTCCTTTCCGGTGTAACTCTGGGCGGCATCCTGTCCTCTGAAACAATAGACACATTCCCCCGGACACTCAAAGGCAGGGGCCATAACTGCTATGACCGACACCCCGCTCAAAGTGCGGGTGGGTTTTTTCCGGGGCATATATGTAAAGGGTGAAGCCTATTTAAAAACCTGAAAGTGACTTTGTCATGTCGGAAGACTTGGGCATAACCGTGAAGAAGGATACTGACATCTCTGAATGGTATCAACAGACAGTCATCAAAGGGGGATTTGCAGACTACACCCCCGTCAAAGGCATGATTGTCTATCGCCCCAACGGTTACAGAGTGTGGGAACTCATCATGGGGGAATTTGACCCCATTCTGAAAGCCCATGGAGTGCAGAATGTGCTGTTTCCCCTGCTGATTCCGGAAAACCTGTTGACCCGGGAGGCCGACCACTTTGCAGGCTTCACCCCTGAAGTTTTCTGGGTCACCCGGGGAGGTGACCAACCTTTGGAGGAAAAGCTGGCCCTCCGGCCCACCAGTGAAACCATCATCCACACCATGTGGGGTAAGTGGCTCCAGAGCCACCGTGACCTGCCGGTAAGGTTTAATCAGTGGTGCACCGTCTACCGTCACGAAACCAAGATGACCAAGCCTTTCATTCGGGGCAGGGAGGTGCTGTGGAGTGAGACTCATACCGCCCATGCCACCAAGCAGGAAGCGGAGAAAGAGACTGAGTGGGCTATCAACGCTTACGGAGATTTGGTTGAACGGATTTTGGCGGTGCCGGTGGTTCGTGGCAGGAAAACCGATAGCGACAAATTTGCCGGAGCCGAATACACTTTGGGTATTGAAGCCCTCATGCCAGACGGCAGGGCCCTGCAGTCAGGAACCTCGCACCTGCTGAGCCACAAGTTTGCTGAGGCCTTCGGAGTAAAATTTGTGAATGAGGACAAAAAATGGACTCACGCATGGATGACCAGCTACGGCTTGTCCATGCGGGTGATTGGTGGCATGCTCATGATTCACGGGGATGACAAAGGAGCAGTCCTCCCTCCAAAGGTTGCCCCAGTTCAGGTGGTCATTGTTCCAATTGTGTTCAAGGAAAAGGAAAAAATTGTGAATGACGCTACCGGAAAAATTCACAGCGAGTTAAAGAAAACCGGATTGAGAGTGGTGCTGGATGACCGTGAAGGCTACACTGCCGGATGGAAGTTCAACGACTGGGAGATGCAGGGAGTGCCCCTGAGACTGGAGGTGGGTCCACGGGACGTAGAAGCCAAAAGTGTTATGCTGGTCAGAAGGGACACCGGACAAAAAATCAAGGTGCCCTTTGAGAAACTCAAGGCCACAGTCAAAAAAGAGCTGGACCGGCTACATGCCCGACTATTCTCCAAGGCCCGGGAAAGTCTGGTTCAGAAAACTGTCAATGCCACACGTATGGGGGAAGTAAAGAAGGCCGTTGAGGACCAGAAATGGGCCCTCGCCCCCTACTGCGGAAACGTGGCATGTGAAGCCAAAATGAAGGTGGAAACGGGGGCCGAGCCGAGATTGATACCTTTCGGCCAGAAACTGCTCAAAGACACCAGGTGCGTGGCATGTGGCGAGGAGGCGACCGACCTTGTCTACTGGGGTAAGTCCTATTAGAATACTGGTGGTGGGTAGATTCCAACCTCCACATCTGGGCCACATGCACCTGCTTAAACAGGCCGCTGAACTGGGAGAGGTCATAGTAGTGGTCGGGTCAGCAGAAAAGAGCAGGGTGACCAACAACCCGTTTTCCTGTCGTGAAAGGCTGGAGATGCTGAAACAAGCCCTTGTGGAAGGGGGTTTTGATTTGTCCAAATTTACCTTAACACCTATTGAGGATACTCACAGTAACGAACTGTGGGTGGCCCGGGTCGAAATGCTTACTCCAAAATTTGATGTGGTTATGACGGGAAATTCACAAGTCGGGGATTTGTTCAGGGCCAAGGGTTATCGGGTTGTGAATCCCCACCAATTAAAACCCAGGGTTTATAACGGAAGTGCGATAAGACGGGCATCCGGCAGAAAAAAAGTTTGGGAGAAGTCGGTGCCCAAGTCAGTAGTGAATTTCATTCACACTCACAAACTGCTCAAAGTTTTTCAAACTGGCTGACCACAATCCATCTGGGGTCTACCCCATAGACTTTGGCACCCAAATGGCCGGCAACGTTCTTGATTTTTACAATGTTGTCACTCAGTTGGTCTTTGCGGGCATGACTCACATCAATGAAAAGCACATCCACTTCCTCAAGCTTGGACCGGATACCCATGAGGTCCTCGGTCGACCTCAAACGGGTGATGCTCACTTTGCTGGACTTGGGGTGACCATACTTTATCTGTGGCGGGTCATAAACCCTTTCTCCAAAATTAAAGGCTGAAGTGAGCCTGTCGAAAAACCTCATGAACTTCCGCTTCATATAAGGAAAGTATAATATACTTTAAAATAGTTATTGGGACATGGATGAAAGGGGGCAGATGACGGCCAGACTTGATGCCCGCAAGGCGGTCCATGCTTTTTTTGAATTAAAAAGGGTGGCTCTGAAGGTTTCAGAGGGCAATCCTCTTGAAAAGAGCATTAAACGCGACTTCCTGGGTCGTATGAACGCTCTGGCCCGGGATACGGAATTGCAGGCCATTGATGCGACTGAAGCCGGACGGAGCGTTGATGCCGTAATCCAAGAAGCCACCAAACATCTGGAAACCCTAAAAAAAGAAACTTTAGGTGGTCTCCCTCTGGAAGGCCCCCTGGGAGTGCCTTATCGGACGGTGGCAG
The DNA here is from genome assembly GCA_011049195.1 of archaeon. Lineage (GTDB taxonomy): Archaea > SpSt-1190 > SpSt-1190 > SpSt-1190 > SpSt-1190 > SpSt-1190. Next base: position 7,685 of record DSCG01000029.1, read on the forward strand.
AGGTTATAAAAGGCCTTTGACAAAGGGGATGTAATGAAAGAAATAACCGTGCTCAAAGATTTTTTGCCAGTCGCGATGAAGGAAGGGCTTCAATTTGGCGATGAATTGGTGCTGGCAGTGGTGACTGCCACAAAGCCGGATTTTTACAAACAGGCACCCTTGATACCCGCCGCTGACAAACTGGGGGTAAAAACCATAGTCATTCATACAGGCCAGCATTACGACGAGTTGCTGGGCCACGGTATGAAAGAGTTCAGGCTTGATGAGCGGGTGGCCTTCAATCTCCAGGTGAGAGGGGACCTGCTACAGAAAAGTTACGAGCTGGTGGCCAAAATGGGGTGGGTGGCCCGCCAGTTAAAGGAAAGCTATCCAGATACCACCTTTGTGCCCATGGTCCATGGCGACACTCTGGTGGCCGGGATGGCCCCCATTGGATGGATGTTCGGCAGGGGTGAGAAGGTTGCCCAGAATGAAGCCGGCCTGAGAGGCATGGCTCCAAAAAAATTCTCGGAAAACCCGGAAGAGTATGCGAATCATCAGTGGGAAGGTGAATGGGTAATGGCCCACCAGGAACCTTTCCCCGAACAATGGGACACCTTCACGGCAGGAGCAGGTTGCGAATTCCACTTCGCCCCCGTGGAGCTTAACAGGAAACACCTGATAACCGAGGGTTATCCCGAAGACAGGATATTCACAGTCGGCAACAGTGTAGTGGATGCTGTGGAAGCCAAAGCCGTGAGGCCTGATGGGGGAGCCTCGGTTTTTGACGAATACCCCGGGCTGGAGGCCTCCGACGCATGGATACGTATGGACATCCACCGCAGGCTCAACCTCACGGAGAAACGGTTCAAAGCCATAGTGGCCGGCACTCTGGAGCTGGTGAAGCAGGGGGAACACGTGGTGTGGGTGGAACTGCCCGGCACCAAATTCGCCCTTGAAACCTACGGCCTGCGGGAGCAGTTGGTCAGAGAGGCCAATGCCCGTCCGAACTTCATGTTCACTCCTCTTTGGAAAGAATATGCCCATGTCATTGAGTTTCTCAAATCCGGCAGGTGTTCCGCCGAACTCACTGACTCTGGCAGTATGCAGGAGGAGCTCAATCATTTGAGAGTGCCCTGTATGACAGTCAGGTTCAACACTGACCGGCCCGAAACTGTGAAGGACGCCAAAAGCAATCTGTTGGTGCCCCCCTTCTCCTCCAGCTTTTTCTCAGGAATGGTGACCCACGTCAGGACCAATCTGCTGGAAACCATGAAAAAAGGCAAACCCCTTTATGGTAGGGAGGTAGCCCCAAAGATAGTCAGGACCCTCAAGGACTTTTACGACCGTGGGGAGCTCAGACTCCTTCGGAGTGTGCCTGATGTGTTGGGCATCTCCAAAGACGACAAGGTCACTTTTCTATAATGTAAATGATAAATACCCGCAGATTGCATGTCTGGAGTGGAAGATACACAGACCACCTCCGATAAGTTGAAGCCCACTCCCGGCAAGATAACTCTTGCAGGAGTTATGATGGTTCTGGGTTTCCTCATGGTTTTAACCTATCACGAATTGGCCAGCCCATTCTCCCTGAAAGCCCTACTATTTCTGGCTCTGGTGGCGGTCCTCGGAGCGGTGGTTATGATGGCGGGTCTGTCGGGGTTGAGTGTGCTTTACACCCTGCCTTTACTGATTTTGACACTGAAATCCCCACTGGCGGTGGGGATTTTCCTCTTCGCAATCATCGGAACAACCACCTCCCGGGCCAAATTTTCCAACCAGATAAAACCCCGGCTCGGAAGTGCCCTTAAGGAGGTTTTCGGTCTGCCTTATCTGTTACTGGTGATACTGTTGGTGGTCCTGCTCTTTCCCCGGATGAATTTGACCATCCCCCGGACTCTTGAAGAGATGGTGGTGGATTTAGGTAGCCCTCTGGTGGAAAGTGCGTTGGGATGTCCCCTTGAAATGACGGGAGATGCCTGCCTGACTTACATGGCCACCGAGGAGATTAGGCAGTATTGCGGAGGGGACCAGACCTGCATAGACCGAACGCTGGCCACCGAGCTTGTCGCCCGGACTACTATACTCAAAACCCAGATGGAAAGCCTGCTACCTGATTTTGACATGCAAAGGTCGCTGAAGAGTCAGGTAGTGGACTGGATGGACTCTTTTGTCAATCAAATGATTTCAGGTATTCAGCCCATCATCAGGGGAGTTATGGCGGCAGGTCTCTTTTTTGGTCTTCACTTTCTGGGTAACTGGGTGTTACTACCCGTTGCTGCCGTGGTGGCCAGGTTGCTGTTGCTGATTTTTGGAGTCACCGGTCTGGTCGAAAAAACCACAGTCCAGACTGACCAGACTGTTTTCAAGGTGTAGATATTTTTTTCTGAAATTAAACTTTGAGCCGGAGGCGACGATCTTCAACTCTGCCCGTGTTCAGATTGACCAGAATTTCCTTGTGTTTGTCGGTTTTGAAGTAGGCGTATGGCACGAAAACCAGTTCCTTGTCCGTATATTTCAGATTGTAGAGTTTGGCCAGTTTCTTGTCGGGCTCAAACTTGTGGGTCAGCATACGTCCCTCAGGAGGCAGGTCCTCAACCACATGCTCCCTGTTTGGCACATCCTCAGGCACTATCAGCCGGGAATAGTAACGGGGGTCGTTCTTGCCCCGCATGTAGGCCAGCTTTTGCCTAATCATTTTGTTAAAGTAAAGTTTGACCTGGCGGGAGTCCAGCCCCACCTGCCGAGCAATCTCTTCCGCAGTCTTGCCCGAATGAGCCAGCATCTGGATGGATATGGGATTGAGGTCAAGCACCAACTGGATGCCCTTGGATCCTAAAAACTCACCATTGATGCCGTCAAAAAGGAACTCCACCGGGCCATCCTTGGAAACCGCATTGACCCTCCAGTATGGCCAATAAACCTTCATCTTGACCAGAAAGTTCTCGCGGTTGAACATCAGGAACCCGCCCAGCTGTTTGCGGGCCAGTTGCTCAGCGGCCTCCAGATTAATGATGGGACGGAGGGAGGGGACACGTTTGCCTCTTTTGGACGGTTCCTCAAGTTGGAGCTCGGTAACAACACCCTCCTGAATAGTTGGAGCGGGAATTCCTTCTTCGGTTTCAGCAGGGAGCTGGGGTCTTTCCAAAGCCAGGGTGCTACGACCCTCATGCTGGGACAGACGGGGTCTAACCTCCACAAAGGTAGTCAAAGTGGTTTCCCTGTCTCCCAGAACAGCCTGGCCCGTCCTCAACTGGCGGATGAACGGCACATCCCACTCTTTTGGCAGGTTGGCAGGCATCCTCTTGCTGACGGCCTTGATGTCGTCCTCAAACACCAGCTGGTGAACGCACATAATGTCCAGCTGGCTGAGGGCCTCGCTGTTCACTGCACTGGGTTGTTGGGTGGCCAGCACCAGAGAGCACCCGGGCTTTCGGCCCTGTTTAACATATTCAATCAGGCTTTCGCTGGCCGCCGTCCGGTGGTCCTTTGGTAACAGGGTGTGAGCCTCGTCTATGAACATCCATACGGGGGGAAAAGATGTGGGCTTTCCCAGAGCCTCTTTACGACTTTCCATCTTCCGTTTGTTAAGGGCTTTACGGGCAATGATTCCAACCACCAAGGCGGCCACTGACTCCTCAAGGAAAGAAATGTCCAACACGGTCACCTGGCCAGCCTTGGCCAGTCTTTCTATAGGAGTAGCCTGATCGCTGAAAACCCCCCACGACCGCGAGGAATTCATGCGGGAGATTATACCCCTGCGGGTCTGTTTGGAAAACCCGTGCTCTTTGCTCTGAAGTTCGGGGTCAGTGTTGATAACCCGGATTACATCATCAACAGTATAATTCTCCCCCGCTTTTTCTATGGCGTGGGTGAGCAAAAGTCCTGCAGGTGAAAAGCCATCCAAGTCAAAAGTGAAGCACCATTCACTCGCCCGCAGTTCGGAGGGCTTGACCGAAAAGAAACCGTCATAACTTTCGCTGGGCAGGTCCTTTGCCCCTACCGGAACCATCACTTTCACATTGTTGAACCCGCGGGGGTCCAGCCCAAACTCCTTAAGGAGTTCAATCTCCTTATCCTGTTTGTTAGCCTGCCTCATGCTCCAGAAAACCCCAATTGGATCAATGACTATGGTAGCCACGGCGTCATTTTTCATGGCCAGTTCTTCCACCAGCACACCCATGGAGTAACTTTTACCGGAGCCACGCGCACCGCAGATGAAAATAACGTGGGGTTTGAGGGAATCAATCAAAAGTTGTTTGCCTTCCGGGGTTTTGCCCAGATACATGGTTTTGTCAAGGCCATATTTTCTGGTCAGACTGCCACCCCGCCCGAACACCACTGTCACATAATGCAAAGTGACTTCTCATATTTATTCAGTAGGTTTTAATAAGGTCTAAAACATGGGTTAGAGTGTTGATGGAAAAGCTGGTGGCGGACGTCAGGGGGCAACTGGCCCGGCATACCGGGGTGCCTGAAGAGCAGATTTTCTTTGACTCTGGCAGGTTTGGGGACTTTTCCTCCATGTTACCCATTCGGCTGGCTAAAGCCAAGGGGGCCGACCCCCAACAAATGGCTGTCGGGCTGGCGGAGAAAATCAAGGTTTCGGGAGTTGAAGCCCGGGGGGAACAGGGTTTCCTGAATTTCTACCTCACCGACAAAGCCCTGGTCCATAACCTTGAACACCTTGAAGACTTCGGGCAGAAAGGCACGATGGTTATTGATTATTCCTCCCCCAATATTGCCAAACCGTTTTCGGTCGGGCACCTTAGGAGCACTATTATCGGCGAATCCCTTCGGAGAATATTCACTCTGTTGGGATGGAAAGTTCACGGCATTAACTTCATCGGGGATTGGGGCACCCAGTTCGGCAAACTCATCACGGCCTACCAAATATGGGGTAAGGGAGAAGTGAATGGCATCAAAGACATGTTTGATTTGTATGTAAAGTTCCACGTTGCGGCTGAGACGGAGCCCAAACTTGAAGAACTGGCCCGTGAATGGTTCAGAAAGCTGGAAGAGGGTGACGAGGAAGCTGTATCCATCTGGGACAAGTTCCGTGAAAAAAGTCTGGAAGAGTTCCAAAAATTTTACCACAAACTGGACATTTCCCATCTGGAAGACGGAAGTGAAAGCAAATTTGTGAAGAAGGCGGTTGAACTGGTGGACGACTTATGGCAGAGAGAAGTAGCAGAAGAAGACCAAGGAGCCATCGTCATCAAAACCTCCACAGATGTGCCCCTGCTACTCCGCAAGCAGGACGGGACCACTATATATGCTGCCCGTGACCTGGCTTCGGCCATCTGGAGAACCCAGCAATTCAGGCCGGACCTTCTGCTTTATGTGGTTGGAAATGACCAGAAACTGCATTTCAAGCTACTTTTTGAAGGCCTCAAAAAGTGTGGAATCAACACCCCGGCGGAACACATCAACTTTGGCATGGTGAGCCTGCCGGAAGGTAAGATGAGCACCCGTAAAGGCAGGGTGGTTTTTCTGGAGGATGTGCTGGAGGAGGCCTGGCACAGAGTCGGGGAAGTCATGGGCAACCGTGAGGGGGTGAGTGAAGAAGATAGATGGAAGCTGGCCATCGGTGCTGTAAAATTTGCAGACCTGAAAACCCACCGAACCCGTGATGTGATATTCACTTGGGACATGGTGCGTATGGAAGGTGAAACAGGACCTTACGTTCAATACGCTACTGTCAGGGCCAAAAGAATTGCTGAAAAGTTCGGGAAAGGGAAAGTGAATGAAAAGGAGTGGGGTGACGAAGAACGAAAATTGGCCAGACAGCTTGTGAACTTCCGTATGAACCTGTTGGATGCTGCAGCACAACGACGTCCGGACCTGATAGCCAAATGGTTGCTGGTCACCACTAAAACCTTCAATGATTATTATGAAAGATGCAGAATGGAAGGTAGTGAGCACCGCGTCTGGCTGGCCAACCGGGTGGCTGAAGCTTTGAGCCGTGGCCTTAATTTGATGGGCATTGACGTGCCTGCCCGTATGTAGGTGACGAAATCAGTTTTAAAACTCTCATCACAGGTCAGAGGGTGTTCACTTCATCACATAAAATATGTGAGTTCTGAGTTTTAAAGACCTCCGAAAATGCTATTAAGGTTGGGTATTTAGTCTGGATGTCAGACGCTGAAAAATGGGGGGAAGCCCAGAAAACGGAGTTGCCTGTCGTTCTTAAGACGGGCGGAGAAAAATTGTCAGTATATCTGGACCTGCCTGTCAAAATAGAGGACCTGACCCAATCACCCCTCAGGGAAGCGGATATTAAGGTGAAAGTCGGCGAAGAGGGGAAAGTGTTGGCGGAATGGAAAGTGAGATACAGCCCAACCACGACGTACAGAGACATCTTCAACTTCAACATAATTAAGATGAATAAAGACGTTGTGAATAATGTGAATAAATACCGCAAAGACCGAAAACTAAACTCTCTTAAGGAAAATGAGATACAGAGTGAGATCATAAGAAGTTTTCACAACAGTTACCGAGAAGTTGTGTTGGAGCGTTCTACTTAATACTTAACATGATAATCTTGTCGCCGATTTTAAATTTGTTTTGACCGCCGGTGTAAACCACCTCGTCAGCACCCACCCTTTCCCGGAATTCACTTTCAAACTGTTTCACGGCTTTCAACAGACAGGCATCCCCTGATAGTTTCAGCCGAATGCGGTCGCTGGCCTTGAGACCCTGCTGTTTCCTGAACATCTGCACCCGGCGGGCCACCTCACGCATGTCGCCCTGAAGCAGGTGCTCCTCACCGGGCCGGTCATTCACCCAGACCTTGAAGTCATCACAGGTCAGTTCAACCAGCTCCGGACCGCAGGCGTCATCCTTAGCGAATTCGCACTTGCAGGCCCCGGTCAGAGTCTGGATGACGCGGTTAAAGTCCCCTCCCACGGTGTGACGCACCTCAGGCAGAGGCACCTTCATACTGAGGTTCTGTTCGTCCCGGCGGGCC
>DSCG01000043.1 GCA_011049195.1 archaeon
AGGTGCCGAAAAGCGTTAAATACGGCGGAAATTTAGATTAGGGATGTCTCAAGCCAAATATTTTCTGGTAATTATGGCCATACTGGTCGCCATGACCAGTGCTTTCGCAGGTTATTGTGGTGAAGGCTACACTTGCGGGGATTATAGCACACACGCGGGCAGGTATGCCTGCTCTTACTTTGGGTCGCCAAGCAACACCTGGGTGACCTCGTCGTCTGCCGCAGGCAACAACAAACGCTTCAAGGCCTTTCATAAGGATGCGTCCGCCTTTTATGATGGGACTTCCATGGTTCTGTATGTGGACACCACATACTACGGTTGCAAGTCCAAGACGCTTTACTGGAATCATGGTGACAAGACCTGGGTTGCCTGTAGTAATGGGGTTGAAACTGAGATTTGCATAACCGCCAACCAATTGGTGAATGATGTATATTGGAGTGCCCAATGCGGTACGGACTACAGTGGATGTCTCAATGCAAACTGGTGGGGTATGGCGGGGCCGGGAAGCAGTACATCCTGTTATTCAGGAAGTGGATTGTGCGAGAAAGCCTGTGGGGCGGATGCACTTTGTGATGAGGTCGCACCTTCCAGCACAGCGGGGGAGATCTATTGCAGTTCAAGTTGTCAGGCATTATACCCTGAAGAATCACAAGACGCCTGCGAAGCTGCATCTGGAAGTTGGGATGCTTCGAGTTGGTCCGGGGACATAAATGAATATTGTTGTGGGGATGAAGATCACGAATACGTAAAAACCCGGGTTTGCAGTGGAGTCTGTTCAAGCAACAGTGAAGACACTGCCTGTTGTTATGCATCAAGTAGTTGTGTTTACGATGGAGTCTGTTATTGGGATGGTGCCTCAGTGGATGTGGATGGTGACAGTGAAAATGAATTCTGTAACGGGGGTACCTGGATAGGATGTGCGGATGACCAGGAACCCGAAGGAGCATGTGCTTTCCCCATTTGTTTTGAATTTTGCTCAGACCCAATATTGGCAAGCTGTGGTACCGGATTTTTAACCATAGGCTCTTTGGATTGTACATGTGATGCTGAGTGCAAATCCACAAAAACCGGAACCTGCCGTTGTCTGAAAACTTTCGTGGTGGATGGGGACGGAGATGGTTACTATGAAGGTAACGACATCTGCACGGATAGTCTGAACAGTTACGGCGCCGGCACCAAGTGTGACATGACCTGTAATGTGTTCAATACCTTCACCAAGTTGGTTACCACCCGAACCTGCACGGCAGCGGCCGCGTGCTCCTCTGATTCATCCGACAAGGCATGCTGTTCCCCGGGTTCTTGTGTTCTAAGTGGCAGTTGTGTAGCGTCGGGGTCCTGCTCAAGTTACAGCGGGTCCAAAGTCAGGTGTAGCAGTGGAACCTGGTATGAACCTGATGAAGGCTCAGCTTATTGCTCCGGAACCGGATGCGATGCCACAGGAGGGGACAAAGGCATTGCTTGGGCGGTGGGAGGTGAGGTTTCCCCAACTGGATGTTGCGGAGATGATGCAGGAGAATATTATCTTGCAAGAGATTGCATTTCAGGATGCACCAGCGATCCCTCTGATGATGCCTGTTGTGATAAAATAAGTGATTGTGTTTGGAATGGGGAATGTAAGGATGACGGAACAAAGATATGCAACTCAAATGTGGTTATTGAATGTTATGGGGGGAAATGGAAGCAGGTTATTGACTGTAATGGCCTGCCTTCGGAAGAAAGTGATAACGGTAAAGACTACTTTTTGTTAGGGATTGTGAAAGATTACACTACGTGTTCTTCAGGAGGATGTTCCTACAACATATACACGGATATTTGTTCAGGGAACAACCTGAAGGAATATTATGCGAGCGGAACCAGTTATGGTAGTGTCGTCAAGGACTGCACAGAATATTCCGGATGTTACGGAAGTTGTGAATCGGGAACCTGCACCTATGATACTTATGCTTGTTCAAACGGGGCCTGCGCCGTAAGTAGTAGCAAAGACCCCGATGATGGGCCGGAATACTGTTCAGGCTGTTCAAAAGACTGGTTCAGCTCAGTTTCATATTGTTGTGGTGATGATGGTAGCGAGGACAACTTTTTGGGGACGGGTGCAGAGGACGACCTCATCTGTGTTCAGGGGGTTCAACACACCTGCAGTGGTAGCACCTACACCACTTATTTGGTAGGGGGCTCCTATTACTCATGCGTCGACAGTCAGTGGGTGTTGGCGAGCACGGTTGCAGACGGCGGCCAAGCCCCTTGCGAGGCCCTGGGCTTCGTATGGACAGGAAACGAATGCTGTGGCAACATGGCAGACACTGACGGAGACGACGAGGGGGTTCTCGGGATTGAAGGGACGGATAATTACCAGGACGGCAGGTGGGGTTGCTGGAACGGTATTTCTCACCATTGCACCTCTCAAAGCTGTTTCGGCCTTAACCTTTCCGGCGGGGTCTATAACGATACCTGGTGCGTTTCTTCAGGGTGGACGGATGTAGTCCTGGCGGGGGATTTGTGCGAGGATGCCTGTGACTCCGTTTCGGGTGAATGGGATTCATATTGGCTACTGGATTCTGCGACCACCCAATGCTGTGGTGATGATTATTCTGAGGTCGTAAGTGATGTTCGGAACTCAGCCACATGCGCGACCACAGGAAACAAGGCCTGTTGCACGGGTGGCCAATGTGGCTGGTTCCACAATGGGTTTTACAGTTGCATATCAGAAGGCACGGAATGTAACGGTTATTTATGCGAAGCCGGAGCGTGGTTGTTTTGTGAAGCCACGCCTTCAGCCTACTGCCTGAATGCGGATACGGATAATGATGGAATATACGACAAATACTGTTACAATGTTACGGGGGCCTGGAATACTCCCATCGCCGCCATGGATTTCTGCAGAAATGCCTGCGAACAAACAGGTGGTATGTGGACAGGGGTTAGCCTGATTAATGACACTAAAAACTGTTGCAACCCGATGCAGGAAGAGGAAACCTGGTGTGCGGGGTCATACCCGACTGTTGTCAAGTGTGAAGACGGGGAAGCAACCGACTGTAACGAATTTTGTGACAGTTCAGGAGTGGTGGACGATGATGGTTTGTACTCCTGCACCTTCCAGCTTGACGCCGACTGCGTTTCAGACAGTTGTAATGGTGATGAATGCAACTGCAAGAAGTTCAGGGGGGTAAACTGCACCAACAACGTAGCCTGCTGGGACGGGGCATGTGTGCCTTTTACAGTGGTAGCGGGAGAGGAGGCGGTTTTCAGCTCCGTCAGCAACCCTGACGGATTCACGGGCATCTGCTGTGACGCCGGCGGGTGTGCCTATGACGGAAACGGGGACGGGGTGATAGATTCCTGTGCCATGAATGATACTGCCTCGGTTGATGCTGACGGTGACGGGGATGTAGATTACTGTCTGGATGGAGTATGGTCAGAATGTAAAACTTACAGTTGCACTTCAGCAGGAACCTGCGGATGTGCTGGAACCCTCACCCTCAAAGGAGCGTGTGGTTTCTATGGAAAAACCCCGGGCTACTACTCAACCGGAAACGGACTGTGCATGTCAGTCAACACCACTTTTGCATGTGGTACTCCTTGTGATGTAGATAATAGTCTGATTACAAGGGAGTATGTTAATCCGGATGGCGTATGCATCAAGGGAGGTGGCGGATGTCCGGACATTTTCTCCCAAATAACGTGGGGGGGGAACACTTCAGACTTCACCATAAAACAGAAGTCAGAGTGTATGTGTAGCTCAAATATAACCATTAATGTGACTATTTTGAATGGTGAAGATATAGTGTCTTCTTTGGAAACCACTGTGAGTGAAGGAGAGAGCACCATTCACTTTGGGGCAGTTGGTTTCAGGCCGGGTGAAAACCGGGTGATTGTGAATGCAACCTGCGGGAACAGTCTGCATTCAGGGACTCCCAGGTATTGTGAAGTTGAGCTGACTCCGGTAGATTACTCTATTTCCACCACCCTAATCTCAGAGACGTTCTACTGCAATCATCCTGCTTGGGTTAATATTACAGTCAATAACCAGGGAAACATAAATCTGGGCAATCTCACCATATCCGGTGAAGTTGAGGGGGGAGTCACTCTGGAAGTTTATGAAACGGGGGTTTATCTGGCTTCTGGAACCCAGAAACAGAAGAACCATATGTTCAGTGATGTGTCCTGCAGTCTATACCAATCCACTCTGGACACAGGTTCAAACGCAACCCCCCTGAATGTGAATTTAAGCCTGATAGTGGATGGTGAGCTCTACGGTTACCTGACCAAAACCCAAAACAATTTCCAGTGTATGAACACGGCAGATTGTGCTGATTGTTGCGGGTCACCGGCTGATAACTGTTGGGCCAACGGTACGGCAGAGGCTTTCACCTGTTCATTCGGAGTTTGTTGTGAAAGCGGGGACCACTTCCAGAATGGGGCATGTTGTGATTTTGGGAGAACCTGCTGTAAAGATGATGCATATTGCGACCAGTATAGCTGGTGCAGTAATTCCAGCGGATATTCAGAATACGGGGCAACCTTCGTCTGCCTCAGTCTGCTGAACAACGGCGTAGAGTGTAATAAGGACAGGATGTGTTCAAGTGGTGAATGCAATTCCTTCTGTTGTGACACGACCGAGGTTGCAGATGATGTGAATGGTGAATGCTATTCACAGTTTGAAGGCACTTCATATGAAAACCTTTGCGACTCAAGCGGGTGTTGCGGGTCTGACACCGACTGTACTTCGGGTTATTGGTGTGCAGACAACAGCAAGAGGTGCGTCAAATGCCCCACCAGCAAGAGCAGTGCATACTTTAACGGCTACTGTGCCAGTGGTAACTGTGTGGGTCAGGATGCAGACTGTTGCAACACAGACAGTGACTGTGCAACCGCCAATTCGTTATCAGGGGTAACTCATTATTGTGAAGCCACCACTCACAAATGTACCCCCTGTTCCAGGAGTCTTGACTACTACTGCCCCAGCCCGGTCTGTTATGTCGCAGGCCCGGCTTCGGGGGACCCTGACTGTTGCGAAAGCACCCCAGACTGTGTGGATGGGTCTATTTGCACAGATGACAGGTGCATCCCTAAGGCTATCGGGGCCTTCTGCAAATCATCAGAGGACTGCGGTTCCGGGGACTTCAGTTGCATTAACAACAGGTGCGTCCTCAATTCCTTTGTGACCGCCATTCCGAGTAACATAGAGCTGAAAGTGGGCCAAGTCAGGACAGTGAGTGTGGTTGCCATTGACCCTCAGCTTAAGAACGACCAGTATGCTATCTCAGTGAGCGGGACAGGTTCCATGTTTGCCGTATTCACTGAGAACAAAAACCCTGAGTTTTCACTTGAACCCAACGGTATCCAGAAACTCACCCTGCAGGTTTATGGAGGGAGAAAGACTGACAGTTCAACAGTGAAGCTCATGGCGGTGAGCACCACCAATCCACAAATAAGTTATGAAAAGGTGCTTTCACTGAAAATTGAATCCGCAGAATCGGACTTCGTTGGGAAGGCCTCCGGTCTTACCCTCGTTGGTGCTTTCTTAACCCTTCTTCTGGGAGGCTTGATAATCTGGAAGGTTCCGTTTTAGTGAATGAAGCCAGAAAAATAATCCGGAGCTATTTGGAGAGGGGAGGAATTAGTGATAATACGGAAATCCTGGACCGAAAATGTGGAGGGGTTTTTGTCACCCTCCACAAAAAAGGGGAACTTCGTGGATGCATCGGAACGGTCGGTGGGGTAAAACTGAAAGAAGGTCTGAAGAGGGCTGCAATCGGGGTAATTCACGACCCGAGGTTTCCCCCTCTGGAACTGGATGAACTAAAAGAGGTGGATGTTGAAGTCAGTGTGCTGACTCCCCCTGTCAGGGTGGCGGAACCTGAAAAAGAGGTGGTTATTGGCAGGGATGGAATAATAGTGCAGAAGGGCGGTCGTTCCGGTCTTCTATTGCCCCAGGTGCCGGTTGAGGAGGGGTGGAATTTGGGGGAGTTTTTGGCGTACGGATGCCTCAAAGCCGGCCTGCAGGAAGGCTGTTGGAGGGACCCCGGCACTATAATTTTTAAATTCGCGGCTGATGTTTTCAGAGAGGATAGCTAAAGAGGCTAAACCGGTGATTCAGTGAGAATGTGTGAAATCTGTGGTGAAAAGGTCGCTGTGGCTGAAGCCAACGTTGATGGAGTAAAGATGAAAGTCTGCGAAGGTTGCAGCAAGTTTGGAAACCGGATAGAAAAAAGGGAAGTCAAGTCCGGCAGGAGAAATCATATTCCTGATGAAAGGGAGGAGGACATTCTACCGGATTTCCCACAAAAAGTCCGAGATGCCCGGAACGCGGCCGGTCTGACCCGCAAGGAATTTGCTGAAAAACTGAATGAAAAGGTAGGGGTTATTGAAAACATTGAAGCGGGAAAAAGATTGCCGAGTCTGTCACTGGCAAAAAAAATTGAAAAAACGTTCAGCATAAGACTGGTCGGGAGCATAACCTCACCTGAAACTAAGACCAATTCACTTCCCGGTATGACGCTGGGGGACCTGGTAAAAGTGAAAGACTATGAGTGAATGAGTCCGGGACAAAAGTTTTTAGGTCTGCAATAGCATCACCGAACTCATCTGCTTTCTCAGATGTTTTGGCTTTAAGGGGCTGCCAGATACTGTCCCAGTATCGGATGACCTGGGAAGCGGCTACCAGAACTATGACGGCAATCACCAGCCACTCTATGGTGGTCAGGCCACGCATTCGCATAGAGGTAGATGTTGTGAAACTTAAAAAGTTATAGGAAACGTGAAACCGCCAGAAAAACCAAAAGGGCCGTGGGAGGCAGAATGGAAAGTCCCTCCAGCCATTCACCTGACATCAGATAAAGCCAGAGGGAGGCCAGCAGACTCTGGGCCAGCACGTAGGGTAGCATGAACTCTGAGGGGGCCCATGTGTTCACCACGGCCAGCACGGCGGCGGCCACCACCGAGGAGGCAATCAGAGTATATTTTTCGCCGGCCAGCAGGCCCTGCCTTTCATTTTCAAAGGCCTCGTGGGCAATCATCTGCTCCAGAGCCAGGGAGAGAATGCGGACCTGGCCCGTTTTCAGGGTGAGTTTCAGGGCGTTGGCCAGCATGCGACTGCGCCAGCCGTAGTCAGGAAGTTGCAAGGTTCCTGTCCTTCTGAAGAGTCGTTCCACGCTGGAGTAGCCTTCAAATCCGGCCAGGGTGGAGGCTGTCAGGGCTTCATCCAGATGAGGCAGAGCACCCAACGCCAGCATGGCCCGGGTGGCGTTCCTGTCAAATCTGCGGTGAAGCAGGTTGACCCTAAAAAGAGGATATATACTGAGAAGAACGGCAGCCGCCAGCAGGGGGAGCTGGAGCTTGGGAAGCAAGAGGGCCATGACCAATGCCGTTAAGGCAATTATTCGGCTGTTTTCCATAGTATCACCAATCCTAGAGACATTAATAGGGCGGTCAGAAGGGCACGCCCGGAACCCCCTGTTGCCAGAGCCACCGAGGTCTGGACTGCCGGCAGAACAGTTGATGCCAGGGTGTAGGAGGTTGTGAAAAGCTGAAGGCGTGAGCTACGGGAGCGGGAGTCGCTGAGATTGCGGGAAGCCAGCCGGTCAGCCAGTTTCTGGAAAATGGGGGGCCGGACTCCTGACTTGTAGGCCTGCAGGAGCACCCCGCGCACCTCCTCAATTTCCTCTGAGAGGTCAAAACCGGCCAGGGAGGCCTCAAAGCTCCGGCCGGCCTGATATTCCGACCAGACGCGGTCGCACAGGGGTTTGAGGGAACCATACGCCGCCAGCCGTATGGCCTCCGGCACACTGTAAAGGGGGGCCACCCAGCTGAAGGAGTAAAGGAATAGAGGGAGGTCAGCCTGAAGCTGACGACGGCGGGTTTTCAGCATCAGCCAGAAGACGAAGTGGGGAAGGCGGAGAAGGGCCAGGAGAAAGGTCAGAGCAACCAGTAGGTTTAAGGGGATAATGAGAAGGGGCAGGATAAGGGTGGGGTAAAACCATTTCAGGTGTCGGGGCTGAAAATCCGCCCTCTCCATCTGCCGGGTCAGGTCGCCATATATCATGCCATCGCCTTCTGGATTTCCTTGAAAATCAGGGAGTCCTTTCCGGAGAGTTTTCCCGAGGCCAGCAATCTGGCCCTGCGTTCAAGCAGGGTCTGCCAGTCCCCAAAAACCCGGGTCAGTTCGGGGATTTCCGGCCATGATTTGGGCGGGGCGGAAAGTGAGGTGCCGTGATAGCTGAGTTCAACCACCCGACGGATGGCCCGGCCTTTCTGCTCCAGACGGCGACAGACCACCAGCAGGTCTATGGCGTCAAGGTCATGAGGGGCGAAACCCTGAGCCTCCAGCCGGCGACGGGCCAGGCCTGCACTCTGACCGTGATAAGTGAAGTAGGTTCCAAGGGCCTGGCCGGCCAGACAGGACTCGCGCAGGGCCTGAACCTCTTCGTCAGACCTGACCTCGCCGACAATAACACGGCCGGGACGGAGGCGGAGGGAATCAATAATGGCATCGCGCAGGGTTATGCCGAGTGAATCGGCGGAAACCAGATGAACCACTTGGGAATGAAGGGGGACAATCTCCGGCACCTCCTCCACCAGCACCAGCCTTTCGTGTTCGGGTATGAAGCGGGTGAGGGTGTTAAGCAGGGTGGTCTTGCCGGAGCCGGTGTTGCCCACCACACCCACATTCAGGTTACCGGCCTCCATCACCAGCCAGAGGAATGCCGCCGTCCGGGAATCAAGCATGGCCGAGCTGACCAGGTCCAGGATGGTGAGAGGTTCGGCAGTGAACCGCCGGATGTCCATGAGATAGTCGCGGGAGTAGGGAGGTATGATAACAGCCACCCGGTCCCCGGACTCCAGCATGCCATTGGCCCGGGGGTGGGAGGCATCCACCCGCCGGCCGAGACCGGAGAGGATGCGGTTGGAGATTTCAAGGAAGAAAGACGGGTCTGTGAATGAAAGAGGGGTGGGGAGCATACCGTGCTGGCGACTGTAGACAAATACGGGCTGGTCAATGCCGTTGACCATGATTTCCTCAATGGAAGGGTCGGCCAGTAAAGGTTCAAGGGGGCCGAGTTTTCCCCCGACCAGATGAGGAGCCCAGAAACGGATGACGGTCTCGGAGTGGCCCAGTTGTTTGGCTTCCGCGGCTTTCAGGAGGCGGTCTATGAGGTCGGTCTCTCCGGATTTGCCGAAAAGCTCCACGAAGCGGGTTAGGATGTGGGCGTCGGATTCTGATATGGAAGGGAGTGAAAAATATCCGGTCAGGTCTGGCCCACAGGCAAACCCAAGCAGATTCGGCATACAAGAATGGGAAGCAGGTCTTAAAAGCTTCACTCCCGGCCCTGCAGGCGGGTCAAGATTTTAAAACTCAAGTGACGTGTTTAAGGTGGGTTTCAATGCAAGAACCCAAAACAAAAAACGAACCAACCAAAAACGGACTTTATCTGGACCAAATTGAAAACGCTGTTTTCAGCGTGGCAAAAAACATGTATCTGGAGTTTCGCGGGTGGGCGGAACGGGCATGCCGCCAGCTTGAGGAAAGAGGGGATTGGCCGGAAACCAACGGGTTGTTTGGAGAAACTTACATGAACCTGGTGGATTTTGTGGAGGGATCTAAAAAGATACTTGGGGAAAGGCACGGGTATCAGCAATTACTCTGCCACCTGGGTAACCGGAGGGATGGTTTTGCCCCGCAGATTGGAAAAGTGAATGAATACACCAAACAGGGTATCAGCGGGGATGAAAGCCGAAAAGTTGTCAGGGAGTTGCTGGAGTGGAGCAAGAAGGGGCTGGAGCTGACGGGATATAGAGAATTTGAGCATGATTATGACGCGTGTGGGTGTTGAAGAAAAATATTTAACGCAGGTGTGGAAGATAAGTATGGTACTGAAAATTGCAGCCTGGGGTGCCGGCAAGCTTATCGGCAAAATATCGGACGCATTGGAAACCGGACTGACGGAACCTTACGCCGTTGAGGTGGAAGGAAAAAAGGTCGGGTTGTATTTCTCCAAACCTGAGAAGGTTAAAGGGAAAAAGCAGATTATCCTTGAGGTTTTGGGGGATCTGGATGACACGGGGATGAAGCGTCTTGAAGAAGACCTTGTAAGGGGTATGGTAACCGGTTATCACGGCATTTTGGAAGAGCAAAAGAACACTACACCGACTAAAGTGGATTTAATGGGTGCAACGCCAGGTAATTTGAATGATGTCCAGATTTACGGACATGATGTCGTCCGGGCCATTTATGAGGATTCGGACACCCGGAAAAAACTCTCCAAGGTTATCCGGGGTGTGAATTGGGAAACAGACAAAAACAAAAAACTGCCCCATGTCTCAACCCAGCTTGACAACGCACCTTTAATCTACTCGCAAAAGGGCATGCTGGGGACTTCCACCCACAGCATACCCTACCAGGTCATTCACTTCTGGGGCTCCTCGCATGTGACCCCTGTGCCCGGCAAACTGGTTGAAAATCTGTATCAACAGAGAGACGACAAGAAAGGGAAAAAGGCCGCCATCAAAGAAATCAAAGCTTACCTGAAAGCCCAGAAAAATTAAAGGGTCACCACTTCAACCCTGTCGCCGGTGATGAGGACAGTGTGTTCAGCCTGACTCACCAGGCCCCCGCGGACTTCAACCAGTTGGGGGTAGTTGTGAAGGACACCCTGACGCACCAGCAGGGGCAGATATTGGGGCTGGCTCACCCAGGCCGAGGAGAAGGGCAGGGTGCGGAAGGCGGAAAGTTCTTTCATGAGCTGGCGGAGTTGAGGCAGTCTCTGGGGCTTAGGAGTCATGAGCTTGAAAATTGAAGAGGGGGCTCCGTCCCGGACCTGGCCCGCCCCGTCTGTGGCGAAAGGCTCCACGGCGAAAAGGCCCATGCCAATGGGCTTGTCGGATTTGCAGTCGTAGTTGTATATGCTGATACCGCTGTGGAGGTCCCACTGCTCCATGCTGTGGCCGGTTAGGTTGGTGATGGGGTGGAAGCCTTGTTGGGTGATGGTCTGCTGGATAGCGGTGCCAATTTCACTCAGAGTGGCTTCGGGCCCGCGGGCTCTGATGATTTCCAGGGCGGTTGAAAGGGCGAACTGCGAGGCCTGAAGGAGTTCAGGGCCTCGGGAGGCACCCAGGTCGAAAGTGACCGCGTTATCCACGGGCCATCCCTCAAAATGGGCTCCAAAATCCACTTTCACCAGGTCGCCCTCATGGAAAACAGGTTCCGGGGAGGAAACGGGACCGTAATGGGCGGCCACCTCGTTGATGCTGACATTGACGGGAAAGGCGGGGGAGGCCCCGGCTTGTTTGAGTTCGGCCTCAATGAATTCAACCACGCCGTAAAGGGGCAGGCCGGGTCTGACCAAGGGGACCAGACGGCTCCGGATGGAGGCCACCAGCCGGCCACCGCGCCGGAGATTATCCACTGCTGAAAGGGGTAACTCACCCATGAGAAGGGTATGGAAAGCCCTAAATAAGAGTGTATGCTTTTCATGATATGAAAGTCGCTGATGTGGAATACAGGGACGAATATGTGGTCGTAGACCCTGCTGACAAGGTTAAGAGAGTCGCCAGTAAAATCCTGGATGGCTTCCCCGCCATCATCGCCGCCATAGTGGCCAAGGCCGGTGAACCCACGGGCATAGTTTATCTGGACACTATTGTCCGCCATTGTGTGGTGGGTAACAAGGACTCTACCAAGACCAAAATTAAAGATGTGATGGACAAAAATATCCTCAAGGTCACCGACCATGAGGAGATTGAACTGGTCAAGCAGAAGGTGGCTCAGTTGAAGCCCACAGGTATTGTAGTGACCGACACTCGGGGCGCCATTGAAGGCTTCATCAGTCCGCGGGACTGGGCCGTCATCATAGGGTCCAAATAAATCCTGCTATAGAATTGAGAGTGGGTTTGTAAGAGGGCCGAAGACCTATTGCGGTTAGGATATAGATGGTGGGTGGTCGGGTCGGGCGGTAGCTGAAGGTTTTAACTTTATATAGACTGGAGAGTGGGTCTGACATGCTGGTGGACATCAGAGAGGCGACCAGACTTCTAAAACTGGGAAGGGTTGTTGCTTTCCCCACAGAAACCGCCTTCGCTTTGGGAGCGGACGCCACCAATTCCCGCGCGGTGGAGCAGGTTTACCACACAAAAAAAAGACTGCATAACAAGAAGATGCCCATACTGGTGGAAAATCTGGAACAGTTGTCCACCATAATGGAGGTGCCGGAGGTCATTCGTTATCTGAGCGACAAACTGCACCCGGGGCCCCTGAACATAACAGTCAGCACCCGCTATCCCTGGGTCGGCTCCTTTCGCATAAGTTCTGACAGGACGGCGAGGGAACTGGTACGGGCTGTGGGGAAGCCCCTGATTGCCACTTCGGCCAACCTTTCGGGCAAACCACATGGGTATACTCACCAGGAGGTGCAGTCCCAGTTTGACCTGCCCGTTGTAAAAGGCACTGGGGCGACCAAATGTCCCAGACTGCCGGTATCCACGATTTTCAACCCGGACACTGAAAGGTTCATACGGATTGGTAGCATTCACAAAAACCATGTTTTGAAACATTACTATGCTTTCAGGGCTTTGGAAAAAATCAGACCGGATAAGGTGAAGAAAAAGCTGGTAGGGGAAATAGTGAAAGAAGTGACTGAAGTAACCAAAAAAATTCATCCGGAGGTTATTTGTGGGGGAAGTGTGGCCAAAGAAACTTACCTGAACGACCTGAGGGATATTGACTTCTTTTTCATGTTTGACAGAAAAGACTTTCCGGACGGCAACCTTGAAGGGGCATTGGAGATTCTGAAGAAGGCGGCGGGTAAGTTCGGAAGAGTTGAAGTTGATTACGCCCAGCATCCTTATGTTAAAGTGAAATGGAAGGGGATTGACCTGGAATTCGTGGCGGCCTACAAAACCCGGAAAGGGGAAGTGTTATCGGCGACTGACCGGAGCATCTGGCATGTCCAGTGGGTGAGTCAGCTTGACCGGGCCATGAAAGATGAAATAATGATTGCCAAGCAGTTCTGCAAGGGGGTGGGGGTTTATGGGGCTGAGCTGGAGGTGGAGGGTTTCAGTGGCTACGCCATTGAGGTTTTAGTGGCCAAATACGGGGGTTTTGTGGGTTTTCTGGAGGGGATGGTAACAAGAAAATGGCCTGTCCGGGAAAAGGACCCGGTTGATTCCAAGAGGAATGTGTTGGCCTCGGTGGGTCTGGACTCTTTCCTGAGACTCCGGGAGGCTTCAAGGGACTATCTGGAGCACCCCACCAAGTGGTTCTTCTTCCCGAAAAAAGTGAAAATCCGGGACAGGCTGGGCCTTATGAAAAGATGGACACTGGTCCAGTTCAAAAAGCCCAAGGGCCTGGTTGATGATGCGGTGTGGGGCATGTCCAAAAGGTATGCCAAAAAAATTTCCAGAATAGCAAAACGTGAAGGTTACATAGTGAAGCGTCATGCAGTTTTTGTTGAGCGCCAGGTGATCGTTATTTTTGAACTTGAGGAAGTAAAGAAAGAGGTCAATGTTGAAATCGGACCCCCAAAAAGTGAATACGACCACTACAAAAGTTTTGAAGAACGTCATCCGGATGCTTTTGAAGTCGCAGACAGAAAGTGGGTTTTTGTGAAACCTCGGTTCAGGGATTTTGGCGAACTGGTGAGGGGAGTTGATGATAAAATAGGAATTCCCGAAATTTTCATGACTAGCCGGATACAGAAAGCATACCAGGGTTACTATGAAAAAGAAAAACAATTCGTATGTGAATTTCTGGAAAACCTTAAACCTTGGCAGAGATAGTCGGTCGGGAACAGAATTATAAAGCCCTAAAAAAGGGGAAAGGATGGACTTGGGCAAACTGAAGGGATGCACGGTTGTAACCGGTTTTCACGGTATCGGTTTCGTGGGCTTTATTGCCGTTGACTTTATGGTGAGGAAGCTTGAAGCGGAGAGAGTTGAGAGGTATTTTAACAGAAAGCTACCGCCAGTGGTATTCGCCGGCAAGGACAAACTGGAAATGCCGGTGGAATTTTACAGAAAAGACAAACTGGGTTTCATGAAGCTCAGCGTCATGGCTGAAAAGGAGGTGCTTGACAGGGTCGTGGAGGAAACCCTGACCGAGTTCAAAAAAGTGGGGGTTAAACAGGTGCTGGTGGTGGGGGGCCTGGCTTCCCGCCACAAACAGGAGATTCAAGGGGTCTGCAACACCGCCGGGCGGGAGATGATGGAGAAACTGAAACTGGCCCCACTTGATAAGGAAATTACAGTTTTCGGCCCCATGGCCAGCACCCTCATTCATGGCGAAAGATTGGGCCTGCCCGTGGTCTGCGTTTTACCGGGGGCCATGTCTAATGTGCCCGACCCGGAGGCCGCTTCCGAGGCCATCAAATTGATAGCGGGGGTGTATGGCCTTGAGATAGACACCCAGGACCTGGAAAAGGATGCCAGGAAAGTGGAAAAACGCCTGAAAGAACTGGACCAGAAGGACGACCTCACCGACCGAATGTTCATGTAAGAGTGGGTCCGAAAAGGCTTAAATGGTCCG
>DSCG01000033.1 GCA_011049195.1 archaeon
AACGGGTTGAATAATTGGACAGGTCTTATAAATCCCTATAACAACCCCCTCCGTGAGTAAAGGCCGGCACAAACCCGAAGTCAATATAGGCATGATTGGTCACGTTGACCACGGCAAAACCACTCTGACCAAGGCCCTGACCGGCAAGTGGACTGACACCTTCAGCGAGGAGCTGAAGAAGGGCATCACCATCAAGCTGGGTTACGCCAACACTGAAATTTTCAAAGACGGGAAAGCCCCCGGCGAGGGGTACAATGTTGAGGGTAAGGGCGATTTTCAGAGATGCATCAGTTTCGTTGACGCCCCGGGCCACGAGGCCCTCATGACCGTCATGCTTACTGCCAGTGCCATTATGGACGGGGCCCTCCTGCTGGTTGATGCCCGTGAGGGCATAAGGGCCCAGACCCGGGAACACGCCATGGCCGCCAAGATTGCAGGCATCAACAGGCTGATTGTGGTTCAGAACAAAGTGGATGCCGTCAGTAAGGAGGATGCCAAGAAGAACTATGAAGAAATCCAGCAGTTCCTGAAGGAGTTTGACATAAAAGCACCCATCATTCCTGTTTCCGCGTTGCATAAAGTGAATGTGGATTTGCTGTTGCAGGCCATAGAGGAGGTAGTGCCGACTCCAGACAGGGATCCCAAGGCCAACCCCAAGTTTCTGGTGGTCCGGAGCTTTGATGTGAACAAACCCGGCAGGACCCCGGAAGAATTGGTGGGTGGGGTGTTAGGGGGGGCTTTGGTGAGAGGCAAACTCAAAGTCGGAGATGAAGTTGAAATCCTACCGGGCCTGAAAATGGAAAACGGGGAATGGGCGCCCGTAAGAACTGAAATCACCCAACTGGTCACCGAAAAGGAAAAACTGAAAGAGGCAACGCCGGGCGGAAACCTGGCCATAGGCACCCTGCTGGACAACAGCCAGACCAAACGGGACTCCATGCTGGGGTCAGTGGTGGGTCTGTCCGGAAGAATGCCTCCGGTTCATCATTCACTAAAAATGAAAGTCACTTTGTTTGAACAGGTGCTTGGAATTGAAGGAAAAAGAGTGAAGGTGGAATCACTGAAAGTGAATGAACCTTTAGTCATAAATGTGAATACCTCCGTAACGGTAGGTGTAGTGCGGGGAGTGAACGGGAATGAAGTAGATGTGGTGCTCAAAAGGCCTGTCTGTGCCGACAAGGAGGACCGGGTGGTCATCAGCAGGAAGTTTGGCAACAAGTGGCGGTTGATTGGTTACGGCATCATATAGTTTCCGGAACAGGAACAGGTTTCAGGATTTTCCTGTAAATTTTGAAGTCCCCGTCGTAGGTTTCATCAACCCGTCCCAGTCCGTATTTCCGGCAGACCTTGGGGGGTATGATATTTCTACAATCATCCGCACGATGCACCCAAAGCTCACCCTCGCCCTTAAGCAGGTCCAGGTTGTCCCAGTTGAAACCCTTAACATAAAGATGCTTGAACAGAATTACATCAAACTGAGGGATTTTTTCTGATGCAGGGTCAACAAGACAGTACTGCTCGGGAGTCCAAAGCGCCAGGTCATCACGCTTAAGGGCGAAAAGCCCTCGTTCAATTTTCCGCAGGTCGGAAAGATAAACAACATCTGTGCAGATAATCAGGTCCTCCATCCGCTGATAAGTCTGGGGCGTCCTGAAATCATCCCCGGCGTGGGGATACCAGATTAAACGGCCGGTTTCCGGTTGTTTATCCACTAAATAGTAGTGTATTGGGTTTTTAAATAAACTCGCCTCCTCTCCCCGTGAAAATCACAGTAATCACCACCCTCCTGAATGAAGGGGATAACCTGAACGGCCTGATGGCCTCGGTTTTGCAACAGACGCGGAAGCCGGAAGAGATGGTGGTCGTTGATGGAGGCTCCACCGACGGCACTCTGGAAAAGCTGGCCCAATGGAAACCCAAGTTTGAGACCGCAGACATAGTGCTGAAGCTGGCCCAGGCTAAAGGGGCCAACATAGCCCGGGGTCGCAACCTGGCAGTGGAACGGGCCAGCCACGAATGGATTGCAGGTATAGACGGTGGTTGTGTTGCCGAGAAGACCTGGCTGGAACAGATGGCCAAAAAGGCCGAAGAAAGCCACGCAGATGTGGTCAGTGGCAACTTC
This sequence comes from archaeon, assembly GCA_011049195.1. GTDB lineage: Archaea > SpSt-1190 > SpSt-1190 > SpSt-1190 > SpSt-1190 > SpSt-1190. The sequence goes on from DSCG01000033.1 coordinate 2,123, forward strand.
CGGGCTACCGCCGAAACCTTTCCGGAAAAAATCCAAGGGGTCTTTGCAAGAATTTCCGCCCGGGACAACCCCAGCTCGCGCTCCGTCATGTTCAGGAAAAAAATCTGGAAAAAGGCGGGAGGCTACCCTGAAAAACTATACACGGGGGAGGACACCCTGTTCAACGCCAGAATGAAAGAGGCAGGGGCTAAGTTTGTCTTCGCCCCGGGAGCCATGGTGAATTGGAAGATGAGAACCACCCTGAAAAAGTGGCTGAAGCAGTTTTACCTGTATGGCTACGGGGACGGCCGGGCGGGAGTTAAACTAAACACCTGGTATGGCAGAAAGGTGGGCGTCCTGGTGGCCGGCCTGTATGGCTGGATGGTGGCCTCTTCATTTTTCCCGGTTTTGCTGGTGCTACCCTGGCTGGCGGGGGCGGTCTATGGGCTATACCGCCAGTTCAGTATGGCTGGGCTGGTAGGGGGTCTGCTCTACCCGTTCCGCCTGCTGGTGTTTCTGGCCGGTCTTCACTTCGGATGGCTTGAGCGAGTCCGGAAGCAGTCCATGACTCAACCCTTGTCAAAGCCAGAGTCCGGCCGGAAAAAACAATAACATAGGGCTCGGAGGAGTTACCCTCCCGGTGGTGTTCCAGTTTAGCTTTCAGCATCTTCAGGGGGGAGGGGTTCTCAGAAAGCTCGTAAACCCATGGGGTTTCAACAGGCACGTAAAAATCCGGATTTTCGCCCGGCTTCCTCAGGATGCAGTCCCGACAGTTATGGGCAACCACTGGCTGGAGGGTTCGGCTCTCAACCAGATAGCTACCGGGTTCCAGTTCTGTCAGGTCGTCCAAACAAACTTCTGCCTCTGTGAAGTTCCTGAAATAGAACTGGTCGGGCAAGTGCGAAAGCATCTGAAGGCCCAGACTCAGTATTTAATAAGTTTGTGCCAGTAACCGCAACCGGCAAAGCCATAAATAAAATGAGAGGAAAGCTCTTGAGTGATGGAAAACCCCACGGTCTGGAAGGACCGGGCCGTCAACCTGCTCCGACAGACCAACTGGGAAAAGGTTTTCATAATTCTGGCACTTTATTTCATCCTGCTGGACTTCCTGCAGTTCCCGGGGGTGGTGACCTCCCCTCTTCATTCCGACCACGGCTTTCACCTGCTGAAGTTCCAGATGGTGAAGGTGCACGGCCTGACAGCTTTTCCGGAACTTGGGAATGTATCGCTGAAACTGTTGTTGCCCGTAGGTCTCCTGCCCCTGGTTTTCCTGTCCTATCTCATCCCGCCCAAAATAGCTTATTTCGGCTCCTACTTTTTTCTAGCCGGGGTGGCCTACTGGGCGGGGGACCGGTTGTTTCATAACCGAAGGCGGGAACCTCTTCTGGCCGTGCTCTTCCCGCCGGCGGCCTACTTCCTGTTTCGGTTCGGTCGCATTCTGGAGCTGGCGGCCCATCTGCCCCTGCTTATGCTCTTCATCTACCTGGATGAAGGGGACAAAAAATGGGTGACCACTCTGCTCTTCTTTCTGGGAGCCACCTCTCACCTGCCCACTTTGTTGTTCTACCTGATACCCCTGGGCCTGAAATTATGGGACAGGCGGAAGCTGGACCATCTGATATTCTGGGCTCTTTCACTTTTACCCTGGCTGGGCATCTACATCCCCAAATCCATAAGGGTGACGGGCTGGACGGTCTCCCGCACCGAGGCCCTGATACCCACTATCATAAATCTGATTCGGCAGGCGGACCTGACCTGGATTATCTGGCCCCTGCTGGCTTTCCTGATGGGGACGGCCCTGGCCACCTGGTGGCTGGGGCGGGAGGGGCGCATGGCCTTTCCGGCTTTTCTGGCAGTCAACTTCAACCCGGTTCTGATGTATGTGGGAGTGAACCTGCTCACCCGGGTGCCGGGCCTCAACCAGGTTCTGCCCATAACGGGCCTGCCGTTGTTCGCCTACCTGCTCTACCGCAGAGTTCCGAAGCTTTGGTGGGGTCTGACTCTGGCCACCGCTCTGGTGTTGGTCTGGCCCGTGCCCTGGGAGGGCCCGCTCTCAGAGGATTTCCCGGTGCTGGACCAGATAAACGGCTCCTACGTGGTGGCCTTCCCCGTGGGGCAACGGACGGGCAGGCATTTTATCACCCATTATCTGGCTTCGCGGGGCATGCCCACCCCCTACTGTTCCACCTGGGAGTATTCGGAGCCGGAGTGGTGGCATTACCAGCCCGGAAGTTGTGAGGCCCTGGAAGCCGGCCTGGACTATGTAATTGTTTATAAAACAGACCAGTGGGTGAAAAGTTGTGACAGGCCTTACCTGGAGGGCAATCACATAATAATTGTGAATATGACAGGTGTGTGACTTGAAGCTTGAATGGAAAAAAGCCCTCCGGAATCCTGACAAAGTTTTTATGGTGGTAGCCTGCCTCCTCATACTCTGGGACTTCCTTCACTTTCCCGGCATGCCCTCAGGCCCCTACCACGTGGACCACAGTTTCCACATCCTGAAATACGAGCTGTTCGCCAAACACGGCTTTGAAAGGTGGCCCGAGCTGGGCAACATAGACCTGAAGATATTCATCCCGCCGTTTTTCATTCCCTTCCTCATGCTGGCCTGGGTGCTACCGCCGGCAGTAGCCTACCTCTCAACCTTCTTTCTGATGTTGGCGGTTACCTACGCCAACGGCAAAATTCTCCGCAAGCCCTATCGGTGGGACCCGGTGCTGGCCGTGCTTTTCCCCCTGTCGGCTTTCTTTTTTTTCAGGATAGGCAGAATTCTGGAGCTGGCGGCCCATCTGCCCCTGCTTCTGCTGGTGGCCTACCTGGATGATGGCAAGAGCAAATACATGACCACCTTGCTGTTCGCCCTGGGAGCCACCACGCACCTGCCCACCGCCTTGTTTTATTTACCCATCATACTGTTCAAATTGTGGAACCGGCGGATGCTGGATCATCTGGCCTTCTGGGGCCTTCTACTCCTACCCTGGTTGGGGGTTTATATCCCGTTTTCAATGGATGCCGCGGGCTGGCAGGTCAGCAGGTTGGAGGTAATTGTTCTGGATATCAAGGCCACCGTCACCACTTCGCTCATGCCCCCCGGGGTTCTGGATGCCATATTGTGGGGATTGGTGGCCATGAGCCTGCTGGTCCTGTTGCTGGGCAAGGAAGGGCGCTACGCTTTTCCAAGCTTTCTGATAACCCTTGTTTCCACGCTTATGGTTTATTATGGCAATCTGCTACCAACTCACCTACCCGGTTTTAATCAGGTTATCCCTATCACCTGTTTTCCTTTGTTTTCCTTCCTGTTGCTTCGCCACAACCGCAAGGTGTGGAGATGGGTGGCCTGGGCCACCCTGATAATCCTGGCCATCCCCCTCCCTTGGGAAGGGCCCACTGCCACGGATTTTCCCATATTGGACCGGGTGAATGGCTCCGTCCTGTCAACCAGCTTTCCCCAGGGTTATCGGGAACACAGGACTTTCGCCACCAATTATCTGGCCTACCGGGGCAACCCCACCCCCGCCTGCACCACCTGGGAATACGCCGACCCGGAGTGGTGGTTCTACGAACCTGAAAGTTGTGAAGAGCTGAAAGTGGGAATTGACTACATCATTCTGCACGAAAGTGCAGAGTGGGCCAAGGAGTGCGGGGAGTGGTGGGAAGGGGAGTACCTGCTGGTGGTTCGGCCGGCCAGCTGACCATCATTCAAAAATCCTCAATCCTTCAAACGGGTCAAAGTCAGAACCGACAGTTTCTTTTTGGTCAAGAATGTAAGCTTTGAAAGCCTGCAGACCAGTCTCATAAGTCCCGACCGGGTTGCGGACACCCAGAACCTGCCCCTGTTGTTTGGCATTAATCAGGGCAGGGATGGCGGGACTGTCTTGATATGTTTGGTGCTCAAGCTCCAGATAAAGGCCGGAATAGGGCGTATCTGAAATCTCAAACACCTGGGGGCTCCGGGGTTTGGAGAAGTTGATGAGGAAACGGTAGCTACCGTCCCGAGCGAACACCACATAAAGGGTGTGCTCGGTGGGATTGGCGGGCAGATCGGTAGGGAATATGACCTCCTTTTCGTGAGCGTTCTCCACTTCAATGCGGAAAGTGTAGGCATCCGCAAACCGGAGATAACCCACTTCCCATGATCCGTCACCCTTGAGCACATCCTTGAAGACCACCCCGTTTATGTCCAGGTCCCCCAAGCTTCCAATACCAAAGTCATAGCGATCAAGTTTACCGGGCAGGATTCGGGTGGCATACTGCTCAATCAGAACTTTTTCGTTGGTGGTTTCCAGACGGTCCAGCTTTATCCCGCGAAAAACTTGGTCAAACGCTTTAGCCAAAACGGCCATGTCTTCGGTGTCCTTGAGATAGAAGTATATGGTGCCCTCGGTCTCCTCAAAAGCAGTCTTGAGACCCTCCTGAATGCTGGCAGGATTGTTCCAGTCTACCTTGACCTGTTTGTAGGACAGGTCCTCAGAGTATTGGTATTCCCCCTCAATGGAAGCTTGGGCCTTCTCAAAAACTATTTCAGACATGGAGAGCATATGAAGTGAGAATTATATATGTTACGATTAACTTGTGGTAAATCATAGTATTAAATCTACTGGGGGGTTAGGGGTGTGCTTATCAGGGAGAAGGCGGAAACGGACCCGGAATACGGGAAAAAGCCCATAGAAAGGCCAGTTCCTGACCTGCTGGAGCTGGGCTTTGTGGTGCTGGACAAACCCTCAGGCCACACCAGCCATGAGGTCGCCGGATGGGCCAAAAACATGCTGGGAGCCACCCGGGCGGGCCATTCCGGCACTCTGGACCCCGGAGTGACAGGGGTGCTCCCCATCTTTCTCAATCGGGCCACCAAAGTCGTGGAAGCTCTGAAGGGAGCCCCGAAGACCTACGTGGGGGTTATGAAGCTCCACGGGGATTACGGATTGGAAGGGGTCCGGAAGGTGGCGGCCGGCTTCGTGGGCAAAATCAAACAGACGCCCCCCGTCAAGAGTGCAGTCAAACGGGAGGAGCGGGAGCGGGAGGTTTATTCATTTCAGATACTGGAGGCGGACGGCCGACTGGTGCTGTTTGAAACCAAAGTGGAGGCGGGAACCTACATCAGGAAACTGTGTCACGACCTGGGCCAAAAACTTGGAGAGGGGGCTCACATGGCGGAGTTAAGAAGAACCCTGGCAGGGCCATTCACTGAAGAGGATGCAGTCACCCTACAGGAACTGAGCGAGGCTTGGAACTGGTTTAAGGAAAGTGGTGACGAAAAGTTGCTCCGGAAGGTGGTTCGGCCGGTGGAGGACGCCGTTGCCCACCTGCCGAAAATAGTCATGAAAGACAGTGCGGTGAATAATGTATGCCACGGCTCCAGATTGGGAGTGAATGGAGTGAGCAAGGTGGATGAAACGGTGGTGGCGGACGGACGGGTGGCCCTGCTGACCCTTAAGGGGGAGCTGGTGGCTCTGGGCACGGCCCTGCTGGACGGCCACCAGATTAAGGATACCTGGGAGGGTGATGCCGCCACTGCAGATGGGGTGGTCATGGCCCGGAATGCTTACCCTGCCAGCTGGAGAAAGCAAAAACATAAATGAGTTTGAGCTCAGGGGTAAGTGTGTTAGAGGAATATCTTGACCCTGATTATCTGCCGGAAGTCCTGCCTCATCGGGAGGGGGAGGTGTCGGCGGTTTTTGAGATGGTAAGTCCCTTGGTCAGGGGGGGCCGGCCCTCCAACCTTTTCATTCATGGGGGCCCCGGCATCGGCAAGACCGCTGTGGCTAAGCTGGTGCTCCGGGAAATCCAGACGGAGGGTGTGGTCCCCGTCTATATCAACTGCTGGTATCACAGAACGGAAGTCGCCCTGCTCTCCGAAATTTTGCGGCAGATGGCAGTGCCCTTCCCGCGCAAGGGGCGGGGTGTGGATGAGCTCATCGCCGAATTCGTGGAAAGGGTGCGTCAGGAGAAACTGCTGGTGGTGCTGGATGAGGTTGACCTGTTGGAAACCCCTGAAGTGCTTTACGAATTGAGCCGGGCATCCGCAACTCTGGGGGTGATACTCATCTCCAACGACCCCTTCGCCACCCGCAAGTTTGACTCCCGGGCGGTCAGTTCTCTGGCTCTCACCCCTCTGGAGTTCAAATCTTATACCGTGGAGGAACTGGTGGACATTCTTCAGGAGAGAGTTAATCTGGCCCGACTGGACGCCCAGGAGCTGGCCATCAAAGTGGCTGCCCGTTTCGCTTTCAAGAACCGGTCGGATGTCCGGTATGGTCTGAGTCTGCTACTCAAGGCGGGCAGGGCTGCAGAAAGAACGGGAGACGTGCTCACTGCTGAAACTGTGAAACACTTTGATGTCGGCCAGAGTCCCAAGCAGGAGGCTAGACAGCATGAGATTGAAGCCGATCATCAAAAAATTCTGGACACTCTAAAGGGTCTCAAAGGTGAAGCATTCTCCAACGATTTATTCACCAGCTATCTGAGGGGCGGGGGTCAGATAGCCGAACGCACCTTCCGCAAATATGTCCGACAACTCATTGACTGGAAATTCATTACCGAAGAAGAAGTGGCAGGGAGGGGAAGAAGACGAAAGCTGCGCCTTTCATCATAGCTGTCCTACTGGTGACAGGCATCTACATCTTCAACCATTTGCCCCAAACCTATTACACCGTCACCTATAACGGAACCGAGATTTACCTGCAGGAAAGGGGGGGGGCCAGGGGACCTGTGGTGCTGTTTTTCAATGGCGGTTATGGCAGTGCCAGTGCTGCCAAAAAAATGTTGTTTGAGCAGGCGGGCCATTTCAGTTCCATCACCACGGCTTCCTTCAAATACCGCCAGAGCGGTTTTGGCGGGGATGAACTGATTGATGCAGTGAATGCCGTTGAGTATTTCCAGAACCGGGGGCGAGCCGTCTATCTGATAGGCAAATCCCATGGAGGCTATCTGGCATTGATGACCGCCACCCGAACGAACTGTTCCGGAGTGGTCAGTCTGGCCGGGCCCACCAGCCTGATGGAGATGGAGGAGTTTTCACTTCAGAACCTTTACTTGCCCCTATCATTCTCACCTTTGATTAAGATGACCGCCAACGAATGCGGAGGCCTCCCGAGTGAAGTGCCCGGGTGTTACCAGGACAGGTCCCCGGCATATCTGGTGGAGAAAATAACGGCCCCGGTAATTCTTGTTCATAGTAGGTCAGACGCCATCGTGCCTTTCTCACAGTCAGAACTCATGGCGGATGCCCTCAACCGGAGTGGAAAAGTCTATCAATTTTACGAGGTGATGGCGTCCCACCTGACTATCGAATACCGTGATGAGACTTGGGGGCACGTTTGTGAATTTTTTGAAAGTCTCAACCTGCCCTGCCAAATTTAGAGTCATGAATTCACAAATTCTGGCCGTTCTCGGCACTTTGCTTTTACTCCTGCCAGGAAGGCCGACCGTGGTGGAAAGAGTGATTGATGGGGATACTGTGGAGGTGGGGGACGAACTGGTCAGATTGTTGGGCATCAACACTCCTGAAAGAGGGGACAGATGCTTCAGGGAGAGCACTGAAGCCCTGAAAACTCTGGTTTTGGGAAGGGAGGTCAGCATGGTCCGGGAGTTGGGTGGCCGGGACAAGTATGGCAGGGCCCTAAGACATCTGAAAATCGGGGAGGTGTTGGTCTCCGAAATCATGGTGGCGGAAGGTCACGCCAAGGCTCTGTGCATTTTCCCCAATTATGCCTACTGCGATCTGCTCATGCAGAAGGAGGTGGAAGCCATTATGGGAGGCAGGGGGTGTCTTTTCAGTCGCGCAGTGAATGATTGCATCCGGATAGTGAAAGCGGATTGTCAGGGTGAATGGGTTACCATCAGAAATTTTTGTGAAAGTGAAGAAAGGCTGGAAACAGTCTGGGTTGAAAACCGGGGGCGGGGTGTTGTTGAACTGGAAGGAGGTTTAGGCCCGGGCGCGGACAGAACCTTTCACATGAAGCTGTATCCGGGGGACGCAGTCTATCTGTTTGACCCGACGGGGCTCAGGGCTTTTCTCCCCTGCTGAACTGTTTGGCATAAATGGTCTTCAGTCGGTCCAGGGTGTCAGCATCTTCGGGTTTGCGGTCATCACGTATGCGGACCAACCGTGGAAACCTCAGGGCGAACCCGCTGGCATAAGTGGGGCTTTTCTGGATTTCCTGATAGCCCACTTCAACCACCATGCGGGGTTTGAGCTGAACCTGTTTGCCATGTTGTCGGGTGATGTCCGGCTTCAGGGTTTCGGTCAAGTTGGTCAGGTCGGAATCAGTCATGCCGGTGCCCATTTTGCCTGCAGGCAAGAAGCCCCCGTCCGGGCCCACCACGGCCAGTTCAAAGGAACTGAGCCAGGAAGTGCGACGACCTTCCCCCCAATCGGCCCCGACTATCACCAGGTCCAGGGTCTCAGTCTCGGGCTTGACCTTATAGCCCAAACCCACTCTTTGACCGGGCTTGTAGCCGGCCTGGAGGTTTTTGACCATGATGCCTTCCAAACCCCGGTCCAAAGCAGTCTGGTAAAAGGCCCTGGCCTGAGCCGGGTCGGCGGTGACCAGGTGTTCAGCCACTCTGATGCCGTCGGAAGGGTCGGGAGTCACCACATCTTGCACCCGTCTGAAACGTTCAGCCAGAGGCATATCCAGCAAACTCCTGCCGTCCAGAAAGAGAAGGTCAAAGACATGGGTCTCAACAGGCAGAGTCTGAACCAGTTTTTCAATGTCATATTTGCGCCTGATGCGCTGGCTGATATTCTGGAAGGGCACCCACCTGCCAGTCGCGGGGTCTATGCCAATAGTTTCACTGTCTATGATGGCCTCCCTGGCCCGAATACCGCGACGGACAGCAGTCACAACATCAGGGAACTGAAAAGTTATGTCGTCCAGCCGACGGGTGTAGATGCGGACCTCCTCCCCCTTTTTGTGAATTTGTGTGCGGAAGCCGTCATACTTGAACTCAAACTGGGCCGGCTGGCCCGCGGAAGCCAGGGCATCATCCACTTTTTCAGCTTTGGGATAAAGCATTACCTTGATGGGGCGGAAAAGCCGAAGTTTCAGGTCAGTGAGTTCCGATTCCCCCCGACTGGCCAGCACGGCCACTTCACCGTAATCATTCAGGACGGCGTTGGCCTTCTCCACCACTTCCTTATTCACTGTGAATGCGGAGGATATGGCATCCCGCATAATACCATCACCAACTCCCATACGGAGCTGGCCCAGAGCGGTGCGGATAATGTAGCGGGCACTTTCCGGCCGGGCGTTGCTGATGAGCTCTGCCACCGAGGATATTTTGGCATCCTGGCTACCCGACCCGTCCATACCTGCGATTTTCTGAAAAGTCTGGTGGACATGGGCGACTGTCAGTTCCTGCCTGAAAAGGGTGTGCTGGGCACGACTGGTGAGCAGAAGAGTGGCCACGGAACCCAGGTCCCCCTGCTCCCGCAAAAGGTTCTGCACCTGTATTTTGGTGGCCCCAGTGGCCATAACAATGGCCGAAATGACAGTCTTATCCCCGACATTGATTTCGCGGTTCATCCAAGGGGGGAAAATGTTGCCGGTGGTCATGTAGACCACGGGTTTGAGCAGGTCGGGCGGAGTCCGGCTGAGCAGACCTGCCAGTAGGTCGGCTTTCTTCAGAGTGGAACTTTCGGCCTCCAATCCGGCAAAAACCCCAACCAGCTCATGGTAACGCATGGGGAGGAGAAGACCTACAAGTTTATAAGTTTCCACAGGGGATGGTGACGTGGAAACCCTGCTGGCCCTCCGGAAGACCCGGCTGGTTGAAAATTTTAATGGTAAGGATATTTCAACTGCCGTGTTGCTTGACATCCTGGATGCCTCCCGATGGGCCATGTCCTTTCAGGGCATGCAAAGCTGGGAGGTCATCATAGTCAAGGATAAAGACCGCAAACAGCAACTGAGTGAACTCCTGAAGCAGGGGGAGCTCAAACGGGCGTCAGTGCTTCTGGTAGTGGCCTCCAATCAGGAGCGAGCCAGCTTTGCCATGGGGGCGGCAGGGGAGCGTCTGTCTCTGATTGAATGCGCCGCTCTGGCCCAGAATTTGGTGGTGGCGTCCCGGGACCACGGAGTGGCCACCAGTGTGAATGGTAATTTTGACGAGGAGGAGTTGAAAAAGTTCGTGGATTGTCCGCAAGGTGTTCTGCCTCTGCTGGTGGTCGGTCTGGGTTATAGTGGTGCCTACCCGGAAATCAAGAGGGCACCCATTAACACTTTCATTCATACCGAGAGTTTTGGTCGCCCCTGGGAAGGGGACCTTGCGGAAAAGTTCAAGGCCCGCACCAATCAGAGTGCTTTTATGAGGATTTTCGGTTAGAGCTTTGCGGAAGTTGGCAAACCTTTAAATAGCTCTGTTCGTGTTATGATTTAAGTGTGGTGATTAAGTGATAATCCAAAAGCAGCTGGTGGATCGTGCCCGTCACTTTCTTGGGACCAACCTGTATGAGACCCGGCTTTGGCTGGCCCTTCTCAACCATGGCGTTTCCACTGCCGGAGAGCTGGCTGAAGCGGCGGGTGTGCCACGTTCCCGCAGTTATGATGTGCTGGAGAGCCTGAGCCAGAAAGGTCTGGTGATTGTCAAGGACGAAGGTCGCCCCCTCAAATACTCCGCAGTCCCCCCTGAAGCAGGGGTTGATAACCTCAAAAAGTATTATGAAATGACCGCCGAAAACAGAAAGGATGCCCTGACCACCCTGAAAGGGTCCAAAATAGCCGCCCAGCTCAAGGACATTTACAAAAAGGGCGAGCAGATCATGGAAATGTCAGAAACCACTGGTCTGGTGCGTGAGAAAAATAATGTTTTCGCCCAGCTGGCCACCCTGCTGGGAAGAGCCAACGATGAAGCCCGGCTAATGCTTACCAAATCAGACGTCGCCGAAATCAACAGATTTTATCTGGATTCCTTCAAAGACGCTAAGTCCCGCGGAACCCATGTCAGGGTCATTGTGCCGGAAGGCACGGATAGCGGGGAGCTGGCCAAATACGCCGAGGTCAAAGAACACAACGGCCCCACCACACGGGCCGTGATTGTGGATAGCAAGGAGGCCATGCTTTTGTTCGTGGACCCCGACGAAGTCCATCACAGCTTTGACGCAGGTGTATGCGTAGCAAGTGCCCACACCGCCAAGACCATGGACAGGTTGTTTGAAGGCGTCTGGAAGTTGTGAGGATATGGAAACCAGACAGTGTAAGGATTGTAGGTTTTTCAAGAGGGACTGGCACTGTGTGTTTTACAGGTTTGAGCCTCCTTCAACATCAGATGATTTGCAATGCGGAAATTTCGTGGACAGCAAGTCAAAAGAAACGGGCCCGGGAGCACAGTGAGGTGATGGCGTGGCGGGCAGTTACAGGAAGGGAGACTCAGTTTTTGTGAAAGAAGAAGGAGTTGAAAAACTGTATACCGTTGTTAAAGTGTATGAGCTTGAACCCGGAATTGTGGATAGGGACGGTAGCATTATCAAACTTCCAGGAAGCAGGTATGAGCTAAAAATCCGGAATGAGAAAGGGGAAAGAATGATTTCAACAGATGATGTCCCCGTCAGGAAGTCCGCGATAAAAAGAGTGGATTAATTTTCCTGTTTTAACAAAGCGGACCAGACCGCTATCAGATTTTGGTCAAGATTTTCTTAAAAGGTTGTTTTGGTC
>DSCG01000008.1 GCA_011049195.1 archaeon
AACATGCCACTTGCAAGGGCAGATTTTTGGCTTGTCCTCTTCAAGGTTGCCGGTGATGGTCCGGCAGGGGCAGAACCTGTAGCCGTGGCTGGCCTCGTTGGCCACCAGCCCCGCTATTACCTGGTCCAGCCTGACCGGGTCCGGGTTGAGCACGAAGCCTTTGGCCTTGGCGTAAATTCCCGAGATTTTGAGAACCCGCATATAAAGTTCATCTCTTTGGATGTTGCCGGCAGCCCACACTTTAGCGATGCACGCATCCTCTACAACTTTCACCCCCCGGGCCTCCAGCAACTTCCGGGCCTTTTCATTCCGGATGCCCTCCTGCATCCAGAACACCCCGGGCACCCTTCCGGCCTCCACCAACTGACGGGCCAGTTCTTCAACTTCCTCTGAAGGCCTGAAAGCCACCACAATTTCAAAGAAATTTTCCGGCACCTCTTTGAGGGAATGATGGACGGGATGGTCAAAAATCATCTCGGCGTTGGGATTTACACAATGCACCTGATAACCTTTGTCCATCAGGAATTTTGGGATGGCGTGGGCTTCTTTATCTTCATAACGGGAGCAACCAATCACTACCACGTGGTTGAAAGGCCGAATGAAGTTCCAGTTCTCCGCGCCGGGTGAAAATGAAAAGTCCATAGCCATTTCTGTCTGACCTGTTTAATAAGCCTGTGGTTGGCAGAAAAGCCCTTAAACTGGTGGGCCTTGGAATCCATATGCTTCTGGTGGGGGATGCCTTCGGGAAAAAAATAGCAGACCTACTGGGCGTGAAGTTTGTTCCCTTTGAAGACCGAAAATTTACAGACGGGGAACTTTGTCCCCGCATTGAATTCAAAGAAATATCCCCCCCCGGCTCGGACGCCATTCTCGCCATTAACAAGCACTCGGATGAAAGCATTAACGATTATACTCTTAAAGCCTATTTCCTGGCAAGAACCCTTCATAATTCCAAATTCAGGACCATATTGGTGTTCCCCTACTTTTCATACGCCCGCCAGGACAACGTCTTCCGGTATGGTGAGCCTCTCAGTTCCAACTATGTGGCCCAGATGTTTGACCCGATTGTCACCAACTTTGTGACAGTTACCGCCCACCTCCAGAGAAGAACCAACATCGCCACCCTTTTTGACCACGCCAAAACCCACAATGTCTCCGGCATCCCCGCCCTCATCCGTCAGCTCCCGTCGGGCCTGAAAGACCCCTACATCCTTGGCCCCGATACAGAGTCCATTCACTGGGCCCGGGAGATGGCCGACCTGATGGGTGTCCGGGATTATGGTGCTTTCACCAAAAAACGTGATGTGAACACCGGGGAAATTCAGGTTTTCACCGGGGACCTTGACCTCAAAGACAGGCAGGTGGTCGTTGTGGATGACATGATTTCAACAGGGGGCACAGTCCTCAAAAGCATCAAGCTGGCCCGTGAGGCGGGGGCTCGGGAAATTCACGTTACAACAGTTCATCCTATTCTTGCGGGGGGTGCACTTGACAAGATAAAGGCCCAGGGAGTTGCAGGTATAATAGGTTCAAACACTATGGAGAGTCCCATATCTGTTGCTGATGTGACCCCCGACATAGTTGAAAAATTAAAGGAGTTTATGGGTGGTTAAATGATGACCGTGGTTTTTGACTTTGACGGCACCCTCACCAACTCTTTTTCCTCTGTGGCCCTCTTCAAACATTTGCCCCCTCTCAAGGCCATACGGTGTGTCGTCAGCCTGATGGCCCAGAAAGTGGGAGGTCGCAAAGACTACCAGTTTCTGCTGGTGAATGCTCTCAAAGGCACCGACCTGTCCGTTCTGGAGCAGGTGGGCCGTCGCCTGCCCCACCAACCCCATGGTATGGCCTTGTTGCGAAAGTTTCAGGAGGAGGGTCACGAGGTGGTGGTGCTCTCATACGGCCTCAAACCCGTCATTGAAGCTTTCATGGAAGAGCACGGCCTCAAGGTGCCGGTCATGGCCATAGACCTCAAATACGAGGAGGGCAGAGTGTGCGGTCCCGCAGATGATCCCGTCACCCACCTGATGCTCCGGGATGCTGATGACGCCAAAGCCCGCATAGTTCGGCTCCTGAAACTCAAACCGGGTTTTTCAGTGGGGGACAGCATCCGCCGGGACAAGCTGAGTGACTCCTATCTGGACATACGTCGGTTTCAGGGTCCGTTCGCCCTTTTGCGTCAGGTGGTCGTCTCCCTGCTGGGGTGAAAACTTTATAATGCTGGAATGGTGGCGGGTATATGACAAAAGTCGTTCCCAAGTTGTCTCTCAGCGGGATAATCAACAATCAATTCTTCTGGCCGGTTCTGGCCGTGCTGGCCCTTCTGGTGCTACCCCTTCCTTCCTTCCAACGCGTCACCTTGAGTGGGGAGGGCACCCAGAACCCCGAAAATGCGGTGGCCCTCAGTTTCAGTTCCCCTCTTGGGGCAAGACTGGTGACTGCCCTGGCTTCCCTGGGTTCCGGCAGGGTTCCGGCAGAGTTGGGAGAGAAGGTGGTTGCTTACATTAACGACAATCTGGTGAGTGATGGCGGTGTGACTCTGGTCAGTGTAGTGAATTTGGGTCAGATTTATGAAGTGAATACGTTATATCAAGGCTACAACATTTCCACTTATGTAACTCAGGATGGCAGATATCTGCTACCGGGGTCTGGCCTGGTGTTTGATATGTCAAGTCTGCCTGTAAGCGACTTGGGTTCCAAGACCATTCTTTTCATCAACACCCAACTGCTTGATGAAGACACCCAAGCCACCCTCGTGGAAACCAAAGACGCGGACATACCGAATCTGGTTCAGGTGTCCTTTACCTATCTCGATATGTCTGATTTTGTCTTCGTCACCCGGGACGGTAAATATCTTCTCCTGCCCGGTGGCATGCTGGACATGACGGTGCCTGTTGAAATGGAGTCTTCTACTTCCCAGGTTCCTGAGCTAATCCAAACTGCCAGGCCCGAAGTGCATGGCTTTGTTATGTCTTACTGCCCATACGGCCTCCAGTTCCTCAAGGCTTATGTTCAGGTCATGGAGGTGTTGGGTGAAGAGGCAGACCTTGAACTTAACTTCTGTAACTACATCATGCACGGCCAGACTGAAATTGTGGAGAACAACCACCTTTACTGTATCCAACGGGACCAGCCCGAAGTATTCACTGAATACGTCAGGTGTTTTGTGGAGGCCGGCAATTCTGCAGGTTGCTTTGATGAGGTAGGAGTGAATACCGACACCCTCAACACATGTCTTGTTGAAATTGACAATACCTATGCTATAACCGAACTCTTTGAAAACCAGAGCACCTGGTATAACGGCAGATATCCCATGTATCTGGTGGATGAGACTCTGAATTCACAATATGGTATCGGCGGGTCCCCCTCCCTCGTGGTGAATGGGATGGTTGTTCCCGCGGCCAGGTCGGCAGAGGCTCTGAAACAGACCATCTGTATGGCCTTTATTGAGGCCCCTGACGCTTGCAATCAGGTTCTGAACACCGCTACTGAAAATGCAGGTCTGGGTCCTGTTGGAGCAGGCACCTCCAGCACAACTTCAGCAGCCGAGTGTGGGTGAAGGGGTTCAGAAATAATCCCCCAGCCTCTTCTGGGTTTTCAACATCCCCAGCAGAACGCTTCTGGTCCGCCAGCTGTCCCAGTTCCCCATCTTCTGTCCCACCCGGGCCAGAGCACCCTCTAAGTCCCCGAACTTCTCTGGCTTCCCCGCCAGAGCTTCCTTAACACATTCCCGGACATGCCACACCCCCACAGGAAACACATAACCTTCTCCAATCCGCCGGAAAATAATGGCCGTCGCCCGCTTCCGCCGGCCGGCCAAATGCCGGAGCACCTCCATCCTGGCGGAGTAATAGGCACCCGTGATATTGCTGGCGTAGTCCTTCTTCAACCTGCCGTATTCGTGGTCCTGCATTATTCCTCCCCCCCATGCCGAGCCCGAGAACCACTGCTCCAGCATCTCAAACGCCCAGCCCCATGGCACCAACAGGATGACGAATTGATTGTCCCAGTGTGAATATTCGTAGATTTCGTAGGTTGGGATTTCAGGATGGTGGCGGATAGTCCCGAACAGGTCTTTGGCAATGACAGAATCAACGGCAGTGATGGCCCAGCGGGTTGGCACCAGCTTCCGCTCCGAGGGGATGCCAAGGTTACCAGTGCTCAGGACTCTCACCGCATAATCAAACCCGAAGTGTCCCGACAAATCCAGTACTGCTTCCCCCGCCTTGAGGTCGGTGCTATCCACTATCTCAAAGACCTTGCCCGGGATTTTCGGAGTGTCCTCCAACCGGATGGTGCGGGCCAGCACAGTGGGGGTGCGACCCAAATCAAATTCATCAATCCTCAAGCTGTGTTTCAGTTCAGCATTCACAAAAACCGGTTCGATACTCAACGCTGCCTCTTCCGTACTTCGGATGGCCCTGACCTGATAGGGCCGGACCTGGGAGGACATGCCCACCAGAAATTCATCCATGGTCTGGTTCATTCCTCCGCCGTTGCCTTCGGCCTCCACCCCTCCACTAACCGATAGGTTGGGGCCCACGGCCACCTGAGGGTAGCCCTTCCAAGAAACCATATAGAAAGGTGGTGAGGGAGCCTCAAGCTCCCGCCTGAACTGCACCGGTTTCAGGGACCTCACCCTGTCATAAACCGGACAGCGGGGCAGACCGCACCACAACTTACCCTTGCAACGGATACAGGTCTCCGGCTTTATGGCGGGGCTCACTTCAGGTTCCCTGAGGGGGATTTAAAACACGAACGTGTCCCGTACCGCTAACTTCCCCCCGCACCGTTCTACCCGCCTAAAAATTTATAATGGGTGTTGCTACCCTGAAAGGCATGGCAATCAAGTTCTGCAGAAAGTGTGGGTGCATGATGTTGCCCGAGAAAAACCAGGATAAAGTGGTTTGGATTTGCCGCAAGTGCGGTCGCAAAGAGAAGGGCGACAACACCAACGTACTCATAACTTCCAAAGAGAAAGTCCACAGGGTTGCCATTCCCGTGGTGGATATTGAGAAAGAGAAGGACAAACTGTCCATGATTGACCTTGAATGCCACAAATGCAAAAATGTCGGCGTCATGTGGTGGCTCCAGCAGACCCGGGCCGGGGATGAACCTGCCACCCGTTTTTACAAGTGCATCAAGTGCGGATTTACCTGGCGCGAGAGTTCATAAAGTGAATGAAAATTTCACACCACCCATATCAGCAGAGAGCTTATGGCGAAAACCGCCCAAACTCTCAACACTATTTGGGCCTCAGTGAATTTACCGTTCATCCAGAAGTGAGGCAGTGAATAAATTCCGGAGGTCCTTTTCACTATTTTATCCCCTTTCAGCAAACCAACCGTGGGTTTTTTGAGCCTGCCCCGCAGTTTCAGCAACACCTCGGCCAAGAATGGCAGGGCCACCACCAGACAGGCCTTCTCAATATCACCGATAATGGCTAGGTTGGCCAGCACACCCCCTAAAAAGTAGGTAAGGCTGTCACCGGGCAACATCTTTGCCGGAAATTTGTTGAAAGGAAAGAAACCCAGCACCGCCCCCAGGGCCGCGAAGGCTATGACCTTGGCCGCCAGATTGCTGTTCTGGTAGGCAAACAGGGCGAGGGCCGTCAGGTAAATAATACCCCCCCCGGACTCAAGGCCGTTGAGACCTCCCAGCAGATTGACCATGTTGGCGGCACACATCACCCCCAAAGGCACCAGCACCAGGGGATAAGCCAGTCCGAAATTCACCAGCCCCACGAAAGGCACCACCATGGCAGTGGTACCCAGCTCAACGGCCATGAGAGGCAGGGCCGCCGGCAGGCTCAGCAGGGGTTTCTGCCACTGCTCCAGGCCTTTGCGGAGGGCCCCTTTGACATTGATGTCGTCAAGAAAACCTATGAAAGTTATAACCAGAATTGAAAGAGTTCCTGCCAGGATGGCCAGCATGTCAGCAACTTTCACCCGGAAATAGTAAGTCAGAAGGAAGAGATAGAACATTACAGAAAAAAAGAAACCCAGAAAGACAGGCACCCCTCCACTGGTGGGCAGGGCGGGCTTGCCTTTTTTATGGACATCCTCCCCCACCACGCCGGCCCTTTTCAGATAGACGGCTAGCCAGCGGGTCAGAAAAAAGGTGACGGCTGTGGCAATTAGTGTTAATAACAGGAAACTTTCCACCTTAACCGCACGGCCCGGGCTTTAAAATACCATCAACTTAATATAGCCGGGAAGCCCATAGGTAGTGTGGCTGACCGCAAAAAACCCGCCGTAGGCGCCACTGTGGCCCCTCCTGACCAGAATGCCGACTTTCTCACCCAAATTCAGAATACCTTCGAAAGAGGAGTGGTCAGTGCCGAAGTGGACCTGAGTGGCCTTTACGGCAAGGAGGACCAGGGAGGTGGCAGTGTCAAGACCCTGTGGGGGGAAGCCTCCCGCATCACTACTGGCCCGGCCGGGGTTCACAACCAACTCATCCATCGCATGAAAGAGATGGCCAGTAGCTTCGGGGGCCGTTTCACCACTCACGCCCCACTCCAGACCGACCCCGCCAACATCACACGTATCGGGCGGTCCGAGGCGGCCCACAGTCTCAAGAACTCCCTTGAATATACCAAAAAGCTTGGGGCCAACGTCATGACCATCCACCCCATCGGTCGCATGGGTTACTACTTCATAGACCCTTTCGTTGGTAGTAGTCAGGGGGTGCCCAACCCGTTCATGCTGGCTGCCGACAAGGATGAGCTCAACGGCCTCTTCAAGAAGTTCAATGTCCGCGACCCCCTGCTCAAAAAGGAGCTGGAGAAATCATGGGAGAACTGGGTCCAGGTGCTACCAACCCACTTCGCCCAGCAATTCGGGGCCCAGTCCGTAGAGCTCATGAATCTTCTGGCAGGCGACATCGCCCAGAAAGAACTGACTCGGTTTGCGAACCAGAACAAAACCCCTGAAGCCATTAGTGACTTTGTCAAAGGGGCCATCGGCAGATATGACCCCCGCGTTGCGGAAAAAATAAAAGAGGTCGCTGAGGGCCTGATAGTCCAGAAAGACGTGATGAGCCCTCCCCAAATATCTGAAGCTTATTTGGCTAATATGAACCGCGTAGTTAACTCAGAACAGTTCAAACACCGCTTGGATGAACTTTGGGCCCAGGCCAATTTGGCTACTCTCGCTCCTATCGCCAAAGACGGCAAGCCCGAAAGTGAGAGTGAAATTCGCAAAGCTGCCTGGAAGTGGTACATGAAGGATAAGGTCAAGATTGACATGGCCTATAAGGAAAAACTGCTCCAGACAGCCACCGGTGAACGCAGGCGTAACATCCAAGACTGGATGCCCGCCGTTCGCATGGGCCCATTTGAGGACGCCGAGCGGGTCATCATGACCTCCGTGGTTTCCACCTTCAAGTTGCTACTGAGTGACCCCGAAGTCAAGAAGACTCTCCAGCAGAAGAATCTCAAGCTGGCCATTGAGAACCTGTTCCCCGCCGCCCCCGACAAAGGTTACATGGCGGGTTTCTCCTACTTCTACAAACCCGAACACATGGCCAAACTCATCAAAGAGCTGAAAAGCGTGGCCAAGGCCAACGGGGTCCCGGAGGACCGCATCACCATGACCTTTGACGTGGGCCACGCCGCGGCCTCAGGCATCAAGCCCACCAAGTTCCTTGAAGACCTCAAGAAGCATGGCATCAAACCCGGCCACGTCCACCTGGTGGGTGGCCCCGGCTACGGCGAAGGTCACATTGCATGGGGTGACTGGCTGGACGAGGTCAGTCGCATGGACCCGGGGGTTATGGCCAAGCTGGTGGACATGGGCGTGGTGAACATTGAAGGGGGTGCCGGCCTCTATGATGCCGAAGTCACCCTCAACGCCATGTGGAATGAGGGCGTGCCCCTGGAGGCCCTGATGGCCATTGCGGGCGGCCCGACCCCGACCATGTCGGACCTGAAATACACGGGCTTCAAGGCCCCGCCCTACTGGGCCCAAGCTGCCCAGCAGTTCAGAGGCACCGGCCTGGCCCAGCGCGCCTTCTACTCCTTTAGTGCCGAAACCGCGGGTGCCCCCATGCAAACCGCCTTCGGCTCCTACTCCATGCCCGGCTTCACGGGCGGCGGCTACCTGCACGGGCCCCCGCGGACGCCGGCCATCTGGGGCGGAGCACAACCGTTATTATATTCCGGTAAGAGTAAGGGTTAGGACTGATGAGGGGATATCATGGAAATGAGAAAGAAAGAAGAAGTGGTTTCCGAAGCTGCCCAGGTGCAGCTGAGGACTGAGGACGTCGCCAGAGTCTACGACTTCGCGGCAGAGGTTTCCCGGAAGTTCGGCACTTTCATCAAGGCCGTGGTGGTGTTCGGCTCCTTCGCCCGCAAGGCCGAGGCCGGGGACAGCGACGTGGATGTCCTGGTCATAGTTGATGACTCCTTCGCCCCCCTTGACCAGGCCCTGCTGGTGGCTTTCCAGTCTGAGATGAACCGTCTGGTTTCCAAATACCCTAAACTTCACATAAGCCCCGTCAGCATCAGCCAGTTCTGGGACTCCGTGCGCCGTGGTGACCCCGTTACCCTCTCCGCCCTCCGCGACGGCGTGCCTGTGGCCGACCTGGGTTTCTTCGCTCCCCTCAAGAGGTTGTTAATCCAGGGCAAAATCCGCCCCACCCAGGAGGCAGTGAACGTCACCATCTCCCGGGCGTTCTCGAACCTCAACAGCTACGCCTCCACCCTTAACGGGGCCCTGTATTCACTTTACTGGGCTACCGTGGAGGCCGCCCACGCCGCCGTCATGTGCTTTGATAAAATCCCCGGCTCCCCCTGGGAGGTGGCCGGCCTGCTCCGGGAGACCATGGTCAATGCCAAGGCCCTGACCGAGACGGATGTGAAAGTCTACGAGGAACTTTTTGAAACCATGAAGAAGCTGGAGAAGGAGGAGCTGGACATGGTCAAGCCCGCCGACCTTGAGGCCCTCCACGGCAAGGCCGTCAAGTTCGTGGCCAAGATTGATGCATGGGTTAATGCCCACAGTCTCAAGCAAACACCTAAAAAGCCTGGGGAGAGCGGGTAACATGGCCGCCAAGCAGCCGGACCCTCAACCCAACGGTGATGGTAATCCGCCTAACGGTGACGACAGACCCCGCCACGAGGTGGTGGTTGAAGAACCCGCTACCTCCAAGGACCGCGAGGACCAGGAGCTGCAGGAAAAACTGGATCAGAAGGCGACTAAGGCCGACGATTCAAAAGTTTCCACCAAGCAACTGGACGAGGCCAAGAAGCGCCAGCAGACTTTTTACCGCATGAAGATGAAAGCCGCCGAGCGGTTCTCGGTGGCGGCCCGCCAGAAACTGGGCACCATGCTCAAGGGCGTGGCCATCATAGGTAGCATGGCCCGCGGCGATTTCGTGCCCGGCTCCGACATTGACATCCTGGTGGTCATTGATGACACCAAGCGGGAGGTCCCCTCGGAACTCAAGGAAAAATTACTGGCCATGCTCAACGACATGGGCCGCAAGATTGACAAGAAGATGCAGGTCCAGATTCACACCCTCACCGAGATGTTCCAGTTCGCCAAGGAGGGTGACAACATCATCTACAATTTCCTCCGTCACATGAAGATTGTTTATGACGGCGGGGTCCTCACCCCGTTCACCCGCCTCCTCAAGGCGGGCGAGCTCAAGCCCAGCAAGGAGGCCATGATGCGCTCCATGGAGGGGGCGGAATACTACCTGAAAAAGATTGACCAGTACATTGAATGGATACTGGAACGCTACTACCGCGGCATCACCTGGGGTGCCAACGCCTTCATCATGTCCCTGGGCCAGGCTCCGGTGTCAGTGCCGGAAATCCCCATCGCCCTCCAGAAGGCGGTGGACGAAGGCCTGCTACCCCCCGAGGTGCCGGCCATCGCCTCCGATGTCATCAAAAAGTTCAAGGCCGTGGAGCACGGCGACGAGAAGCCCGCCCTCAAAGTGGTCACCGAGCTCGAGAAGCCCGTGAAGCACGTGGTGGAGGTGCTCAAGAAAGAGGTGGTGGGCTCCCTGGTCAGTGAAAGCGTGGGCACCGCCATCAAGTCCAAAATCAAGACCATGCCGAAAATCATTTTTGAATTCGGAGCTCATAGAAGTTTTGTCTGGCTGTTGGATGCCGGTATCTATATGGCCGTCTACAAGGGTGATAAACTAGACAGCGTCTACAAAGCCCAGATAAAAGACGGCAAGGTGGCTACTTTCAAGGCCATCAAGAACGACGACCTCTTCAAAGCCATGGAGGCCAGCTCTCTCAAGCCCCTCGTCAACTCCAAGCTCATCCAGAATATTTTCGCCATGATGCCCGCGGAGGTCAAGGCCCCCGTCAAGCAGTTGGCGGTGGAATATCCGGGAAGGGCCATGCTGGACCTGACGGGTTCGGTTAAGCTGGAGTGACCTGCGGAATTCAAAACAAATAAATGCCCGACCCGCCCTAACCTTCAGTGTTCTGGTTCTGGGTCCTGACCGCGGTGGCCGTCGTCAATCTTATCACTGCCCTCGCGGCCTTTGTGAAGCGGACGCTCCCACCTCTCCGTAAGCATCCTCCCGTCACCCTCATAGTCCGCACCTGGGACGACGACCACATCGTGGCCCGCTTCATAGAGGGTTGCCTGGCTCAGGACTACAAGGGCAAGCTACAAATTATTATTGCCGACGACGCATCCAATGACCGGACCTCTGAAGTTGTAAAACCATACGTCAGGGCCAAAAAAATCCTCTACATCAGGGCCAAACAACACCACCCGTGGAAGGCCATGTTCCTCAACCCCATCATCCGGAAGCACGCCAAAGGGGACATTCTGGTGAATACTGACATAGACGCCATCCTGCCCCCTAACTACATTACGGAGATGGTCCGGTCTCTCCAGACTTGTGATGCCGTCTCTTCCACGTGCATTGGGGGTAATCCCACCACCTGGGTTTCCCGCGTCCGCATCGTGGAGGACATCTGGCTTTACGCCGCCTCCATGGCCGGCCGCACCAACCTCACCCGTCAGGCCGCCATGTATGGCGGTAGCCACGCCATCCGCATGGACGTCCTGAAAAAGGTCGGTT
Source organism: archaeon (assembly GCA_011049195.1). Taxonomy (GTDB): domain Archaea; phylum SpSt-1190; class SpSt-1190; order SpSt-1190; family SpSt-1190; genus SpSt-1190. The sequence continues at coordinate 11,059 of DSCG01000008.1, forward strand.
ACTACAGCACCAAGACCATGGTTGAGGACGCCGAGCTCATGGCCGTTCTTCACGAGCAGGGTTACAGCACCTGCTTCTGCGACCGCGTCACCGTCCTGCTGGAGGACGTGGAGACCTTCCGCCATTTCCTCAACGAGAGGAAACGCTGGCTCTGGGGCCCCATAGACATGGCCAAGTACTACGGGGGCTTCCGGCCCTACAACCTCGTCTTCGCTTTCAACGCCCTGTTAAGCACCACCACTTTAGCATCCGCAATCCTCACTATTTTCAACCCCGCATATGCCGTTCCTCTGGGCATCGGTATGCTCACCCTCGTTCTGGCCTTTTTCAAAATCCGGGCCAGAGTCTTTGCTTACCCTTGGATAATCCCATATATCATACTGGACCCTCTCATTGAAGCGGTCGCCCTCCTTGGAGTGGTCAAGGATGCACTTTTTGGTGGGGGTGTTAAGTGGGTCAAGGTGTCCGGCACCAAATATCATGTGGGGACTCCTCTGGTGCCCGTGTTCTCTGGCGAATACCCTCTTCCTCCGCAATAAACCATTTAACCGACCTTCAGTTAGAGCCACATGAAATTACAGGTGGCGTTGGACATGACCAGCCATGATGAGGCCGTTGCCGTGGCCCAGATTGTGGCCAACTTTGTGGATATTATAGAAGTGGGCACCCCCCTGCTCAAGGCCGAAGGTCTGAGAACCCTCCGCAAACTCAAAGAGGTGCTTCCCGAAAAAACCCTGGTGGCCGACACCAAAACCATGGATGTCTCCTATCTGGAGGCTCACATGGTCAAGGAGGCGGGGGCGGACTACTTCACCGTTCTGGCCCTGGCCCCTCCCGAATGTCTTAAGGAAGCTCTCAGAGCTAAAAAGGAGTTGGGTATCAAGGTGGCCGTGGATTTTATCGGCGTGGACGACAAACTCCGCAAACTTCAGGAGCTTCAGGGCCACGGTTTTGACGCCTTCATCCTTCACACCGGTGTGGATGAAGGGGAGTTCAAGTGCAAGGTTCTTGATGGTCTCAAGCAGAAACCCTCTGAGGAGATTTTTGTGGCGGGTGGCATCAACGCCGGCACCATCCCCAAGCTCCCACGGGAAAAAGTTGATGTGGTGATTGTGGGCCGGGCCATTACAGGTCAGCGTGACCCAGCCGAAGCCGCCAAACTACTCAAGAAACTCACGGAGTGAAGGAGTGAACTGCTTGGAGCTCTGGGTGGTCAGGAGCGGGGAGGACAACCCCAAAAAATGCACCGCCCTCCGGGTGGTGAAGGCAGGTCTGGCTGATCTGGTTGATGGCCCCCGGGGTCTGCTACTAAATCCCTTTTCGGAAACCCTGCTGGCGGGGGACCTTTCACCCACCGACCTGACCGCCCTGGATGTCAGCTGGAATCTGCTTGAATCCTTCAGCAGACACCAGCCGGCAGTCCGTCTCCCCTTGCTGGTGGCAGTCAACCCCACCAACTACGGCAAACTCCACAAACTCTCCACTGCAGAAGCTCTTGCCTCCGCATGCTGGATACTGGGTCGGCAGGAACAGGCCGAAAAGCTTATGGCCTGCTTCAAATGGGGGCCTCACTTTCTGGAGCTCAACCGGGAGAGGTTGGAGGCTTATCGTCTGGCTGACTCCCGGACCATCCAAGAAGCAGAGCAGAGACAGGTTGAATTATTGGCGGGGCCCCAACCGAAGAGGTTATAAAACGCCCCCTGCCTCATCCTCTAATGGAAGACCCTGTGAGTGCACGAGTGTTTGACAGAGTATTCATCTGCATGAAATGCAATGCCAGCATACGAGCCAACGCCAGCCAGGTGCGCGCCGGCAAGATTGCCTGTCGCAAGTGTGGCTACACAGGTCTCCGACCCAAGAAAAGAACCAGAAAGGGTAAGACCAAATGATAACTGTCTTTGCCCCCGGCAAGGCCCTGTTCCTGACTTTGTTTGCAGTCATGGCCACCAAGATGGCGGGCTCCCCCCTGATAGTGGCTTTCCCCCTATTCCTGTTCTTTTTGGGTTTCAACGGCTTATTATCATGCGCTTCATGCGAGTTGGAC
>DSCG01000009.1 GCA_011049195.1 archaeon
AATCAGGTCACCCGGCTGCTTGGAATCCATGGTGATGCACCGGGTGACATCTTCAATCAGGCCTGCGGAGGACATCTGGACCATGGGTGGCGCAGATACCCTTTTTTCGCCCCCTCTTTTGAGGGGGACGGAGCCATCCATGAACATGCTGTCCTTGCCGGAGATGCAAGGGGCATCGTAGCCCTCCATGCCGTCAGCCACCGCACGGGCGGCCCTCCAGAGCTGGGCCACTTTATAACCAGCATCTGGGTTGTTGTCGCCCGGAATCACGCTAGGCCACCCGAAATTGTCATTCATAGGCATCTGTTTCATACTACCTCCCACAGCAATCACCCTCCGGATGGCTTCATCAAAATTGTAAAGGGTCATCTGGTAGGTGTCAATTTTTCCCAACTGCGGGTTGTTGGCAGCTGCATACGCAATGCCTTTCCGGGAACCCAGCACGGGCATGATTACCGAAGCGTCACTGTGAACGTCCATGTGCCGGCCCACTAAAGGTTTGACAACACTGCCACCCTGGACCTCGTGGTCAAACTGACGCACAATGTAATTGAAGCTTGCAATCCGTTCACTCTTCAGAAGATCTGTGAGCATTTCACCAGGGTTCAGGGAGTCAGCCATGGCGGGTTCAGCCAGCCCTCTTTCCTCCGGAGTCAGCCAGGTAGCATCCAGTTTCAGTTGAGGAACCTCATCGTGAAGGAAACTGAGGTCCAGGTAGGCGCACTTGTAGTCCTCGGAACCTGCGCCATAAACCACCTCAAGTTTGTTCCCTTCGCCGCTCATGGGTTTCGTGAATGCTCCCAGCACCGACATCTCCACATCGTGCTTTTCAGCCAGAGACTCAAGTTTTTTCAGGTCTTGTGGGTTGATTGCAAGGGCCATCCTTTCCTGGGATTCTGAAACCATGATTTGCCAGGGCTGCAGGCCGTCATACTTGGTCAGATGCCGCTTCAGGTCAAGGGCAACACTCAGATTGAAACTGTGGGCCAGTTCGTTAAAAGCTGAAGAAACACCTCCAGCGCCCATATCCTGGATGGCGAGTATACGCCCGGCGAGCGTGGCTTCAATAATAAAATCCTGGACTTTTTTCTGGAGGTAGGCGTTGCCCATCTGCACGTGGCTTGAGGAGATGTGCTTGCCCCCCTCAAGGGAGGATTCCGTGGCTCCGTGTATGCCGTCAATGCCAACCCGGCCACCCACCACCACTGCCAGATAACCGGGTTCAAGTTGTTTTTCAAACCCGGGTTTGCCGTCAATCTCCCGCGGCACCAGACTGGATGCACCCACACCGATGTATGGCTTGCCCATAAACTCATCATCAGGGTATATGTAACCAAACACCGTGGGATTTCCGCTGCAGTTACCACCCGCTTCAACCCCACGCCGGACACCCTCCAATAACTGTTTGGGATGAAGGGAGGGATTAAGCTCCCCGTCATAAAAGGGACTGCCGGTGTTGAAAGCATAAAAACCTGCAATGATTCTGCCGCCCCGTCCCGTGCCCATGGGGTCCCGGTAAACCCCCACTATGCCTGTATACGCGCCCCCGTAAGGCTCTTTCGCGGAGGGGCTGTTGTGGGACTCCCACTTCAGGGTGTAAAGCCAGTTTTCGTCAAAGTCCACCACCCCCGCGTTATCTTTCAGGATGGACTTTATCCAGGGCATACGTCGTTTGAGGTTCATGGCGGGCACTTTGATGTAGTTACGGAAGATGCTGTCAACCTGGTCACTAGTCTCTGCTTCCTCAGTAACCAGGTCCTGGAAAATGTTGCCCCGGGCATCCCGGATAAGTGCATTAAAAACCTTGTGTTTGCAGTGTTCACTCCAGGTCTGGGCGATGACCTCCAGTTCAACATCAGTGGGCAACGCATAAAGATGGGAACCTTCCCTTCGGGTTTTCATACCAAATGCCTGTCTGCTCCTGACCACCTCCGGACTATTGAAGTAGCTTTGAATGGCTTTCAGCTCCACCAGGCTCAGGGCCAGGCTGTTCACTTTGCTTATGTTCAGCAGGTCCTCGTCAGAAACGTTAAGGTCAATGTAAGCGGGAGCCCGGGTTTTAACATGGGGAATCTCAGGCATGACAAAACGGCTCCATTCACTGCGGGGCAAAAGTTCAACCTGCTGGACCATCTCGTTGTAGTAAAGCTCTGCGATTTTCCGCACCCGGGACACATCAAGCCCGGGGCCTTTCACAAAAATTTCCGAATAAGTATGAACCTTGTCACTTTCAGCCAGTTTTCTGCCCAACAAATCCTGCAGAGCCTCTTTCGAAACCTGGCCCGTGTTGTCAGTAACCTCAGGCTTCCAGTATATCCTAATAACGAAATCATGGCCCTCGGGACCCCCCGGAACCTCCCCATCATTGAGCAGTCGGTCTGTGTGCCCTTCATAAAAGAGCGTTTGGGACGCCACTAGCTCCTCCTCAGAAAGATTGGCATGAATCGAGAAACCTTGGGAGTAAAAAACCTGGTCCAATTCCAGCTTCAGATCCTTCTGGACTCTGGCCTTTATCGAAGAGGCAACTGGGTCAAAAACATCTGCTTTTCTGGTAATCCGGATGTCGGGTATACAGACTATCAAATCAGAGATTATATATTTTGTTCTTGAAAAAAGATGTTGGGGCCGGGGAGGTTCGAACTCCCGGCCTCTGCCTTGTAAGGGCAGCGTCATGACCAGCTAGACCACGGCCCCGTCGCTTAGCGAAGCGACATCGCGGGTGCCACTTCGCTCGCAAGCTCGGTGGCACGAGTTGTTTAAAGACTTCTGCCCGGCCCGCCGAAGGTAGTCAAACGGCGAAGTCGTTTGATTTTTGGTTAACCCCGCGAAGCGAGGTTGCGGGGGGCAGGGTTTGAACCTGCGTAGGCACTAGCCACAGGATCTTAAGTCCTGCCCATTTGACCGGGCTTTGGTACCCCCGCGACGGAAATCCGTCGACACTTGATACCATCTTCGTCACCCTTCGGGCGACTCGATGGTATGCGTAGTATGGTTTTCAGGTAATATAAAGCCTCTGAACCCTTAAGCTTTTTAATATCAGGTGGCCTGTTTGAGGTTAGACGCGCTGGTAGTCTAGTGGTATGACAGCTGCCTGCCACGCAGCGGGCCCGGGTCCGATTCCCGGCCGGCGCAACTTTTTAGGAAAAAGTTGCATCAAAAACGCGATGCCTGCAAGCATCGCGAGCTTCGCGTGGGGTTTGGAAGGGGCGAAGCCCCTTCTTTCAATCCCGGCCGGCGCAAGCTTTTTGCCCGTAGGCGTAGATTTAACGGATTTAAGGGGTAACAGAAGCGATAATGTTGATTTAGAAAAAAACTTTTTGAATCAGGTCTTTGAACTTGTGGGCCAAAACATAACCAGCAATCAGCACTGCCAAGCATATGGTCAGAACTGTTTCTGCATGGTTAATCCAAAGGGCCAACGACCCGTACGCTCCCGCAAGTTGCCAGCCTAAAAGTGAAAGGAACATGTTTCTCGGAATAGTCCCCAAAAAAGTAGCAAGTGTGAATTTTTTGAAATCCATTTTTATAATGCCACAAACGCCAGAGATGACTGAAAGGGGCATGACGGGAATAGCCCTCAACAAAAACAAAGTCAACTCCTCTCTTCTCCCACGCTCAAACTTGCTCCGGAAAGTCTCTATCTCTTTCCAGGAGACTCCGTGCAGTTTTTCATACCTGTCAATCAGAGGTTTGCCACCAAAAAATGCCACGCCATAGACGATATAGCTCCCGATGGTCTGTGCAATGCCCGCGACGAGGGATATGCCGAATGAATGAAGAAAAGCCTGTGAAAATTTCTCGGCGGTAATGAGAAGGAAGCCCGCCGCCATAAGTATCAGGGGAGAGGGAATGGGAACCACCACAGTTTCTATGGCGACTCCGGCAATGACGGCCAGTATGCCGTAATTGGCAATAAGGGCTTCAAACACCGGGGGAGTGGGAGGGGCGGTTTAAAAACGTTCAGTCAGGGGAAACCAACGGCGGCGTATCCCACTACATCCCCGTAACTGCCCGTAACATCCCCGGAGGTGTAGTAAGCCAATAGTTCCCCGCAGGGACCCTGGGAGCCCCGGGGCAGAGAAGCCAGCAGAACCGCCACGGGGTAGGCCCCGCACATACTGATGTCATAGTCCCGGACCACTGAAATCAGGCCTGCCGGGTTTGCGGTCACCATCTGGTCAATGGCCAAGGCGTCCAGCTCCATGCACTTCTGCTTGGGCATGTAATGGGTCAGGTCCGAGCTGGCAATTATAGGGGTTTTGAGTCTAGCGAGGACGGAACCCAATTCGCGGATGCGTTCCATGCTGACGTGCGGGATAGTGATAGGCAGAAAAGTGAATTTCGGGTTGGTGGTCTGAAGGAAGGGTAACTGGACTTCAATACTATGCTCCTGAGATGAACAGGTTACTTCCGGTTCAATCTTCAGAAGGGCATCACGGAGTTTTTCATCAACATTCACTTTTCCCAGCGGGGTCTGCCATGAGTCGTAAGTGTGAATGCAGATGTCAGAGCAGTTGGAGTAATGGTCAACCCCAAGAATGACAAAGCGGTCGGAGGGTTTCAGGTTTTTGAAGAGAGTGGCGGCGGCCAGCCCGGAATACATATAGCCCGCATGAGGCACCACCCCGTGGGTGAACTTCCGCCCTCCGGGGGCTGGCTGAGCCTTGTCCAGCAGGGTGGCCACCATCTTTCTGAGGACCTTGGGGTCGGGGTGGTAGAAACCCGTGGCCTGGGGCTCACGTATCATGGGAGACTCAGACATGGAGGTATTTATTGTTACACATTCATCCGGATGTTACAATAAATATTCTGGAAAGCTTTGTGCAGGCCACCCGACCTTTCAAGATCTCTATAGATTTTTTGCATCACTTTATTAACCTCATCTGGGGTTTCAGCTTTCTCAAGGTCAGGTAAAACAACCTCCCAAACCAGGTCATACCTCTCAAAAACGGCTTTACCAGAGACTTCAGGGTCACGGCAAAATCTCTGACTTTCCAACACACACTTGAGCTGGCCCAGTAAATTCGGGGCTTCTTTCATGACGGCCTTTGCCACTTCGTGTTTGTCTGTATAAAACCCGGACAGAGAATCCAGCCAGTCACAGCTGTAGGAGTGGTCCAGAATTTCAAGAACCTGCACCAAGAGACTGCTTTTGCGAACCCTGCCTTTGCGAACTTCCGGAACCTCGGCCAGGTAGGAGTATATGTCTTCTGGCAAATGTTTTTCAGCATATTTCTTGAAATTATTAATGGGAACATACGTCTTGTTGCTTAAACTCAGACGGCCCTCCTTATGACGTGTGGTGAACCGGGCGTCCAAAAGCTCTTTCTCGTCAGGTGTCATACATAATGAAACCTGGAGGGGTTTTATGCTTACCGCTGGGACTCAAAACAAAAAGGCGGGAGGCCTCAGGCCTGCCCGTTTTCGTCAGCAAAATCCTCAATAGAGTGGGGCATAACCCCGTTTTCACCCAGCGCCCCCTTGTGCTTGAGCACCTCGGAGGCCATGGTGTGGTAGACTGCTGCCAGAGCTCTGCGACCCTTGTTGTTGCAGGGCACCACCAAATCAACCTTATGGTAGGTGTTGTTGGTGGATGCCAGGGAGATAATAGGCAGGCGCATCTGGTAGGCCTCCTCTATGGCCTGTTTGTCGCCGAACGGGTCGGCCACAAAGACCAGTTTGGGTTCAACAAAGTAAGTCTGGTCAGGGTTGGTGAGGGTGCCCGGCAGAAACCTGCCAATCACCATCTCAGCCCCGATAACCTCGGCAAAGAGGCGGGCCGGCTTGGAGGCCTGTTCCTTGTTGGATATAACCAGAATGTCTTTGGGCTCGTAAGAGGCCAGCATCCTGGCGGCCACTCCTATGCGGTCCAGCACAGTCTGCACATTAATAATGGACAGGCCATCAGGTCTGACCCTGAAGACGAACTTCTCCATAGGTCCGACCTTGCGCTGGGCGCCTATGTGGGCTCCGTTCTTGACCAGGATTTGTCGGGTTTCAGTCATCAGCCCACCCTACTTCAAGTGCTTTAAGAGCTTTTGGCTGTGCTTGAGGGCTCTCTTGAAGGCGTCCTCAACCATCTCTGGCTTCAGACTGCCGTCGCCACCCTTCTGCAGGGCCACCAGCTTGCCTTCGCACACACCCACGGTCAGCCGGGCCTCAGAGACCTCCAACTCGTCACGGGTGGGGTCAACCACCAGGGCGTCGCCTATGCGGGCGAAGGTCACGGAGACCACCTGGTGGGCCACGGGCACCTGCTTTTTCAGGTTCTCCCGGACCACCTGTTCATCCACATACTCAGGCATCTTGGCGGTGTTAAGGGCGGCCATGCCGGCCAGCACCCCTGCGTCGAAGAGGTTGCCGTCTGCATTCAGGGGGTAGATGTCCAGGTTGGCCATCCAGACCTTCTCACCTTCGGTGATGCACAGTTTGCTGACGTCCATGACGCCGGCCTCGCGGATGCTTCTGTCTATGACCCGGGCCAGCTCAATGGCGTCCTCGCGGGGGGGACCTGCCTCAAACTCGTTGTGGGCCATCGGGGACAGCTCAGCTCCTGTCATGAGCACGCCTTCACTCGGTCTGTCGGGGAAAGGAGTGCCCAGGTTCATTTTGATGCCTGCAATCACACTGGTTCCACCAATGCTTACAGTGGCTGAACCTTCGGCCTTGGCCACCACGCCGGTCTCCACTTTAATGGGGCGGAAGTCGTCTATACCCCTGCCATCCGTGCGGGTACCGCTGGCCACAGCGTCCCGGATTCTCTTGGCTTCCAGATTGCTTATCATTTTGATCCCTCCTGATAAGGCGCCTTCAGCGCCTGCTTCTGCATGTCATAAATCGCCTTGGCGGCCTCGTCGGCCATCTGGCGACCCTTGGCGAATTCCTCGGGAGTCAGGTCACCGTCCATCTGGAGTAACAGGATTTCGTTCAGGGCGGGCGCCACAGCGTAGGCCACATCACCCATGCCCCAGTTGTCCTCCTCTTTCTCCAGGTCAACCACCATGTGGCCGGCCCCCTTCTCATCGTAGGATTTGCCAAAGCTCAGGGAGACCACCAGGTCCCTCATGGGCACGCCGGCGTCGGCCAGAGCCATGGAGGCGGCGTTAAGGCCTGCCACCCTGGTGCTGGCATCCGCCTGAATGACGGTCACGAAGACGTCAATGGCACACATAGGGAAACGGTCGGTCAGGACCACTCTCTCAAGAGCCTCGGACAGCACCTTGCTGATTTCCACCTCACGGCGACCGGGGCCCGGTCTCTTGCGGTCCTCAACACTGAAACTCAGCATGTTGTACTTGACCCTGACGCGGGCCTTGTGGTTGAGCACCTGGTGGCGGGGATGTAATTCCCTCGGGCCGTAGACCGCGGCGATGACCTTGGTCTTGCCGCACACCACCATGGCTGAACCATCGGCGTTGGGAATCACTCCCACGGTCATCTCCATGGGCCGGACCTCGTCAGGCTTGCGGCCGTCCAGTCTCTTGCCACTCTTTATCAAAAATTTGGGTTTGTCGTCTGACATTTTACTCACTCTCCCCCTGGAACAGGTCGTCTTCCCCGGATGGTCCGGCATTCTCACGGAACTCCCGGGCCTCCCTGACGGGTGGCTGGAACCCCCGGGCACCCGTTGAAGGGGTTTCCGAAGGTCTGGAAGCTTCAATTTCCTCAAAGGTCTTGCCGGTCTTCTCGGAAAGGAAGGCCTTCATCCTGTCGGTCAGGCCGGGCACGTGGGCCTCGGCCTCAATCTTCCTGACGGCTTCAACAGCCAGAGCCTCGTCGCCACCATCCACCCAGATGATACCGTTCTGACCCACGAACATGCGGGTGCCTGTGAACTCCTTTATCATTTTCACCATGCTGGCACTCTTGCCGATGATGCGGGGAATCTTGGCGGCCTTGACGTGAATGATGCGGCCCTCGTGTAGCTTGCGCAGGCCGGGCCCGCGGGCGGTCACGAAGACGGCCAGGTTCTCGTCAATCTTCTTAATCTGGCAGATGACCGCGTCACCCACCCCAAAAATGCTGGCCAGCTTGTCCCGGTTGGTGTCTATGTACCTATCCGAGGCGTCGCCCACCAGCATGAAGGCGTCATAAGGACCGTTCAGGTCCAGAGTCCATTTGTTGTAACCAACTTCCTTCACAATGCCGATGACCGGGTCATCCTTTTTCGGCATGTATTTGCCGTTAAGGGGAATGACCTTCACCAGACGTCCCTTGAATTCCACCAGCCCCAAAGTGCTGGATAGGATGTTTTTCTGGTTCCGATAGGCTCCATCGCCGGGCAGGTAATCCATGCCCTCAGCCAGGACTTCGCCTGGAACCACCAATTGTCTGTTTTCTGCAATTTCTGACATTTGCTTAACCTCCTTGATTGTCATTTGCGACTTTGATTTCGTTAATTTCGGCTTCACCATGGGTGAGGCCATTGATAGTGTCCACCAGCTGGACTTTCATACCACTGGGGACTTCAACCTTGAGTAAAAGGCCGTCGGCCTGCCACTGCTCCTTTTTGACTGTGACCAGACTCCGCAGTCTGCCGTAGGCCTGGGAAGCGTAGGCCATGGGAATAAAGACTTCAAGGAGAGATTTGCCGAACTTGAGGGGGATGAGAGGTAGCAGAGCATGTACGATATCCGAGACCTGTTCAGATGCTGACCGGAAATCCACCCGGACCTTGGCCTGTTTCATGGCAGAGGAGATGCGGTCGGGGGTATGAGGAATGCCTGTCCTCGGGTCAACGGCGTTGCGGGCAATCTCGCTGACCACCTGCTTGCGTATCTGCTCCAGCATGGCCCTCTTCTGTTCGGCGGTGGGATGATATTCCCCGTCCTTGAGTATGATGCGGATGATTTCGGCGGGGTCTTCAGTTTCAAACACCTGCTTCAGGTCGGCCTCTGCGGCCCGGTCGCCCTTGCGGGCATCCCTGAAAATTTCCCGGACGGCCACAACGCTGAAGGGGTCCATCTTGTCATCATCCTGGCGGAACCTGACCACCAAGTCGGGGTCGGCCAGAATTTCAAACTCTTTACCAGTTCCCTTGTCTTTATACCGGACTACAACGGCGTCATCAAGCTTTACCATCTAAAACAGCCTCTATCTCTTTGGTATCGGCCTTGCGAAAGCCGTCCTTGGTGACATAGGCTGCCTCTATCCGGGACATTTCAAACTTGTTCTTGAGGAAGTGCTTCTGGGCTTCAACCCCCAGTTTCAGGCCGGCCTCAAGAGAGAGACTCTGCGAATATTTGACTTCAAGCAACTTCATGATTTCCGAACGCCCTTCACCCACCGCGGTTGATGCCCACTCTGTCGGGGTCCCGCTGGGGTCTATCTCAAAAAGCTTGGGCTCGTGGTCGTAACCTGCTATCAAAGTGGTTACTCCAAAGGGTCGCACTCCTCCGTACTGAGTGAAGACCTGCATGTAGCTACTGATTTCATGAACCAGTTGCTTGAGGGTTATGGGCTCCCCATACACCATCTGGTGTCGCTGGGCTTCAAGCCGGGCCTGGTCCACCAGTTTTCTGCCATCAGCAACCAGGCCGATGGTGGCCGCGCAGATGTGTTTGTCCACTTCATAGACTTTCTCTATGCTTCGGGCCATAATCAGGTGGTGCAGTACTTTTCTGTCCGCCACCATGACTACTCCGGTCTTGGTCTTGATACCGACCACGGTAGCCCCCCTTCTGACCGCTTCCATGGCGTATTGCACCTGGAAAAGACGGCCGTCGGGACTGAAAACAGTGACCCCGCGGTCGTAGCCCATGCCTTCCGGACCCATAACTTGCATCCTATTTCACCTGAGCTGAAGTTAAGGCGTCGGTTTTTAAAGGTTGGTGAAGCAGGTGGGAAGACATTTAAGGCTCCGGATGTGTGAATGTATGTCAAAACATAACCTGAGCTACAAAAATTATCTGAACCCCGGTAGTATGTTCATTAACTGGGGGATAAAGGGAGCGATGGGAGCCATAATAGAAACCCCTCCGGAAGACTTCCCCGATAATGCCCGGACAATCGCGCAAGAATTGGTGAAGGGACTGACCTGGAATTGGAAGGCCTATCAGGAAGTTTATCAGGAAAAGGGGAACCCGAAAGAGCTGAAACCTCTGATGACTTACCTTGAACAGTTTTGCAAGTCGGGACCGACAGACCAAAAGACAACCGGCAGAGGTGGCTGGTTAAAGGGAATTTACCACAGGATGAAAGGCAAATGAATAATTTAAACCCCGCCCAGTTGGACGAGATGGCTGAACTTCTTGGGGCATGCCCCATGCCTCTGTCCGAAAAGGAACATCCCCCGCCCAGTTGGACGAGATGGCTGAACTTCTTGGGGAGCCGGTAAGAGTTGAAGGCTAAAATCTGGTGGTTGCTGAGTTGGATGTGGACCTGATTGCCAAACCGCAAACTGTCCTCGTTCTGCTGAAGGGTTGCCTGAAATCACTGGACGGCACCGCCTTCATGAAAGGTCGTCAGGTGAAAAGGCTGGATGAAACCACTCCCCGAAACTGGAGGCCTGTTGAAAAGTCGGAAATAGTGCTTGCCTTTGATTATGGTGAAGGGGAGTTGGGCTGGTCCCATGACCTGTATGCTTCTGAGGATTTTGAGTGGCTGGGGACGGAAAAGTCACTCATGACCGAGCCGCTCAAATTCGGGGACACCTACGACCTGGTCTTTCACAAAATCGGGCCGGATAAGATTTACAGTTTTCCGGAAAGAGTTGAAAAGGATTGTCAATTAAGTGCCCTTCACCTCCGGGGTTCAACCCATGTGCCTGGCCTGCCCCATATCCGGAGCCCGAACTGGTTTTATCCTACAGCACGGGATTTGGACAGAAAGGGAACGCTTTACATCCCGGTGGAGTTCATGTCCGGCCCGGAAGGTGCGTGTTTTGTTGAAATCCGGACAAAGCATAATAGGTAGCCGGCCGGTTTCTGGAGTGGGGTGGCTGGACTATTTCCGCAAGTGGGCCTCCAAGTATGACCGCGAGGTGGAAGCTTATGATTACGACCCGGAGAAGTTACTCAAACCTTTTGTGCCTTTGATTCGGAAGAGGAAGAGGGGGCTGGATGTGGGATGCGGGACGGGCAAGAGCCTGGAAGCTTTGAAAACCGTGTGTGACGAGGTGGTGGGGGTGGAGCCCGTGGAAAAGATGGCCCTCCAGGCCGAAGCTAAAGGCTTCCGGGTTTTTAGGATGAAGGGGGAGGAACTGGGGCGGTTGGTGGAAGACGGAGTTCCCGGCCGTTTTGACCTGGTGGCTTTCTTTGCCAGTATTGACTACATGAACGTTGAGCTGGTGGTGGCTGGAGTGGAAAAGGTGCTGGAGCCCGGTCCGGCAGGCCATATGCCTAAGAAGGAGGCAGGGCTGGTGTTTCTGACCGTGGAGCCCGAGAACGAGGAGAAGGTGGTGCGGGCTTTCGGGGAGCGGGGGTTCCGGGTGGTGAAGAGGGACACCCGGAAGGCCTACGAGGGCCAGACTTATGTATGTCTGTTAATGAATAAAGGGTAGCCTTTCGAGAAGGCATTCAAGTGAAATTTTTTGTGGTATGCTTCAAGTGTTTCTTTTGTTTTCATATTGCTCCCTCATCAACAAAAACCTTTCAAAAAGTGGGCGTAGCTTTTCCTTCTCATCAAGGAAGCCGATTTTTTCAAAACATGTGCTGATTTTCTTTCCGAACCATTCTGAAAATTTATTGAAATCATCAGTCAGGAAGGCTTTTACTAAAAACTGATTGCTCAGAAAATGAGCCATTGCATCCGCAGTCATAACAATTCTTCCTTCTAAAGTTTTGAAATTCCCTTTTTCAGTGGCCAGGATTGCTAATTTTACCTGTTCAATATCTTCTGCAGTAAAATTCATACCCTTGAGTATTTTTTGGCTCATCTCTGCACTTCGCTCTTCATGATTTTCAAAACCTCCTTCGGTGAGTCCGATATCGTGGAGGTATGCGGCAGCAACAATTACCTGTTTGTTACCGCCATATTTTTCCTGAAGTTCTTTGGATAATTTAACTACGGTCTCAAGATGCTCCTCAAAAAACCACTCAAAACCGCAGAATTTCAAATCGGAAGTATCAAATTTTTCTTTCACAAGTACTCTTATTTTTTTAAGTTTGCACATACTGTTAGAAAATACGGAAGGAACGCTTATAAACAATTTGTCAGGCTTAAGTTCATTAAAAATCCCGACGATTTGGATGTTTTAAGCGGGTTTTGGTCGGTTTTTCCACCAGTTTCATATACTTGATTTCCGGCATTTGAGCTCCCTATGTTA
>DSCG01000037.1 GCA_011049195.1 archaeon
CCAATGGAGCGTTTCTGGTTTACAACATTGATGTTTGTGAGTATTCCACCGGACGTCTGGAAGGTGTCAGCCGGGTTATCCGGCATGCCAATAAAAATGAGAATGCCATGAAAGTCTTTGGGCACTTGGTATGCCTTTGCCAATAAACTCCGAGATTTTGAACTTTAAGATGACGTTACCTTTATCTTTTTAAACCCCGTTTGCAGGCCCACCTATAGACTCAGGTGACTATCATGGCCAAAAAGAAAGACATGAAAGAGATGATTGAAGACCTCATGCACAACAAGGTTCAAATCCGCAACATGGGCATAGTGGCCCACATAGACCACGGCAAGACCACTCTCAGCGACTCCCTGGTGGCCGCCGCTGGCATGCTGTCCCACTCCGTGGCGGGCGACGCCCGCTGGCTGGACTCTGACGAGGAGGAACAGCAACGCGGTATTACCATCAACGCCGGTAACGTCTCAATGGTCCATGAAGTGGAAGGCAAGGACTATCTCATTAACCTCATAGACACCCCCGGCCATGTTGATTTCGGTGGGGAGGTCACTCGTGCCATGCGTGCCGTCGATGGTGCCCTCGTCTTGGTGGACGCCGTGGAAGGGGCAATGCCCCAGACCGAGACTGTGCTCCGCCAGGCTCTCCGTGAAAAAGTGAAGCCCCTTCTGTTCATCAACAAGACCGACCGCCTCATTAAGGAGCTCAAGCTCACCCCTCAGGAGATGCAGGCCCGCTTCGCCAAGATTATCGCCAAGGTCAATCAGCTCATTGAGCGCTACGCCTTCCCTGAATACAAGCAGAAGTGGCAGGTGTCCGTCCCCGCAGGCACTGTGGGCTTCGGATCGGCTGTGGACAAGTGGGCCGTGACTGTGGACATCATGAAAGGCAAAGGCATAGGCTTCAAGGAGGTGCTGGACGCCTATTCAGCCGGCGACATTTCCGAACTACAGAAGAAGGCCGAGCCCCATGTGGCCCTGTTGGACATGGTGGCCAAGCACCTGCCCAGTCCTCTTGAAGCCCAGCCCTACCGTGTGCCCCGTATCTGGAGGGGTGATCCCGAAAGTGTGGAAGGTAAAGCCATGACTGAGTGCAAGGACGATGCTCCCCTCATGGGAATCATCACCAAGATTGTCAACGACCCCCATGCCGGGGAGGTGGCCACTGTGCGCATCTTCTCGGGCAAGCTGGTCACCGGTGCTGAAGTGGCTCTGGTTGGCTCCCGCTCCCACGAGCGTCTCCAGCAGGTGGTTTTCTACAAGGGCCCCTTCCGCGTCCGTGCGGACGAGATGACTGCCGGCAATATAGCCGGTGTGGTGGGCCTCAAGTCCGCCCGGGCAGGGGAGACTCTGGCCACCAACATGGAGATTGACGCATTTGAGGAAATCAAGCACATCTTTGACCCCGTGGTCACCAAGGCGTTAGAGCCTAAGAGTGCCCGTGACCTGCCCAAACTGGTGGAGGTGCTGGTTAAGATGACCAAGGAAGACCCCACCTTCAAGGCCGACATCAACAAGGAGACTGGCGAAATTCTCATCAGTGGTATGGGTGAGCTCCATCTGGAAATCAAGGAGAAGTTCATTGAGCGTGACTGGAAAGTTGGCGTGAAGACCTCCCATCCCCTGGTGGTTTACCGCGAGACGGTGACCCAACAGGCCGGGCCTGCAGAGGGCAAGTCCCCCAATAAACACAATCGGCTCTACTTCACTGTGGCTCCCGTTGAGGACAAGCTCAAACAGATGATTGCGGACGGCACCATTCCCGAAGGAGTCATCCGGAAAGGCAAGGACGACAAGACAGTCCATGCCCTGATGGAGGCCGGCATGCCCAAGGATGTGGCCCGCAAGGCCATAGCTATTTACAACGGCAACATCATCATAGACCAGACCCGTGGTGTCATTCACTTGGGCGAAATTGTTGAGAGTATTCTAGTGGGTTTCAACGAAATCATGGACCGCGGCCCGCTGGCCTGGGAAAAGACCACCGGCCTGAAAATCCTCATCAACGATGCCAAGCTGCACGAGGACTCCATTCACAGGGGGCCCGCCCAGATTATCCCGGCGGCCCGTGATGCCGTCCGCGAAGCCATGCTCATGGCCGGAGCCCGCCTTCTGGAACCCATACAAACTATCCGGGTGGACTCCCCCATTGAACACATGGGTTCGGTGACCAGTCTGGTGCAGGGTCGCCGAGGCCGTGTCCTTGATGTGGAGCAGGAAGCTGAGCACGTGGCCATCATCGCTGACATACCCGTGGCCAGCATGTTCGGCTTCACCTCAGACCTGCGTTCAGCCACCAACGGCATGGCCTACTGGTCTCTGCAGGACAGCAGGTTTGAACCCCTGCCCAAGGAATTGCTGGTATCCACCGTTCTGGACATCCGCAAGAGAAAGGGCATGAAAGAGGAAGTCCCTGCGACCTCGTTCCTGGATTAGGTCAGGAAGCAAGTCGCAAGCTCCGCAAGGTTGCCTGAGGTCAGCCCGTGGGCCGTATCCCCTTTTATGTGCAAAGAAATGGTTAAATAGTGGGGTTTTAAGGAAAGATATGCGGAAAACCGTTTTAGGTTTGGTCTTCGCCTTTGTATTTTTGTCCGTGGTTCCTGCATACGCCAACAAGCATTATATACATTTTCCCGGGCAACCTCTTTATGATAACGGCGCAGTGGTTCTCACTTACGACGAAACCAACCTCTTGAGGGCAGTCACTAAAGATGGCTCAGTCGGGTACTACATTCCTGTTTATCTTTCCGCGTCATGCCCTACGTGTACGGGAAAAGGTATCAAACTTGACTCAACTAATAAGGATAATGACAATGACTTTTTCGTGGGCACCATTACTTATACTTCCTCTGGTGATGGCTACATTTCAAGTTACACCCGCGTCTGGTCTCAACAATATGGAATTTCCTATCCCGGCTACTGTGATGGTACAAATGACTATGTTCATCCGGACCGAAGATGTGTTTATGAAAGCGCTAAAAAAATTTATACTTCCTGTGTGAATTCCATCAGTTTTCCTCATACTTCGGGTTGTATAGTCCTTGGAGGAAACGAGATATCTTCTGACTCTGTTAGAGATGAGAGTACCCAGATGAAATTAAGTAATAGTGCGGGCACGACCTATTTCATGTATCTGGATTACCGCAATTATGGTGAAAGTCGCCGCTTCGAAAGTCACTACTCCGCAACAACCAAGCAACCTTCCTGGGGGTTGCGAACGTGTAAAAAAACGGCTGACTGTGAGGTTTTTGGTAAGGAGTTCGTCAATGAGCTGGGGGGGCCGTCTGTAGGAAGCTTCTGTGTCGGCGATAACCAGTATCTGGCCGTTTGGCCTTTTGTGGGGGAACCCATCTATCTGGGGGGTGGTTTATGCTCTGATCTGATAACTGGGACTTTCACAGACTATGCTCGTTATGCATCCACTCAAAATTCGTGGTTGTATGAAACTAAGGGCACCCTCAATACTTTCATGACCAAAGAAGGAGCCACTCTTTGCGTTGACGGTGATAAGGTATACTTAAAGAGTCTGCCCACCAGTTTCACCAAAGATGCTTTTGCATCCTATCAGGGTGCCCGGTGCAAGGCCGACACTTCTAAATGTGGCTTCGGATCCACGGTGAAAACTTCCATCGACAAATGGGACTTTTACTGTGACACTTCTTCCGGCGTTGGCAGATTACAGTTGGTAAAAAGCCCGGACACTGACCAGACATCGTGTGAAACTGATGCTTCAGGCGTTTGGATA
The DNA here is from genome assembly GCA_011049195.1 of archaeon. Taxonomy (GTDB): domain Archaea; phylum SpSt-1190; class SpSt-1190; order SpSt-1190; family SpSt-1190; genus SpSt-1190. The sequence continues at coordinate 3,742 of DSCG01000037.1, forward strand.
AGCTCCACCACCAGCCCCGAAGTTTTGGGCGTTTTTGACTACAGTCGGCTGAACCCCGATTTTGGCCAAACTGGTCAGCTTGATGCTTTTGTTTATGATGGCGGATGTGCAGGGGAGTTTGGCACCAAGGATTATCTGGTCTGCACTTCCACAAGCAAGGTGCCGGCAAGTTCAGAAGTTTGCACTTATAGCAGTAGCTGTTACCAAACCTGTAAAAACGGTTGTTACATTTCATGTGAACATGAGGGGGCTATTGATACCGCCTGTCTCGCAAGATGCAAGTATGATTGTGAAGCGTTATGCACCACTTGCACTTACACCGCGGGTGTGTGTGACGGCAAAACAGGAGACAGAACCGTTAGCACGACAAGCGACATTAATTTTGACTGTAACTTTATTATTCCAACTTACAAGGTGACCGTGAATGGCAAATATATATTTACTTGTAGGAACTCAGGCACCACCTACTTCTGGACCGCCGAGCCACGGGTGACCTCCCTGGGCATGGCCCTTGACTGCAACGCCGACAACTCAGACACCTGCCAGCTGAAATTCGACCCTTCCATGACTGCGGGCTACGGACTTGCCAACGAAGATTATACTTTGGTTTGTGACATCACCCTTAATGGTAACACGCTTTCCGGGCTCACTGGCAAGGAGGTGCCCCTTTCCGGCACCGCATCCATCAGTCTGAGCAAACCCGCCATGAAAGCGGTGGTCGCCAACCTGGACGGCGCCCAGCTCACCGCCACCTGCCAGCTCCGCGGGCCCCGTAACAAACAGGACACCGTTACTTATATTTTTCCAACCCTTCCTGCCGAAACCCTTACCCTGAATAAAGACAACTGGGATACCGGTCTGGCTTGCACCACTTCCAGCCAGTGCCTGGGTGCATGTCTGGGCTCACCCGGACTTTGCTTTGGATCGGGCATTACCTGCGCGTCCGCTGAAAGTGAATGGGGCGAAAACAAACAGACGGTTTGTGAAGCCTGCGGTGGCTTCTGGTATCACGGAACCGCCCCGGACTCTTATTACCTTCACTTTGAACCCAACAAAATAGTCTATGATGATGAAGTTAAGGCTGGCGAAAACATAAATGCTGGCTGGCCACAGGGCACTTGTTTGGGTCATAAATCCTTAGAAAAGCAGGTATGCGATGAGAACAGCCAAGATACTACCTTTCCCGGCCCATTATCCGGTTGGAGATGTACTCATGTTTCCCCAACTCTGGGTTACGCCTGGTTGCCTTATTTTACTCCTGCTGAAAGTTCAAACTCCGGCATAGTTGTTCAGAATATGGATGCAACCTATCACATAGTGCTGAATGCACCGGTCTGGCCCGGCCTACCTCCCAGGATGGATGAGGAATATACGCCCCAGGGCAATTTGGGAAGAAATTTCACCTTTACTTATGGGCTTGATTTTGACAGTACCGGAAAACTGTCCTGCACGATAATGGCGGATGACCCCCTCCGTAAATTCACTCTTTCCTTCTCAGACACGGGGAGTGTTTTTGATGTCTCAGAAACCAGAACGGGAGGCCGGGAAACTCTGGTTGAATATTGCCGTGACGGCAGGTCAACGGACACCACCTGTAATGTGAATGTGAGTTGCACCTGGGCTCCGGTCCTGCGTGTTGAAAAGGGTAGTACCTACACAGGCAATTCCCAGACTTTTAGTTTTGACCTAATATACAACGACCAATATCTGTCCTGTTATGATTCCAAATACTGTATTGGTTTTTGTGATGTTAATCCCACCTTAGAAACGAATTCATATATTTTGGAGATGCCCAACCCCGGAACATGCAAGGCAACATCTGTCAAACCCTCAAATAAGTGTGAGGCCGGTGATTATCTGACCAATCTCCTGAAAATTGGAACTGATGGGATACCCCTATGGGACTGGAACCGCCCCGCCACACCTTTGGATATTGTCTGTGACGGAAATGACCGTGGTAGCGGAGACATCAAGTCATCCTGCCGTTCCGTGGATGATACCTGTTATCTGACCTGCTACGACACCGCCCTGACCCTTTACGCCAAGCTTCGCCTGGCGGGGGTTATCAGAGCAACCTACCCCGAACAGATTGATAATTTATATCTGGATTTTGGAGGGGGAACCTCTAACGATTGGACCCAGTGTAATGAATGGGAGTCCTACCTGACTTGCCGGGACTGCTGTGAGAAACCAATCGCCAGCAAATGCTCGTACGCCGATTACTACACCCGATGGGGCAGTGACCATCCCTTGTGTGGTATTTCCTTCGGGAGCACCATCTGTAGCTCATCTTGCGGGGCCTGGCCTGAGTGTGACGGTGTGCAGGTTGGCCGGACGGACTGCACAGAATGGTGCCAGGCCAGGTCAGGTCTCAAAGACTCATTTGGCATGACCTTCAGCCAGGCCGGCCAGACTTTGGAAACTCTGGATGATTGTCAGGCCTACGATACCTGTTTCATACTTCCCTTTGACCCCCATTGCGAGATGGGGAGGTGCACCCTTACCCTGGCCACCGGTAGCCACCCCCTGATTGCCGGCAATCAGGTCATCCTTGCGGGCCAGAGTCTGACCATCACCCCCCAGGATGTCGTGGCCATCCGGACTGCCAACGATCCCCAGCAACAGGTGTGGTGGAAATTCTGCACCGCGGATGGTGGCAGTCTGCCTTTGAAGTTCATTCCCGAACTGGCCAAAATAACCGACAACTTAGCCACTTTTAAATTCAAATTCGGTTTCAGGGGTCTGGATGGTGGGTCTTACACTTACCCTTCCGGCACTACTGTTATTGAAAGTAAGGTTACTGTTCAGCTTAATAACCCCGGAGGTTGTGACGCGGGTCGCCCCTGTGTTGTGGATGCAGACTGCCGGAACTATCTTCCTGAAGAGGGAACGGATAAAGACCCCTTCTGTTCTGTCTCCCGCCACGTCTGTTCCGACCCCGACCTTGAGGGGGTTTATTTCGGCACCATTCTGAGCAACGATTGGGCTCAGATCTCAGACCTTGAAAACGCTGTTTGGACCGGATGCACGCCCAACTCCTGCTCATATTCCACCTCGGCCTGCGAGGGTTACTTTTTGGGATTTGAGGTCAGGCAGGATGCCATTGATGCTCTGGTGACCCAGCCTGAAGATGTCATCACCCAATTCAGAATAGTTTATGGAGGAAGTAGTTACAGTTCGGTTTTCACTTTCTCTAATCCCATTACCACCCCCGGCAAATACATAGCGCATGTTTCTGGTCCAGAACGCGTGACCTTCCTGCCAGCCACTCGGAACTATTTTCCGTCGGAGGGTGGCATGGTCTATGTGGAGCTAATCAACGACCGTGGCATTACCCTATCCAGCATGTTCAAGTTGAACGTGGATGGTCTCGGAACCTGCGATACCGTCCTTCAGTCCACCTACCCAACCGAAGGTAAAATAACTCTTTCCAACACCGCCACCTCCCCACCTTTGGGAGCCTGTTACGATAACACCGATTGCAAGGAGTGGACCAACCCGAACCCGGCAGGTGGTCGCCAGGGACAAGGAAGTGTGATCGTCTGCCAGCAAATCACCCAAGGCTCGGTGGCCCTGGACGGCTACACCACCACCGGTACCTATCGTTATGCCTTTGGGGGTATATGCACCAACATCTGCGGTAATGGCACTTGTGATTACAGCCTTCGCGAAACTCCATCAAACTGCAAGGACTGTTGTACTGACTACGGCACCGGCAAGTCCGGAGAGCTGAGTTGGGGATGGGCATCCACCTGTTACACCAAGTGTGGAGCCCAGACAGCTTGTAATGAAAGGAAGCTGGGTGAAATTGTGAAAGGGGATACCGGCGACTTCATGTGTGGTGTAGTAAAGAGTGGCACCCTCAAATGCGGAAGCATTTCAAGCCTGACCAGCCTGACGGGGGTCCAGCTGGGTCCCAACCATCCCGGAGTCTTGCCCAACATCACTAAACTCACAACTTCCACGTCCAACCACTTTATTTATGAGGCCTGGACTGACAGGATGCCTGAACACACTCTGACCTTCACTGTGGATAGTTATGACTGGAATGAGGTCAAGCAGGTTACGGGAGAGATCTTTGACCCCCTTAAGCGACTCACCCTGACCCGCCGGCAGGACGGCTACACCCAGAGTGTGCAGTCTTCGGGTTCAACCGTAATCAACTCGCTGACTTACACTTTCACCCCTAGCACCACCTATGGGCCCCGTTGGCTTAACTTCACTCTCCAGCAGGGCAATCGCCTGCCGGTGAATGTGTCCATCCTGCTTCATACTATCTATGACACCCAATTGACCGCAGCCACAGAAGGAGGACCCATACCCTGCTATTACAGAGGCACCACAGGAGTCGGGCTGGCCAGTCCTATCTGTAACATCCAGCCCATAAAACTTGAACTGACTTATCTTTCAGAACAGCTGGACCAGGGTTTTCCGAATTCCAAGGTAACCTGTAGTCTGGGTGGTTTCAGTGTGTCATCTACCCTAGTGGGGTTAAATGACCGGGCCACGCTCTCCGGCATGAGTCTGATGGTGGGCAAGCTGACCCCTGGCAGGTATAACTTAGTCTGTCAGGCATCAGGCCAATATCTGAAAACTGCCAATTTTACACTGCCTGTTGATATTTACGGTCGCATTTTGGATGTAACCGCCTCGGTGCCGTTTGAAGTGATGCCCGGCAACAGTTATGAACTACCCATCTTGGGGGTATATGATGAATACGGAGACCGTCTTCCGGTTTATTCATACAGCTGGTGGTTGGTTTCCGGAGCCAGCACCCTCACGGGAGTTTCCGGCATTCCCGCCATCACCCTCCCATACGATACGCCCTCGGATGCCTTCTTTAGGCTGAATTTGAGACAGCCCTTTTACCAGCTTTTTGAGAAGAACTTTCCCGTTGATGTTCTGATGTCTAATCAGATTTCCGCCTCGGTTTCACCAGGGATTTTTTATCTACCTCTGAGCGGAACTCTCCGGGTTGAGGGCGGGGTTTCCCGTCATGTTCCTATCAAGGCCAGTCTTCTGTTTTCCAATGAAGGCTCCAGAATGGACCTGAATTTGTCGGTGCTGGGCAGTAGTCTGCCTGACTGGCTTACTATAAATTTCACCACCCAAAGCCTTTCTTTTGAAGGCTGGGATGTCAAGAGCGTCCCGGTGCAGATTTTTGCCCAAGAGGCTGTCGCCGGTCGCCAGGCTACAGTGACTTTCCAGCTTACCCGACTTGAACAGGGGGAAACCCAGGTGATAGCTTCAGCCAACCTCCGAGTTGTTCAGACTGATGAGGAGACTTACGAATTTGACGTCAGCCCTCTGGTACTTGAGCTGGACCTGGTTGACCGGGAAGTTCAGGGTATGGTCACCATCTGGAATGTGGGCACGGTTGGTGACGCTTACCTCATCAACTCCGATTTGAGGGCCAGTCATGCTGATGTGGAGCTGGACCCCCGCGATTCCGTTGATGTTACGGTTTCAGCCACCAAAGCAGGGGAGTATGAGTTCTGCGTCAGGTCTGTCCGCCTGCTCACCAAAAAACCCAAGTGTATCTCTATACTGGTGATCGGCAAAGAGGTTACCCCTATCCTGTTAGTTGAGGATCAGGCCTATCAGATATTGCCTCAGCAGACCCCGACCTTTACCTTCAACCTGACCACTGCCAACCATTCCGGAAACTATATTTTTGAATTTGACACTAACCTGACTGTCAAAACTTATGAACGTGCTTTACCTGCCGAAAAAACGGCAGCGATTTTTGTGAATTTCCAGACTGCGGTTTCGGGAACGCATGAGGTTAAAGTGAAAGCGTATCCCCAGGACTACCCGCACAAATACAAGGAAGCTAACTTCAAGGTCACGGTGACTTTCCCAGCTCCCTATGAAGCCCAGATACTGGTTCAGCAGTTGGAGGAAGGTCTGGCTCTTCTTAGTGCAAGTGACCGTACTCTTTTGGCCCAGCAACAGGATGCCGCGATGGCCCTGATGAGTCAAGGGAGATATGATGAAGCTGTGGTTGCCCTCCGGGACATACATGCCCAACTAACCCGCCTGAATAAAATTGAAGCCTACATGGACATGGCCTCCCAGGTCCAACCCTATCGTTTCCGGACCCTGCTGGTGGTGGGTGTGTTGCTGGCCTTTGTGGGAGCCTTTGTCTTTTTTAGGTAAGCATTTTAAGGCCCGCGACGGGGGGATGGTGTGATAGGGGATATCGGCAAACGGCTCCGGGATGCTTTTCGTTCATTTGTTTCCAAGACCGCTATAAGCGAAAAAGAGATTGACCTGCTCATCAAAGAACTGCAGAGGGTGCTTATCTCCAGTGATGTTGATGTCCGGACGGTTGCGGACATGAGCAGGACCATCCGGAACAGAGTTTTACATGGGGGAAAACCCCTGCCGGGCATGACTCTCAAAGAACATGTGCTGAGAGTGGTTTATGATGAACTGGTGGAGGTGTTGGGTAAGGGGACGGAGGCCTCCAACATCAGCCTTGAAAAACCGGTTAAAGTAGTGCTGGCAGGGGTTTTCGGGTCGGGCAAGACCACCACCGCAGCCAAGCTGGGTAACTGGTTCAAAAGAAAAGGAGTGGCTATGGACATGGTCTGTCTGGACCGGGACAGGCCCGCGGCATTTGACCAGCTCAAACAGGCAGTTGCCCCGTTGGGATTGTCTGTTACCCGTGAGCTGACTGAAGGTTCCATGATTGTGGATACCGCCGGACGGGATGTTCTGGATGAAACCATGATGAATACCCTCCGCCGGGTGATTGAAAAGGTCAGACCCTCGGAGGTGCTTCTGGTGGTGCCTGCTGAGATGGGTCACGTTGCAGGTTCCCAGGCAGAAGCCATGAAGGAACTACTTACGGGAGTTATTATCACCCGCATGGACGGGTCAGCTAAAGGGGGGGGTGCCCTGTCGGCATGCGCCAAAGCGGGGGTTCCTGTCAAGTTTGTGGGGTCGGGGGAACGTCTTCAGGACCTTGAAGTATTTGAGCCCAAAAGCTTTGTTTCCCGCCTGTTGGGATGGGGTGACCTTAAGGGTCTGATGGAACAGGTTCAGGATGCGGAGCTCCAGCTTTCTATGGACGACCTATCAGACCTGAACATGCTGACTTTCTACAAACAACTGGAGGGCCTGTCCAAGCTGGGCCCGGTTGAAAAAGTGTTGCAAATGATGGGCCTGACTGACCTGGACCCGAAGACCGTAGGTGACCTTAAAACCAAGCTGAAAAAATACAAAGTCATTATAGACAGCATGACCGCCAGAGAGCGTCAACATCCGGATATTCTTTCACAATCCCGGATTGAACGCATAGCCCGCGGTAGTGGGTGTGAGGCGCGGGAGGTAAAAGCCCTCATTAAGGAATTCATGACCATGAAGCAGATGATGGGCAAACTTAAGAAAGGCAAACTGCCTAAAGGTATGAGAGGTATGGACATGAAAAAACTCAAGGCCATGAACATGTCCGGTATGATGGGGGGGAGAAGATGAATTTGCGTGATTATGTGGAGTTTTCATTTGACCGCATGCTTCCATTCACTTTTGGGTTTGCTGTGCTCTACGCAGGTCTTTACATAGGCGTTCACGAAATTTTTTACCCCTTTTTCCTGTTAACCTTCCTTTATGTGTCAGCTCAAATATCCATGGATTTCAGGAGTTCTCCTGCCAGACTTCTCAAGGATTATCTGACCTTCATGATGTTTTCCAGTCTGGCATTGACTGTCATCATAGCTCTGTTTGCAGGAATTTCCCTTCTGTCTATTTTCTGGGCTCCCGCCATGTTTCTGGTGATATTCCCTTCATTCCTGCTGATGAGGCTGTTGCCGTTTCCGTGGATTTTCACATACCGCCACCGCCATCTCTGGAAATCCACATGGAAACTTAGTTTTCAGGCTCAATGGAAGGTTTTAGCGGTTTATGCCACAATCTTCCTGTGTTTTGAGATTTTTGACATAATAACGGGTAACCCTGGACTGGCTCTGCTGGCGTTTTGGGGTTTTCTGCCGGGAACCCTGGCAATACGCCGGGCAATCACTAAAGGACTCCACGTTTTTCCATCTCTTTGATCAGACGGGTGAAAACCTCACTGATATCCACCTGCAAACACCGGCCCTGTTTAGCTACCACTTCCCCGTTTACGACAGTGTATGCCACATCACTTCCTTTGGCGGCATACAATAGATTGTGAATGACTTGGCCTCTCTGGGCCACACCACCTGAGACAGCCAGTCTTGAAGGGGGCGGTCCTCCGCAACCCCTCTCAGGAAAGTCATGGGCACGTGGGTGTGCATATTGACCAGGCCGGGCATCACCAGGTGGCCAGAGGCGTCAATTATGTGATCGGCCTCCTGCTTTCTGAATTCAATTATGCGGTTGTCTTCAATATAGATTGAAGTCCCTTTAAGCATCTGGTGGTTGGTGCGCGGGTCGCAGGTCTTCAAGGAGCTGGTTCAATATAGATTGAAGTCCCTTTAAGCATCTGGTGGGGCGTTAGC
>DSCG01000022.1 GCA_011049195.1 archaeon
CCCACTCTTTTTTGCCGTATACCATGAAGGCCCCCTTTTTCACATACTCCCCTGATGGGGCCTCCTTGGTGAATTGTGAACGGGGGGCGTAATAGACGGATAATGAACCATAACCCAGTTTCCATGCCCGGGAAAAGACGGCTGCAGCGATGGCAGCATCTTCAATACTTTCCGGGTCGGCTTCCGGATGGGTGGGCTTGCCGTCAGCCCCCAAAGCTTTTATGACAAAGAAAGGGGCCCCCACAATATCCGCGTGAAATACCAACTCTTTTTCTGTCGCATACTTTTTCATGAGGATGTCGTTGGTGGTGGCATCCCGGCCACCAACCACAAGTCGCCCCGTCCGGGAGTAAAACCATCTGAATTTCTCAAACCACGGGCCTTCACCACGCGCCCGACCTTCGCGGAGGCCTTGCAGGGGGGTGGTCCCGGCTTCACCGGCTTCGGTCTTTTGCCTCATCCGGGCTATGCGGGCCTCCAACTCTTTCAGGGCATCTTCGGCGTTGATGGCTTTCTCCTCCAGTTTTTTGGCCCGTTCAAACAAATCTCCGGCATTCTGAGAGGCCGTCCTTCCTGTGTCCAGTTCCACTTCCACCTAAATCAAGCTTCAAAAGCCTTAAATAAACTCCGGACTGGCAGTTTTATGACGGAGGTTCTGCCAGTCGCCCCTTTCAGGAACATGCTTAAACGGACGGGGGTCAGGGTATCCGGAGATGCCTCGGAGGCCCTCGCCGAAATTATAGAGGAATTAGGTTTCCTGGTGATTGAGGAGGCCCGGGAGGCCGCCATCAAGGCCAAGCGTAAGACTATACGCAAGGTAGATATTGAAACTGCCAGGCGTAACTTATGGTAATTCTGGTTGCTCTCTGCCTGGTGTTTTACGGCTTTTTCGTGGTTTTTTATTCTTCGGTGATGGACCTGCTTTCCACTTACCTGCCTGAAAAAATGGTGATGAGTCTTTTTCCGGTGGGTTATGCAGGGTGGGCCCTTTATGGTCTGCTGACCGGAAACTTCTCGGCGCTTTTCACCAGTTTGTGGACTTCGGCTCTGGCCTTTGCGATAGGCTTTGGCCTTTACCGCCTGAGGCACTGGGCAAGTGGTGACATGTGGCTACTTGCTGGCATCTTCGCCTGTTTGGCTCCATCCTTCCCCAACTTTGGTTCCCGTTACACTTTCTACCTGGTGCTGGCCGTAGGGGCCTGGTCCTTGTTGAGTTATATGTGGGTGCTGGTGGCCCGTGGCTACTGGAAGCCGGTGGTCATTCTGTTGCTGACTGAAGCCCTTCTCTTCTGGATGGCCCCCGCAATATGGGTGCCTCTGATGCTACTGGCCATGTTGGGTCTGTTCTTTTTGGCAACCTTCCGAAAAGTGGAAGCCCTGCTCCAGGGCCAGAAGCCTATCAGGGAGCTGGAGGAGGATGACTGGCTGATGGAGGATGTGGACCTGGGGTTTGCCATATTGCGTAAGAGCCAGCCTGTCACCCGTTATGACGCCATGCTGGCGGGACAGTCCGGCAGGACGTGCGAGGCCAGCGTCAAACTCGGGGTTCCCCTGACACCTTCGTTTGCCCTGGCCCTGCTGGCTTTACTGATTACCTTTCCCTAAAATGTATTGGATGGTGTAGATTATGAAGAACCCGCCCACACCGAGGGCGAGGATTAGCAGGGGTTTCAGGTCCTGCGTTAAGTAGGCCCAGACTGCGAAAACCAGACCGATGAAAACCACGGCGGTTCCCGGGGTTATGTTCGCGATGTCATCCATGCTGAATTTACCTTTCAATCTTCATCACCTCTCCGGGTTGCATGACTGCACACTTGCCTTCTTTGACTAGTTTGCAGAACGCCTGGGGGTCCGCCTTGATATTCCCAAAAGTGTTGTAGTGCATGGGAACGGTCATTCTGGCCGCAATCCGGTTGGCCAGCTGGGCGGCCTCCTCAACATTCATAGTGTAGGTGCCCCCGATGGGCAACAGGGCCACGTCAGTATTCACATGAGCCAGTTTGTCGTCATAATAGGTGTCCCCTGCGTGATAGATGCGGAAGCCGTTGAAGTCCATCAGATAGCCCACCGGAAACTCCGACTGGTGATGAAAGGCGGGGATTATACGCAACATGAACTTGTCATACTTCAGTTCGTTACCCGGTCGCACCTTGATGACTTTCTGGCCCAGCACCCGGTCCACCTGGGGCGGGCCCAGCACCTTGGCTGAGTGTCGCTTGGACAGCATATTCACAACGGCAACATCGCAATGGTCAAAGTGTTCGTGGGTGAGCAGGATGAAGTTGGGGGTCAGAGTGCGGGGGTCCACCGCCGGTTCGTCCTCCCTCTTGTCATCCTGACTGAGGTAGGGGTCAATGAGGATGTTGAGGCCTTCGTGCTGGATGTAAAAACCGGAGTGACCGAGATATTGTAATTCCATACCTGCTTTATACACTCCCTCTATTTAGGTCTTGTTAATGACCGCCAAGGAGATACCAAAAGATGGTGGGCACCATGAGGGAGCCCATGAGATTGACTTTTTCCACCTTCCTGTTGGAGCACCAGGTTCCAAGCAGGAAAGAGGGAAGGACTAACCAACTGGCCTCCCGGGCTACTACCAGAGTGACGGCAAGGAGTAGCAGGGCCATAGGCGTGCGGAGGTCATGGCGACCCAGTTGGCGGGCCAGCAGAGGGGCAAGTTTGAGGAGGACCAGCCAGGCCAGCAGGGCTACGGGCAACAGCAGGTCCAGCTGAAGCACCCCCAACCTCTGGACTGCGGCACTTCTGGCCTTTGCCAGATGTTTGAGGGAAAGGAAACAGAAAAGAAAGGCCGAAGTGGCGGTGGCCCCTGCGGCGGCCAGTTGGTTTTCGGGTTTGCCCAACAGGGAGAAAGTAATGGCCGAGGCCTGGGCGGGGGAGATGGCGGGGAACAGGGAGATGAGCAGGCCGCCCAGAGTGCCCACCAGTGAGGATGCAAGATTAAAGCGGGGGTGAGGTGGTTTAACCTGTTGCCCAACCATACGGCCCGCCCGCAACAGGCCGGCCAGACCGAACATACCCCCGAAGTGGGCCATGAGTATCTGCTCAGAAGTATAAGGTAGTTTGAGAATTAGCCCGCCGTAAAAACCGGAAAGCAGGAAGAAAATCAGGGCCCATTTTTTGTGACCGCTTCTCAGAACGGGGATGGTTGCGAAGATTATCAAAGGTAACCAGAAGCAACGGGAGAAAATCTGGGGCAGGTTCAGCAGATAAGGGTATAGCGGGAGCAGAATAATGAACAGGGCCACTCCAAGCAAGGCACCCCCGGCAAACTCTGCTACTGCATCACCCATTTTACCCTGGTGGACCATGGCCTGCCCGGGTAGAAGGACTGCCGCCAGGTCAGCCGAGGGGGCCATGAGCAGGGCGGGCAGGATTGAGGAGAAAAGGGCAGCCAGCACCAGAGAGAACAGAGCCTGGTTGGGGAGGGGTAACAGGGCCAGGAGGTTTGGATGGACTCCGGGCAACGCCCCCAGCAACAAACCGAATATGGTTCCTCCAAAGGCCGAGAGCAGGCCAAGCAGGGCCATAACCCTAAACCACCAGGGGCTTAATCAACTTTTGTCTTGAGGAAGCCATTCATACCAGGGGGCCGTCCTGAACTGCTTCGGTCTATCAAATCCGGACACGTAGGGTTTTATGTCCAGAACGGGGGTGCCGTCTATGGCATCCAATCCGCTGACATAAATTTTATTGGTCTCCACTTTTTCGAGCTGACACAGACGCAAGGCCAGATGGCTGGGCCTATACTGGCTCCGTGAGGCGAACACCCCGACCTGTGGCAGGTTTCGGATGGATGCCGGACCGGGGTGGGTAACCAGTTCGGTTCTGTCCGCCCGATGCAGTGAATAAATGACCCAGATGTGCGAGAAGTCTTCAAGCCCTTTTAAGCCACCTGCTAATCCCGCCTTCAACACTATGGTTGCCCGGCCGGAAAAGGTCAGACCCTGCTGGCAGGCGGTGTGAAGGTCTGCAGGCCGGGTGGTTGAAGACCTGACCCTGCCGATGGAAGTGAGTTCCACTTTAAATTTGTCTGCCGAAGTATTTGTGATTTTCACTTCAGCAGTTGGAGTAGCAGAATGATACCACACACCACCAAGGTGAGAATTATTACTTGGCCTGGGGCCAGTTTGATGCCCCCAACCTCTTCATCATATCTCATAATGCCTCCCATGGAGGAGGGCAGGCTGATTTTCTGTTTGGCCACCCCGGACTTCCCGCGGGAGAGTTAAAAGCTTTATGCAGACTAAAAAAGTATTGAGGGCAGGGATATGTGGGTATGTCCCCTCCCACCCTCTCATTAGACTATGTAGCTCTTATGCCGGGAACGTATTTAAGATTTATAGGACTTCCAGCTTGATTTCTTTGAGCAAATCGTCCAACAGGAATACCCGGTCCGCAGTGCTCTGTATGCCAGATGTTTCAAATTTGAGAGGTGAAGCGTGCCACTACTGCCAGCGAAGGCTCTTAAATCCTTCCCCCTTTCCTTTCTGTGGAAGACTCGGCCCTCCTGACTTATTACTCCCGCGACGACGTGGCCACCGCCCTGGTGGATTTTGCCCGAAACCGGGAAGTGACCGGCAGGTTCGCCGACGGGGGGTATGGCCGGAGGCCGGGCACCCTTATGTATCCCGGTGACGTCGTGGAGATGGTCAAGCAGGGTATGAAAAGCTTCCACTGTAGTGTGGAGTTATGGGACAATCCCATGACCCTGGACCAGCCCAAAGTTTCGCGGAAGGGCTGGGACTTCCTCATAGATTTGGACTGCGATACTCTGGACCACGGTCGTGAAGCCGCGGACATTCTGTTGGAGGCTTTGAAAGCTCATGGGGTGACCAGCATCTTCACCAAGTTTTCAGGGAGGTCGGGCTTTCACATCTTTCTACCCTGGCAGGCTTTCCATGACTCACTTCGTTCGTCATTTCCCGAGGTTCCCCGGGCCATCGGGGCCTACCTTGAAGATTTCGTGGCGGACGAAATGTCCAAGGAAGTGAAGGACGGGGTGAAAATAGACAGTATTGCCATCGCTCCCCGCCACCTCATCCGCATGCCATATTCTTTGAATGAAAAAGCGGGTTTGGTGTCCATTCCCGTAAAGGACCCCTGGTTTGACCTGGAGACCGCCCGGCCTGAACAGGTCAAAGTTGTGCCTTTTGAGCTCAGGGCCCGCCCCGGGGAGGCCATGGAGCTGGCCGAAATTGCTACCAGTTTTCTAGCCAAAAAGCAAGCCACACGCAGAACTGAGGCTCCCCGGATGGAGGTTAAGGGTAGGATTGAACCCCAGTTCTTTCCGCCCTGCATCCAGCTCATCCTCAAAGGTATGAAAGACGGTAAGAAACGGTCGGAGTTTATTCTTCGGAACTTTTTAAGCAGTGCTGGCTGGGACTGGGCCTCCATAGAACAACTGTTGCTGGAATGGAACCTGAAAAACCCTGAACCCCTCCGGCCGGCGTATATTGAGAGTCATATCAAGTGGTCCCGGGCCCAGCGGGAAAATCTGCCACCTCCAAACTGCGACCGCAAGGAGTATTACCCGGAGCTGGGGATTTGCCAGCCGGATGATTTGTGCAGGACTGTGAGTAACCCCATCACTTATGCTCTCAAGAAACACCGTCGCTACATGTTCGCCAGAAAGGAGGAGGAAAGACGACAAAGCTCCCGTTCAAAAAAGCCATCCCCCGCTCCGGAAAGTTCTGCAGATGATGAAGGTTCTACAGGAAAAACCCCGAATCAGGGGTAGCAATTTTTAAACCTCCTTGCCCACCCTAGAGGTGGTCAGTTTTGAGGAACTCCGCGAAGTGCATCGCAAGGAAAGGGCAAGTCCCAAACTGGTGGCCCTCGCCCCCACTTTCTGGAAGGAAGTGGCAGACTACTTTCTGGGCAAGATGCAGAAATATGAGGAGCTCCGTCAGCAGACCTCCCGCTTCACGGACAAGGTGCTGGGCCAGTTTGAAAGGGAGGTCCGTAATGCCGGCAGGGTTATCTCGGAATTATATACCCTCCGTGAAAAGAAACTGCTTCTGATGGCATGGTCCGAAGTGGCTACCAAGGACCGCAAGGACTTGAGGGATTTAACCCCTGAAGAGCGGGATATGTATAAAGTGATACTGGAACAGCTTAAAGAGGGCCGGAACACCATGCTGGCGGGGGTGTTGGCCGGTGAGAAGGCTGAAGAAAAGGAAGAGCCCCCCGCTCCTGAGCCGGAAACTCAACAGGTTCGCATACTGGAAAATGTGGCCTCTTTTCTGGGCACTGACCTGAACCTTTATGGTCCTTATGAACCGGGCCAGCTGGCCGAATTGCCCCTGCGATATGTAAAATTACTGGTGGACAAGGGTAAAGCTGAAATAGTCTCCGCTTTCGAGGGTAAAAGTTAAAAGGAGAGGCGAAACCAAGCCAGTGCAGGTGAAGCATGTGAAAATGCCCAAGGAAATCAAGACGGTGTGTCCTTTTTGCAAGACTCACTCCCTCCAGAAGGTGTCTGTGGTCAAACGCAAAGAGAGAGGCACTCTTAAAGCAGGCCAGAGACGTTACCTGAAGATCGTCAAAGGTTACAGGGGTTTTCCAAGACCCAGTGCAGATGCAGTCAAACAGACCAAGAAAGTAGATATCCGTCTGGAGTGCAAGGAATGTGGCAAGAAACATGTGAAAACCCGGACCACCCGGGCCAAGAAATTTGAACTTAAAAGGTGAATAAATGCTCAAGAACCCAACATCCCGTTTCATAAAGGTGAAGTGCTCCCAGTGCAAGAATGAACAGACAGTTTTCAACAAACCCGCCAGTCAGGTGATGTGTCTGGTGTGTGGCAAAATTTTAATGGAACCCCACGGTGGCAAAGGCAAAGTGCAGACCAAAGTGGTTCAGGTCATGGAATGAACAGGTTTTTAAAAGCCCCAGAGGCCTTTTGAAGTGTCTGTGAAGTTCAAAAAAAAAGGGTTTCCTGAAGAAGGGGATGTGGTTTTAATCACTATTACCCGTATAGCCCCCCACGCCGCATTTGCTAATCTGGATGAGTATGAAGGTCTTGAAGGCATTTTGCACGTCAGTGAAATTTCCAAAACATGGGTTAAAAATATCAAGAGCCATCTCCAGACGGGACAGCAGTTGGTGGCCAAGGTTTTCCAGGTGAAAACCCAGGAAAAGTTCATTCAGTTGAGTGTCCGTCGTATGAGTGAATATGACATGCGGGCCAAATGGGACCAAGTGAGGCGTGCCAAAAAAGTTGATAACATGATAGACCTGCTGGTCAAACAAACCGGAAAAACCCCGGAGCAGGTTTATCAGAGCCTATTGCCGTTGGAACAAAAATTCGGCGAACTTTACTTCGCTCTGGAAGATATGAAAAAAGAAGGTCGCAAGGCCTTTAAAGGTGCCAAATTCCCGGTCTGGCTGGAGGACCTCTTGTGGAGTCTGGTGGAAAAAACCATCGTTCTGCCCCAGGTTGAGGTTGCCGGCGTTATAAAATTAGAGAGCCGGGATGGAAGAGGAATTGAAAAAGTGAAGAGTGTGCTTGAAGGCATTCCTGAGGTGAGCTATCTGGGGTCCTCACGATATGGCATCAGAAAAATCGGGACGGATTATAAGGAAGCGGAAAAATTAATGGACGCCGACCTTGCTACGATCCAAAAGCGTTTGGGAAAAACCGAAGTTTTTGAATTTACACGTGAAAAGAAAAAGTGAATTCATAAAGTCTGGAGAATTTCATCAAGGTTCTCTTCCAAAACTTTCAACCTTACATCATTCACAATTACAAAATCCGCCGCATCAACAGCCTCATCAATTCCCATACCTCTATCGTGAATGTCACTTTTGGTAAAGTCATCAAAATCCATATTGGCTTCGGCGACTTCCCTCTTCCGGGTCACCACCCTGTCAAACCGGTTGAGATCTGATGCGACCACCGCGATGACCACTCCCCCTTTCTTCTGGACGGCCGCCACTTCTTTGGGATGTCTGATAGAGTCAATGCACCATTTCCCAGATGCCTTGGTGTCTGAGATTTTTTCCAGCACTTTTTCGGCCACGGCCGCCGGCCCACCCTGGGCACGAAGTTCGTCCCCGAGTTTTCGGAGATTGTCCCGGGTATGTTCCCAGCCTCTCTGGGTTGCCAGCTCCCTGAGCAGGTCACTGCAGGATACACGGGTGAAACCCCTTCTGGCCAGCATTTCGCAGACTGTGGTTTTGCCTGCCCCAAGAGGTCCGGTCACTCCAACAATCATAACAGCCCCTCTGGCAGTTTGTTTTTCTGAACCAGCCAGTCCCGTTGGGCGGGAGTGTAACGATAAACCACATCCCCTTTCTTATGCCCCTCCACCGACCAGGGCTGAAGGATAACCAGGTCCCCTTCCCGTACCCAAAGGCGACGGGCAAATCTGCCGGGAATGCGACCTATGCGGATTTTCTGGTCCTGGCATCTCACATACATCTTGCTACAGCCCAGACGTTGCTCCACCACTCCGAAAAGTTCGCCCGGTTTGGGCATTCTGGCCCTGAATTCAAAACCTTCACCTGCGGTCTCATCAGAGTTTGATTTGTGTTCAACCAATGTAGGTCAACTCCTCGCCTGGCTTTTTAAGCTTGGTGAGCATCTGGGCTTCCAGCTCCTTGGCTTTGGCTATAGCCCGGTCCAGCTCCTTGGCTTTGATCTTAATGTCTTCCATATCCACGGTGAGGTTGAATTTTTTGGTCAGTATTTCCAACACGGCCTGGGCTGCCCGGGCGTCAGTGAACATGGGCCTGGCCAGGGTTTCCCCCATCAGACACACACCTTCCACCCCACACAATTTGCCCATGCCCAAAAGCACTCCGCTGGCTCCGACCACCATGCCTACTCTCTCACCGTCTTCAAAAATGACCCCTGCCTCTTTGAATTCCTCCACCAGCTCTTTGGTGGTGGCGGCCCCCAGCACCTTGGGCTTGGCCGGCATGCCCTCCACTCCGAAACCACCCAGTGTGATCATCCGATTTATGTTCATCTCCCTGATGAAATCAAGTTCATTCTGGGCAATTTCATAATGGCCCTGAGGGGTCATGCTCTGAAAGTCCCCGGTTAGAAAGACCAGGTCCTGTTTACCCCCTTTGTAATAGTAGAACTCGTTGCGGGGCAGGTCAACTGTGCTGTCCTCGTTGATGAAAACATGGTAGGGAAAGTGGTCGCTGTAAAGCTCGGCGAACTTCTTGGCTTTCAACTTTTCAATCAGATATTCCACCACCATCTTGCCCACATTCCCGATGCCGGGCAGGCCCTCAATGACCACCGCGTTGTAGAGGACAGGCCTCTCCAGTTTTTTCCAGATTAACATGTTAATTTCACTCCCTTGGCTTTAAGTCGTTGCTTCCAGTATTTGTCATCCGGCGAGAAGCGGGCAGGCCGGGGACTGCAGGTTGCTGTCCCGCAGGCAGGACATTCTGATTTTAAGGTGTATGTTCCACAGCCATTACACCGCTTCAGGTGGTCCATGGCACTTCTATGTGTAACCTATAAAATGCTTTTCTGTTAGGCTTGACATGATAATTGCAGTGACAGGCACACCCGGCACGGGCAAGACCTCAATGGCTACTCTACTATCCCGCCGGTTGGGCTACCCTTTGGTGGACCTGAACCAGCTACTCCTCAGGGATTACCCCGGCGAGTTTGACGATGATGCCGAAAGCTGGGAGGTGGATCTGGAAGAGGCCCGGCAAAAGGTCAGCTTCCCAAAAGATGCCGTAGTGGATGGCCACCTGTCCCATCTCTTCCGAGTGGATGAAATTGTGGTGTTGCGTTGCGAGCCCGCAGAGCTGGTGACCCGTCTGGTTGGAAAAGGCTGGAAAAGGGCCAAAATTATAGAGAATGCCGAGGCTGAAGGTCTGAACGTGATTGCTGACGAGGCCAGGGAAACGGGCAAACGGGTGCTTGAAGTGGATACCACCCGCCTCACCCCTGAACAGACTGCCGGTCGGGTGGCGGACATGCTGGTCAGTGGTGATAACGGAGATGCGCTGGACTTTGTGGAACACCTGCCGGTTAATTTTTAAAGCCCTCCTCCTGAACCCCCTGGTGAGATTATGGAGCAGGATATACAGCTGAAAGCAGCTCAGGTTGATTATCTTAACCAGCAGATTAAGGCTCTCCAGATGCAGTTGATGGAAATGGAGAAGACAGTGGAAGAGCTGTCCATTCTGAGAGTGGGTCTTCAGAATATTGAAGGGGTTCGTCAGGGTGATGATGTGCTTGTCCCTCTTGGAGCTTCAGTTTATGCCAAAGGCCAGATGCAGGACGTCCGAAAAGTCATCGTTAATGTCGGGGCGGGTATTTTCGTGGAAAAAACCATCAATGATGCCTTGCCCATGGTTGATCGCCAGCTGGAGCAGGTGGCCCGCCATGAGGAGCTCATCATCCAGAACATCACCCTGCTCAACTCCGAGGCTGAAAAACTCACTCAGGAGCTCAATCAGGTGCTTATGGGGATGAGAGATGCTGGGCTTCCTGCGTAAAAAAATTCAGCGGATTTTTGGGGGGGCCGAGGAGTCTCCCGTTACACCGGAGGCTAAAAAAATCCAGCCGGAAGCAGGAAAACACAAACCCGCCAACAAACCGGTTGCGAAAGGCAGAACATCCCCCAAACCCGGTCGCCCGGCAAAAGCAGAGGAAGGGCAACCCGCCAGAGTTTCCAAGTCCGAGGTTGCCCGGCCGGAACAGCTGGCCAAGCCCCGTGGCACCGGTCTGTTCGTGAATCAGCAGAAACTTCTGGAGGACCTGGAGACCGGCCTGCTTGAGTGTGGGGTGGCCTTTGAGGTTGTGGACATCCTGCTGGCAGGGGTCCGGGAGGTCAAGCCCCGGGAGGCCAAGGCCCGACTGCGGAAGGATTTGCTGGCCCTGCTCAAGCCCGCGGAGATACCAGCCCGGCTACCGGCCAGGCCCTACGTCATTCTGATAGCAGGCATCAACGGCACTGGAAAGACTACTACAGTAGCCAAGCTGGCCCGCTACTTTCTGGACCGTAAGAAGTCCGTGGTGGTGGCGGCTGCGGATACCTTTAGGGCCGCTGCCATTGAGCAGTTGCGGGAGCACTGCAACCGCCTGGGGGTCCGCATGATTGAACATCAGTATGGTTCCGACCCTGCGGCCGTCGCCTTTGATGCCGTCAGACATGCCGAGGCCAAAAAAGTTGATGTAGTGCTCATAGACACCTCGGGTCGCCTCCACGTGGATGCCGGCCTGATGCGGGAGCTGGAAAAGGTCAAGCGGGTGGTGAAGCCCCATCTCTCCCTGCTCACCATAGACGCCACCACGGGTAATGATGCCGTGGAACAGGCCCGGGCGTTTGACCCGCTCATTGACGGCGTGGTGCTCACCAAATTTGATGTGGATGAGCGGGGAGGGGCCCTGATTTCGGTGTCGGCCGTCACGGGCAAGCCCGTTTATTTTCTGGCGGCAGGCCAGGCTTATGGGGATCTGGAGCCCCTGGAACCCCGGAAAATCATAGATGCCATGGGCCTGTGA
>DSCG01000049.1 GCA_011049195.1 archaeon
AAAGCTCCAGCCCCAACCGAGGTTTGAACTCGGGACCTGTAGCTTACAAGGCTACCGCTCTGACCAGCTGAGCTACTGGGGCACAAGCTGTTATAGCACTCATAGGCGTTTTTAGGGTTTTAAGGTTACTGTTTGGGCCTCCGAACCTAAAAAAAGATATGCTTGCCCGTCAGTGGATCGCATGGTATTGGATGTTTCTATCGCTTTCGCGAGAATCTGGGGAGGCTTCTTCTTTATTTTTGGCCTGCTGTTTATAGTGGCCAAATTCCTGGGTAGGCCCATAGAAAGGACCGATGACGAAAACTTCAGCGTCTCTACGGGCTACATATCTTTTATGTTCGGCCTGGTCACCGTGGCCCTGCACAATATCTGGGCCCTTGACTGGAGGCTGGTCATCACCCTCCTCGGCTGGGTCACCCTCATCAAGGGCATTATGAAAATCGCTTTTCCGGAGTTCATCCATCAGCAAGCCCAAAGGCTCAGGAAAAAGCAGGAGTTTTCGGCCCTTGCTCTCTTCGTCGCGGGAGCTTGGTTGTTGTGGAAGGGTATTTTCTGATTGGGCCCACCTGATAGTAACCTGCCCGGCATCAGAGCCTGCCTAGGGTTTTTGGGTCTTCAAATGGTTTAAACCCAAAAATCTTTAAACAGTGTTAAATTATTATGATATGGGAACCGAAGGAATTAAACTGATTGGAATGGACGTAAAACTGCTTATCAACGAACTCAACAAGGCTCTGGCAGATGAATGGCTGGCCTACTACCAATACTGGGTGGGTTCAAAGATTGCCGTTGGTGTCATGAGAACCTCCGTGGTTGAGGAGCTTGAGGAGCACGCCAAGGAGGAAAAGGAACATGCCGATATGCTGGCGGACAGAATTGTTCAGCTGGGGGGCACTCCTGTTATTGACCCCACTAAATGGATTGCCCTGACCAACTGTGGCTATGAGACGCCGAGCGACCCCTCCACTATCGTCCTGCTGGAGCAGAACATTAAAGGGGAGCAGTGTGCTATCAGGACCTACCGCAAAATTCTCGACATGGTGCAAGGTAAGGACAGCATCACTTTCAACATGATTCGCAAAATCATGCAGGATGAGGTTGACCACGAAGACGAACTTGAGGCCATCATGGACGACATTGAGAAAATGAAGGAACAGCTCAGCAGAAGCTGAAACCGCTACTTCTGCCTATCGACCGGCGATTACACCTTTTTGATGGTCACCCTAGTCATGACCACGTCCTCAACCGGCCTGTCGCCGGGAGCTGTCTCAACCCGGCCAATGGTCTGTAGCACGTCCCCGCCCTCAATCACCCGTCCGAAAACGGAGTGCTTGCCGTCAAGCCAGGGAGTTGGAACAAGGGTGATGAAGAACTGGCTCCCGCCCGTGTTCGGTCCTGCATTAGCCATGGACAGAATGCCCGCCTTGTCATGTTTGAGGTCGGGATGGAATTCATCTTGGATGGTGTAGCCGGGACCACCTCTTCCGGTTCCCTCGGGACAGCCACCCTGAATCATGAAACCTTCAATCACCCGATGGAAAATCAGCCCGTCGTAGAAGCCCTCTTCCGCCAATTTGATGAAATTTGCGGTAGTTATCGGGGCCTTGTCCTCAAACAATTCAATTTCCATGGTGCCGTAGTTGGTCTCAATGACTGCATGTCTGTTGGCCATGGTCTCTCCATGGGGCAGGTTGATTAAAAATCCTGCAAAAAACCACACGGCGGCAAAGCCGAGAACCAGGAATATGCGTTTCATGCCCCGTTTCCGGCTGCCAATTTATAATATTGGCGAAATCCAGAGTTTTTTATAGACCAAAACAGGAATACTCAAGCGAGGTTAAAGCAGGCCGTCAAGTCCGCAGACGAAGACGGTCTACAGGCCAAGGTGGCGGAGTGGTTAACGCGCTGGTCTTGAAAACCAGTTCCTTACGGATCAGGAGTTCGAATCTCCTCCTTGGCGAATGAAAATCAAAGAGGTGGCCGCCATGAGCAGAGTCACCATCTGGTGCCCCCCACGGATGTCCGTGGACACCGGTGCCATCACTCGCCGCCCGCAGGCGGCTCGTGACGGCACGAGCCGTTTTAATATTCCGGGGCGGTTGTTTTCATGAGAGTCAAAACCCCTGCAGCATCCTCCAGAGTCACCATCTGGTGCCCCTTTCGGCCCAAGGAGCCCTACACCGGGGCCATCCGGGAGCTGGCTGGCCGGGCCAGTGTCAGTCTGGCCTTCACCAAAAATCCGCCCGCCGGGGACCAGGTGGCGCTGGACCCCAACGGAGAACCCCTCACCCCTGACAAACTTCATTCACTTTTATCCAACCACGGCGACCTAACCTTTTTGGTGGGTGGCCCAGACGGCTTCACTTCGGGCCAACCCGCTTGCGACCCGGCTTATTCACTCGGGCCGTTCACTCTCAACCACCAGGTGGCCGTCCTCGTCCTGCTTGACCTTTTGTTCAGGACCAGGTTCCCGGAGCATCCCTACAACCGGCACTGATTACAGGCTCATCAACAGAATGCCGATTATGGCGAAGCCGATGCCCAGGCCCTTGACCAGGGTCAGGGACTCGTTCAGCACCAGGATGCCCGCCAGAACAGCTATCAGGGTGTTGGAATTCACAATGGCGGCCACGATGCTCAGAGGCCCGCTACTGAGGGCGGTGAAAAACAGCACCAGCCCGACGGCGCTCAGCACCCCCGTCACCACCGGTATCTTGAAGTCCGGCATCTGCTGACCCTTCATAATCAGGAAGAGTAGCCCCGAAGTCAGGGTCAGAAAAATACCCTCAACGACTGTGAACATCACCGCTTGGTTGCCCTCCTTCATGCCGATTTTCCGGAGGAAGGCTGCGACCCCGAAAAGGACCATTGCTGTTATTGAGTAGATGGTGTAATTCACCATCGCTGGGGGTGGGATTCGAACCCACGCATCCTTTCGGAAACTAGCTTAGCAGGCTAGCGCGTTAACCACTCCGCCACCCCAGCACTCCCGTCACACTCGTGGACAGTTTGTTTTGGTCGAGCTTTTTCCTAAAAGCTCGCACTCCGCCACCCCAGCACTCCCGTCACACTCGTGGACAGTTTGTTTTGGTCGAGCTTTTTCCTAAAAGCTCGCACTCCGCCACCCCGCTTCGCGGGGTTCGATCACGTGTGCTATCAACCGCAGTTGATAGCACGAACAGTTTTGGTCAAGCTACCCTTACGGGCATCCAAGCTTGTTTTGGTCGAGCTTCACGAGGCTGACGAGTTGAACCACTTTCGTCCCCGCAGAGCCTCGGTGGTCCGGGTCAGGTTCTTTGTGTTGCCCGTCGCTCGTAACGGGCCGAGCTTGAATTCATACCCATCCACCTTAGCAGTTGGGCTGACGCTTCAGGCCAAATTGTTCTGGCCCCGCTCCTATTAAAGGCCAACCACCGTTTTTAGTCTTTGCCATCCAGCCCCGAAAAGCCGGCCTCAAGCTTGATTTCCATGTCGCTCACCAGCTTTTTGAGGCCGTCCCGCGTGGTTACCACGAAGCCGAACTTCTGGGGTTTCAGCTCAAAAATGGCAGTTTCCAAGGAGTAACTGTGACCCATCTGTTTTTCATACTCCATTCCCGTGGTCAGTATTACCGGCAATCGCATGGCCAGATTGCCTTCAGGTAGAGGCATGGCTGAGAAAATGGCAGCCAGGTCGGCAACGGTCTTGCCCGCTCCGCTTATGGAGTCGCCAACCGGCATGGAGAACAACACATCCCTGATTATGCTTTCGGCACTTTTCAGAGTGGCTTTCATGAAACCGTCATAGGGTCGCGAGACCATGAGAAAGTCCGGGGTGGTGGCCGAGCCCTGCCGGACTAGTACCTTGTCGGGAGCCTCCTCAATAAGTAGCTCGGTCGCGATGACTATGGGCCTCTCAAAATTCCTGCTCTTAAAGGAGAAGTCCCGGAAGGCGTAAAATACATTCGGCTTCATGGGGAAAGAGTGCATCTGGAAACCGGGGAGTTCCACAACAAATCTACCTCCTGCCGTTACTTAAGCCTAATTGCCTCCAATAACAAGGGGGCCTTGGCATGAATTCTCATGGTCGTCCGTATCTTGGTAGCCAGCTCAAGGGCCTTGGAAGCCTCACCATGCACCACCATGACATTGTTGGGTCGCGGAGTCATGTTGTTCAGGTAGGCCATGATTTGTTTGTGGTCACTGTGGCCGGAGAAGCCCTGGACACTATAAATTTTGGCGTTGAGGGGCATCACGGCCCGGGCACTGTTGCGGGTGCTCAGGATTATGTCTTTGGGTTGCCTCATCACCCGCCGGCCCAGCGTCCCTTCGGCCTGATAATTGACAAAGGCGACGGCGTTGTTTGGATTGGTAGCCATATGGGAAAAATAAAACACACTCGGTCCGCCCGTGAGCATGCCTGAAGTAGCCATAATGATACAGCTCTCATCTTTGGCCATCATCTCCTCCCTTTCCTTCTGGCCACCCACCCTTCGGAAAATAGGGTTGAGCAGGGGGTTGGCCTCGTGGCTGAACACTGCCCGCCGGATACTCTTGTGCAGGAATTCCGGGTAAGTGGTGTAGATGGCCGTGGCATCCCAGACTATGCCATCCACATAAATGGGCATCTCGGGTAGCCGGCCCTCCCGGACGGCGGCCTCTATGATGAGCATGACCTCCTGGGCCCTGCCCGCTCCCAGCACGGGGATGAGCATTTTGCCCCCTTTGCCTGCTACTTCCTTGACAGCATCCAGCAATTGGTCCTCGGCGTCAGCTCGGGACACCTGCAGATTGTCCCTGCCACCATAGGTGCTTTCCATAATGACCCCTTCAACTCTGAGGAACTGGTTGTGGGCCGGGTCATGCAGACGGCTGGGACCATACTTGAAGTCCCCCGTATATACCAGATTGTAAAATCCCTCCCCCACATGGAGATGAACTATGTTGCTCCCCAGCATGTGGCCCGCGTTATACAGAGTGAGCCGAACATCCGGAGTGATGTTGGTGACCTCCTCTTCAGGGGTGGCTATGGTATGCAACACCGCGGCCTCAATGTCCTTGGAGGAGTAGGGGATGGTCTTGCCCTCCCGCTGGGCCACTTCAAGGGCATCCAACTGGAGCAAAGTGCTTAGGGGGAGCGTGGGACGGGAACAATAAACAGGGCCTTCAAAGCCATACTTGTAAAGGAAAGGTACAAAACCGCAGTGGTCCAGATGGGCGTGGCTCAGCACCACGGCATCCAGTCGGTCTATTCGGAACTCAGGGGTATCCAGCACGGGGAAGGCGTCCTCCCCGCTGGCAGCCACGTTGATACCGCAGTCCAACAGCACCCGGGACTCAGGGGTCTGCACCAGCACAGCACTGCGACCCACTTCGCGGGAGGCACCCAGAAAGCTGGCCCTTATCCACTTGGGCTCCTTACCCTCAGCGTAAATCCTCATGCCAACTTTGTGAAGGAAGTCGGCCCGGTCCTTACTGTTCTTGGTCAGGATTTTCCGGATGGTTGTAATTATATCAGATTTAAGGGGAGGTTTCCTTTGTATAACCGGGGTCCAGCCGGTTTTCTCCTTAATTTCATTGACTTTGCCGTAACCTGTTCCGCGGGGGCCCAACACCAGACTAGGTTTCTCCACCTCAACAATCACCCTTGAACGGTGGGTGTCAAAAAAGATGTCGGTGATGCCTGCCTCTCCAA
Source organism: archaeon (assembly GCA_011049195.1). Taxonomy (GTDB): domain Archaea; phylum SpSt-1190; class SpSt-1190; order SpSt-1190; family SpSt-1190; genus SpSt-1190. The sequence goes on from DSCG01000049.1 coordinate 5,674, forward strand.
TGAGACGGCTGATTTTTTCCTGGGCCTCTTCAGGGGTGACTAATAGACTCTTATCTGCACGGGCCTCTACCCTCAGCTTCATATTTTTGGCAACCTCTCTTAGATATTCGGGAGCCTCCATCACGAACTTGAGGTTCTTGGAGAAAACGGCAACACTGGCTCCTTCAAACCTGCTCTCTGTGACTTCCGCTTTGGAGGGCAGACTGGCTTCAACCTGTTTCAAAATATCCGTTCCACTCAAACTAACACTTCCTCTCACGAATTTATCAATCAACTTTATTTGACTTCACGGAAACCGTTCTTGTCTATGACTGCCACGCTTACCCGGCGACCTCCCGTGTAGATGTCCCTTTCCTGGGCGGTGGAGACTGCCTTTCTGGCCAATTCAACTGTTTCCTTTTCAGTCATGTTTTTGGTGTATGAACTTTCCAGAACACCCATGGCAAGAGGGGCTCCGGAACCGGTGACGAAGAAATCCTCACCTGTGCCCACGCCACCATAGGGGTCAATTGCCATCAATTTGGGTTCCTCATCATAACCACCCACCAGCAGGGCGGTGATATACGGGAACATGCGGTTACTATGAAGCACATTACTCAACAGGGTAACCACTCCGTTGGTGGTGATGCCCCCGTTGTTCATCTGGTAAAGCTTGGACTCCGCCTTCAGCAGGCGGATGACGGCCTGGATGTCGCCCACCACACCAGCGGTGGTCAGGGCGATGTGACGGGTAATAGCATGAACCTTCTTCTCGTTGCGACTCTCAATATAGCCTGCCGTACTCTGGGTATCGGCGGCCAGCACCACTCCGTCTTTGAAAATCATACCCAGGGTGGTGGTTCCCGTCTTCAGCTGCTTTTCCATGTTGGCTTCCATAAACTCACCAAAACTTTACTCATTCTCCCCCGGGCTTTATATAACTTGTCTAACCCCCAATACCCGGCCCCGAATTCCTTCCACCATGGCCTCAATGGTTATTGGTTTTTCTCTTCTGAAAAAATTGGTGAGAGGCCAGTTCTTGAGGGTGACCTGCCAGACCGGGGCTTCATAAGCCTCATCAAATATCACGAAGGACAGGGAGGCCAACCTCAGATGTTTGGCCTTTTTCATAGTGGTTTCAACGCGGGGGTTGGACTCCAGCAGTTCAAGCACCTGCTGGTCGCTGATGAGCTTGACCTTGCTTGCGAACTGCTCCTCTTCGGCCATGTTGCCCATCTCTGCAGACATATCCTGATGGTGGGCTTTCAGGCTCCCATTCTCATATTCAACCTCAACCTGGAAGGGTGTGCCTTCCCGAACCACCAGAAAAGCGAAACTGGCCAGGCTGACTTTTTCCTTTTCATTTTCCATGGTCCTGTGCCATGATGCGTTCATACTTAGGACGGTCCCCTCAACCCCACCCGCCCTGAGGGCTTCGGCAGGGGTTACCATGGTTTCAGCCAGTCGGCCTTTCACTTCGGGATTCAGCAACTTTTTTACCCCCTTTGGTTCCGCTGAGTTTGAGTTTTTTGGCCAGGTCGGCCATGGTATCCTCATCAACGGCCCGTTTGTTCTCCATGTCGGGCACAGCCTCCATCAAATCGTAATCGTAGCGGGGCACCACGTGAATGAAAGCGTGCTTGATGACCCCCGAGGCAGTCATGATGTTGACAAATTCCGCCCCCAGGTGTTGCTTCATGGCCAGAGCCACTTTGCGGGCCACCTTCATGAGGTGCATGTAAGTTTTTTCTTCCTTCAGACTGAAAACATCCTCCACATGCTCCCGGGTGGCTATGATAACATGACCTTCAGTCACAGGGAAAACATCCAGAAAGGCCACGCAGAGGTCGTCCTCATAAATTTTCCAGGCCTTGGTCTCGCCCTTGACTATCTGGCAAAAGATGCACTTCTTGCTCATGTCAGATTTCCCCCCCGCCATACTTAAAGTTTTGGTAGGTCTGTGAACGGCCCGACCTCCCGGTTCCCCGGAAACCCATCAGGACAATTCCCTCCGACCATCTACAAAGGGTTTTAGCTGGGGACCTTTCTGAAAACCATGCCCCACGGCAAGCACTCCCGTGTTCTCCTCGCCGGCCCCCTGGCCTTCAAACTCCTTAACCCCGGTTTCAGAGCCAACGCCCGCAAAGAGGCCCGTTTCCTGCGTCAGCTCAGGTCCACCGGCATGGCCCCCCGCTTTTATTTCCGGCTGGGTCGCCTGCTGGTTATGGAGCGCATACAAGGCACTCCTGTCCGGAATATGACCCCTGACCAAGTTCGTCAGACCGCCCCCCTTTTCCTCAAGGTCCTTCACCAGCTTGACGGGCTGGGTATCCAGAAGGAGGAGGCCCACCGCCCAGACAAACACTTCATCCACACTCCGCAGGGAGTTCGCCTGTTGGATTTTGAACGGGCCCGGAAAAATGAACGCCCTTCAAACGTCACCCAGTTTGTGAATTTCCTTGACCGTTACTTCCCCGGCATCAGAAAACTGGGACATGCTTACAAATCATCATATGACTTGAAACCCCTCCTTGAATTTATCAGGGCAAAAAAGTGAATGAAGTGAATGGACTGAACGCCCCTGCCCTTTACAACTTCGCCTTAATTCTTGGTTCCGGCAACTTCAAGTCCCCGATGAGGCCAAAGCCCAGCACCATCTCATAGCCAAAAAGGCGTTCCTCATAAGGTTCCATCCGGCCCAAATTCCAAATTAGGTTTACACCCTCTTTGATTTTTTTGGCTTTGGGCTTGATGACATTGAACTTGGAAGGCATGGCTATGCCGGGAACCAGGTCTTCAACCACTACATCTTCTGCGGACTTGTCGGACCTGTTCACAATTTTTATCAGAATTTTCACAACCGTGCTACCTTCCTGTTCATAAACCTGTTCCATTCTCTTGGAGATGCTTATGGGTTCGGGCTTCTGGAGTATGAGCACCAGAGCCAGCACCACCAGCACCAGTAACAGGGCATAGGGGGTGTAATCTATGGTGTGAGTGACCACCAGCTTGTTTTCGCCCGGGGCCACAGTGTATGCCCAAGTCATCAGAACCCCTTTGTCGTCCTTGGAGGTGTCCGGTTCGGGCTCGGAGTTGAAGACCAGCCTCTTGAAAATGGGCAATCTCAGTTGAACCTGGCCACTCTTTTCAACATTACCCGCATTAATCATATAAACGTAAGTCCGGGTGCCCAGAAATCGGGAATCCTCCCGGATGTCACTGCTGACCTTTTCCAGCTCGGGAATGGTGACCCAGGTGGTGTTCAGTATGCCCTTGCCCACCAGCACCGCCCTCAACTGGTAGTTGCCTGCGGCTTGAGAGGAGGGGATACTCAACATCAAGCTGGCTTGGGGTGTGCTTACTTCTGAAGAAACAGTCTGGATGACCAGTTCGTCCTTGAGTAGCATCAGGTCCAGAGTGGCAGGCACGGCGGTTTCCAAAAGATTGAAGCTTATTTCAGAAGTGGTGCCGGGAGTCAGCTGTGACGGAGTGATGATTATTAGTTTTTTGCCCGTGCTTGGAAGTGAAGAGGGGGGCATTTCCCCTGTGACCATTATAATCCAGTTGCCTTCCCATTCCTTGACCCAGCTTCCTTCCTCCCTGGCATAAACTTCCAACTGGTAAAGGTAGCGGTCAGGCGGGGTTTTGGAGCTGGGGATGAGTGACACAGCTTTCATTTCACCTGGAATGATGCTTGTAACTGTGGGGAAAATGCTCAGCCAGGTGGGCACGCCATTGACGTTGACCATGACTTCAGCAGTGTCCGCCCCACGATTGGTGATGTTGAGATAGGCCCGGGCGGATTCTCCATAATCATAAACGAGGTTGGTGGGATTCACCGAAATCGTCAGGTCCGCAGCGGCCACCGGGACGGTAATAACCGCCAGGGCCAGCAACACCAGAAGGAGTTTATTAGCCATGAGTATCCCTATATTGGTTCTGCGATATAGTAGCCCGCTCTCTTGGACTTGGCTATCCTTTTGACCACGCCTTTGTCAATGAGCTCCATGAGACCTGTGTTGATTTGGCCTTTGCCCATCTTGGCTTTCTCCATTATCTGGTCGGCGCTCTTACAGGCGTCCTCGGAGTTGCAGCCCAAACTAACCATGGCGTCATAGACTTTACGTGCAAAAGGTCCCAAGTTAACCACTATATCACCTGAAGAGCCCAGTTTAGGACATTTATAAAGGTAGCCTACTCCTTTTCGGTAGCGGACTCCCATAACTTTTTAATCCCCGTCCAGCCACATCTAACCATGGGTAAAGTCAGACCGCGCCTGGTGAAGCGGGCCGCGGAACAGATGGTTGAAAAGCACCCCGCCAAGTTCAGCGAGGAGTTCGGCAATAACAAAAAGTCCGTTTCCGCACTGCTGGAGGTGCCCTCCAAGCGGGTCCGCAATATGATTGCCGGCTATACCACCAGACTGGTCAAGCAGGACAAGCGGAAACAGCAGTAAATCGGTTGATTTTGCAGTTGGTAAGTCTTATTAATGTTAAATGTGGGCAAAGCTTCAGTTGCCACTATCGTCTAGTCCGGTCGTTGGTCCCCCGCGAAGGACCGACACTTTCGGCATGTAGATGGGAATCCGCCCCTATCGTCTAGTCCGGCCAAGGATGCTGGCCTTTCAATCACAATCCTTCGGATTGTGAGAAGTCAGCCAGTGACCCGGGTTCGAATCCCGGTGGGGGCATAACTTTTTAGAAAATCCGTAGGATGCCCTGCGGGGCAAGTCGCCCGCGGGTGACGCGTGGGGTTTAGAAAGGCGATCTGCGGGTCGCCCTGAGCTTGCGAAGGGGCGAAGCCCCTTCTTTCGGTTCTGGTGGGGGCAGCCGCTTAACGAAGCGGCACCACGTGGCCCATCAACCGCAGTTGATGGGCCGAGTAGTTTTTAGTCCTGCCGACGAAGTCGTCCTAAAAGCTGGCCCGATGGGGGCACAAAAATTGGGGCCACCGGAGGTGGCTCAAGAATACAGGGAATTTTCCCGCTTTGACCCCGGTGGGGGCACAAACTTTTTTTTAAACTCCCCCGCCTCCCCCCGCCATGCTCCAACGCCCCAGCAAAGACCGCTATTATCTGGAAATCGCCAAAACCGTCGCCCTCCGTAGCCCCTGCACCCGTCGCCAGTTGGGGGCCATCGTGGTGGTGGACGACACCATAGTCAGCACAGGCTACAACGGCCCGGCCCGTGGCGTTAACAACTGTGAACTGGGTTGCCTCAAGGACAAAAAGAATGAAAGCACGTATGTGGGCTACAATTGGTGCCACGCCGTCCACGCCGAAGAGAACGCCGTAGTGAATGCTGCCCGCAACGGCAACAAGGTGCTGGGGGGAACGATGTTCATACTTGGAACCCGTCCGGCCACAGGGGAAATAGCAGAAAGCTGGCCCTGTGACAGATGCAGTCGCATCATCATCAACGCCGGCATCATCCGCGTGGTGACTCTGGACAAAGAGGGCAACGTCAAGGAGTTTGACCCGAAGGCCTGGGTGGAACGCGACAACAAGTGGTATGCTGACAACATGAAAAGTGAATGATTTTGCGGGGGACCGGATTGTCAGAACCTCTTTGGTTCCGACACCTCCAGCTTTCTGTTGAAACCTTCTTCACAGGCTTCTGCGGGGGACCGGATTGTCAGAACCTCTTTGGTTCCGACACCTCCA
>DSCG01000015.1 GCA_011049195.1 archaeon
GCCATGGTGAGGAACTCACGGCGGAAAGGCTTCTCGTTCACAACTGATGAGAAGTAGGTGAAGAGAGTGATGGTCACCAGGACGCCGGCCAGAGAGAAACCGAGGGCGGTGAAAACAGAAGAGCGGAAGACGAAGTAGGGCCAGACCAGCACCGCCACGGCCAGAACATAGGCCACGCCGGTGTAGGCGGCGGCCTTGAGGGTTGTGGGTGGGCCGAAAAGCCGACCACGCCGTGCTTGACGGCCTGCTGGTTGAGGTTGTCCATCTGCTCAAAGGGGGGACGGGCCCGGATCTAAAGAAATAATTCAAACTCAAACGCTATAAATGATAAATTAGCAAGTAAACTACTTGGTCTGCCCACGAAGCGGGTAGGCCACTGATTCAACGCGACGGGTGCGTCGGTTGGGCCGGGGTGGCTGAGCGGTTAAGGCGCTAGCCTGGAAAGCTAGTCCCCTTCTGGGGTCAGGGGTTCAAATCCCCTCTCCGGCGCTTTAGACAAACCGTATCTTGGAGCCTTCCTTAGAGTCGTCCAGCTCAACGCCCTCTTTCCTCAGGTGTTCGCGGACCTCGTCGCTGATGTTGAATTCCTTGCCACGGCGGAAATATTCGCGGAGCTCGGCCAGCATGCGGGCCAGCTTCTCCTCCCGCTTGGTCCAGTTCGGGGGTGGTAGGATGGCGAAGATATCATCAACGGTTTCAAAAAACTGGCGGGCGGTCTTGAGACTGACGGCGTTCAGGTCCCCCTGAGCCACCATACCAACCACTCTGTGAATGACGGCGTATGCCTCGGGGGTGGAGAGGTCGTTGTCCAGGGCGGTCATAAGGTCTTTGCGGGCGGACTCAATGGCTTCCACCGAGTCGGTCCTACCGTGAACCTTGGACTCTGTTTTCTGGATGGTCTCATACCAGGCCCGCACCAGCTTGTCCCACTGGAGGCGGGCGGCGTCCAGCTTCTCCCAGGAAAAGTCCAAGGGGGTGCGGTAGTGGGCGCTGAGGAGGTAGTAACGGACCAGTTCTGGGGGATACTTGGTCAGCATGTCTTGGATGGTCACGAAGTTGCCCAGGGATTTGCTCATCTTGGTCTGGTCTATGGTGAGGAAGGCCGTGTGCACCCAGAAACGGGCGAAGGGGGCACCGTTGGCTGATTCGGACTGGGCGATTTCATTCTCGTGGTGGGGGAAGACCAGGTCGGCTCCGCCACCGTGGATGTCAAAGGTCGGGCCCAAGTAGGTCCTGGCCATGGCCGAGCATTCAATGTGCCAGCCGGGGCGGCCTGCACCGAAAGGTGCATGCCAAAAAGGCTCGCCGGGTTTGTGGAATTTCCAGAGGGCGAAGTCCTGCTGGCTTCTCTTGTTTTCATTTTCGTCAACGCGGGCCTGGGCGTGAGAGGTGTCGGCCCGGCCACTCAGTTTGCCGTAGTCTGAAAATTTGTTGACATCAAAATAGATGCCGTCGCCCGCCTCGTAGGCGAACTTGCCGTCAATGAGAGTCTGGACCATGGAGATGACCTCCTGCATGTGGTCGGTGACCTGGGGAAAGGTAAATGGGGGTTTGATGCGGAGCTGGGCCATGGTGGAAAAGTAGTCACGGGAGAAGACGTCCTTAACCACCTGCCAGGTTGGAAACTCCGCCTCGTTCTTCTGGAGGCGGTTGATGATTCTGTCGTCTATGTCCGTCAGGTTGATGATGAGTTTTACCGAGTTGCCTTTGAATTCAAGGTAGCGACGGAGGAAGTCAAAGAAGATGTAGGTGCGGGCGTGGCCGATGTGACTCTTGTCATAGACCGTAGGGCCACAGACATACATCCCGACCTGGCCGGCTTTCATGGGGGCAAAGTCCTCGACTGCTTTGGTCAGGGTGTTGTAGAGTTTCACCTTAATCATCTCATTCTCCACTAATATAGGTATCCAAGTGGTTCAAAACCTTAGCGGGAGGCACCCGCGGGTGTGGAACCGAAGAGGTTCCGACCATTACACTAATATATCTATCCCAACTGTCCGGCAGGACGGTAGCCACGGGCCCCAGACGGGCAAAATGAAGGGCGGCAGCCAGATTGGCCCCGGAGGAGACGCCGGCCAGGAAGCCGTGGCGCCAGAGGAGGCGGGTGTGGGCCCTAGCCTCAGGGGTTGAGACTCGGAAACTGTGGTCCACATGGGAAGGGTTCCAGAAATCACCCATGATGCCGTCGCCTATGCCCTGGATGCCGTGGCGGGTCTCGGCGGGGAAGACGGCAACGGTTTGGGCGCCGAGCGGGCGGAGATGGTGGGCCAGGCCCATGAGGGTGCCTCCGGTGCCGACGCCGGCCACTACATATGCAACTTTTTTAGTGGCTATCTCTTCAGCCAGTTTTTGGTAAGCTTGGGGGTTTTGCTGGCGTGCGAATTGCCCGAAGTAGAGCAGGTTCTCTTGGCGGGCGAGTTTCAGGGCGTGTGAACGAGCGGAGTTGAAGGTCCGGCCGTGTGTGAGTACGCGGGCTCCGAGGGCTCGCATCATTTGGAAACGTTCACGGCTCATGCCACGGGGCATGACTATGGTGGCACGGGTGCCGAAGAGGGAGGCCCAATAAGCTAGGGATATACCTGTGTTGCCGGATGATACTTCAACCAGACCGTTGTGGCTGGCGAGCTGGTCAGTTCGGTCTAGGTGCTGAAGTATATTCAGCACGGGCACATCTTTAATGCTACCCGTCGGGTTCTCATACGCCAGCTTTACCCACACCGCATGCCGGGCACGGAAAAGGGGGCCGATGTTGAGCAGGAGCGTGCGTAAAAGAAGGTTACTCAAACTGTGGACAGCAAACGCCTTCACCTGTCATAAAGAGATGGGTTGCCGGGAAGTTATAACAGTTGTGTTTAATCACTGGGCGGGGATGCGAAAGGCTTATTAGTAATACAAAGTATTACTTACAGGTACCCAAGCACCACCCGAAGTGGTACTAAATCCATAAGGCACCACGCCACATGCCTTAAGCAGGCGGGCCTGCGGGCCCGCCCCCACTACTTTGTTTTCTTATGGGCAGACACCCACGCACTGTCAAGGTCAAAGAAACGGAGGGGCTCGGGCAGGTCGGTGGTTACACCAATGCGACCACTTCTGCCAATTTGCTTGGGAGGTTCCCCCTCCTCCACCCACAGCTCGGATTCCGGGTGGGCAGGCATAGTGGTCAGACCTTTGTGGATGTGCATGGCCATGGTGAGCCGGCCGGGGCCTTTAGTGTTGGCCTCAAAATTCAGGGGCTCCACCGCCCGTATGAGGACGGCGGAAACTGGTTGAGTGGAGAAGTTGAGCATCCAGTACTTGTGGACATTGTAGATGAAGATGAGACCTGCCCCGTCAAACATAGGGGTGTTGTAGATTTTGCGCCCGGCCTTGGCACGACTGGCGGGGTCGTCGGGCCCGAAGTAGGCCTCGGTCTCCACTATGCGGCCGTGGATGTCACCGGCGGCCAGCCTCCGAACCAGGGTGCAACCCAGCAGGTCGCGGGCCACTCTGTCGGCGGGGCGGTCAAAGAAGGCTGGTTTGAGCACGGAAGTCCAAAAGATTGGAGGCTTAAAATGCTAACCTTGGGAGCCGGGGGCCTGATAAGTCGAGAAGGTCTGACCGGCCAGGTCGGCCACCTGCCTTCGGGTTTCGTCAGGGAGACCCGCTCCGTTGTCCAGCTTTCTTTCAATACCATAAAGCAAGGGCTGGTGGCTGGTAACTCCCTGGATCAGGGCATCATAGGTTAACTTGCCGTCAAGGCAGGTTCCCTCGTTATCAATACAGGCCCGGTGTTCGAAAAGATAAGCTATCAGTTGAGTATAAGCCTCAAACAGAGGTTGAAGCACCTCAGGTGAAGGCAGTTTGCCTTTAACTTTACCAAGCACCTGCCCGTAACAGGCCAGGGGGGCTTTGGGAGTTTCAAAAATTTCGGGATATTTTTGTCTCACACTGTGTTCATCAGAGGGTTTCAGATAATCCCCGCACTTGAGACCGCAGGCCATGGCGGTAGTCTGGATGGCGGAGGTATAAGCAGTGAGATATTTTTCAAGTGACTGGTTGGAAAAGTCAGCAGTTGTCATACGAAATATTACTAACTACTCTAAAAAAACTTTCCGGTAGTTGAGCATATAAATTGCGGTGGGAGTGACGGACATGAAAGTCCCCTGGGTGGTGCTGGCGGTTGGTTCTCTGGTAGCTATCAGCCTGTTCTCAATTTACGTGACCGGCCACCTGGCCCAGGGCATCCTGTGCAGTTACGTTTACCTGACCCCTTACTTCCTGCCCGTGGCCTACATTCTGGGTTTCCTGTTCGGCTATGCCATCCCCCAGATAACCCAGAAGGAACGGGACCCAAAACAGCTGGCCGGGCTGTTTGAGGGTGATGAGAGGGAGGCCGTGATGGTGGCCCTGGAGGGTAAAACCCAGGCTGATCTATCCTCCAAAATCGGCAAGGTTCGGGCCCACCGCACCATTAGAAAGCTGGAAACCACCGGTCTGGTTCAGAAGGAACGGGTCGGCAGGAGTTACAGGCTGGTGCCGGGGGCGCGGTTGAAAAAGGTTTTATAGCACACCATTGGCCAGGAATAATTTTATAAGATTCCAAATGAGAGGGTGGAAATGACGACCATCTGGGACAAACCGGCTTTCAAAAAGGGCCCCCTCGTATCCTGGGGGAACCACCTACCTGTGGTGGAACCAACTCTAACTGGGGAGGATAGAGCTTATCTTTCGGGCTTCAACACAGTAGAGCTGGCAAGTGTTATCGCCAATTACCCTGACAATCTGATAAACGAGGAGAAGGATTGGGCCAAGCGACAGACTTTCAAAGTTTTGAAGGAGATTTTTGAACCCTACTGGACTGCAACTGTTGCATACGAACTTTTGCCTAAAATAAACGACGCCTCTGAGAATCTCTACAGACATCTTGAAACGTATATGTCCGAAATATGTGGCGGAACCAACGCGGTAGTTAACCACACGGTTTTTGAAAACAAAAAACTCAAACTCCCAGAACCTGAGTGGCGGACCGCAGACCAGATTATGGAAATTGGTGTAAACAAAGTGGCGGGCTATTACGACTATCTGAAAAATCATCTGCCGAAAGTCAAGATTAAAATCGGCGACACCCGGAAAACTGTGAAACAGTGGGGGGTGCTGGGTGCCGGGTTGGTTATGAAGGAAATATCCAATCGGGTTTCAGGAATCGTAACGCGGATGTGGGATTTGAAATCCTATAATACAGACAAGTACCAAGAATTTTTTGATTACCTCCAGGAACACCAAGAGTTCCATACTTTCACCAAGACTCCAATAGATAAAAAAATCCGAGAAATTATCGACCAATACAGAAACTGGTATGAAAGTCGTGGGGATTTCATCCAGTGAAACCAAACCTTATATCCGGTTTCAGGCTTAGATACCTGTGGACGTCACAGCTCTGAAGTCAGAGAGAGTAAGGATAGCTCTGAGGCCGAAAATGCAGGAAATAGCCAGAAGAGTGCAGCTTATCCGGGAACAGGACATAGGCATGATGGGGGGCCTGTGGCAGAGGGCCGAGCAGAGCTTCAGGAAGAACGGAGTCGGGATATATTTTGTAAAGGATGCGGCCGAGGCCCGCAGGGTGGTCGGGAAACTGGTGGGCACGGGCCCCGTGGTCAAGAGCAAGACCAACGTGGGGCGGGAAATCGGGATTGTGGAATTTCTGAGGGGGCGGGGAGTAAAAGTTACTGACACGGACTGCGGGGACTTTCTGGTTGACATGATGAAACAGAAGGCCGTTCATCCGGTGACGCCCGCCCTGGACCTTGATTTGAAAAAAGTGGCGGAAAAACTGAAATGTAAGGGGGACGGAAAAAGTATCAAAGAGGCCGTTCGGAAAAAGCTGGAAAGTGAATTCGGAAAGGCAAAGGTTGGAATTATAGGGGCCAATTTTGTTTCCGCCGACGGGGCGGTCATGTTGATTGAGAATGAAGGAAATATCGGAAAAGTTCTCGGGATGAAAAAATTAGTGGTGGTGACCAGCCTGGAGAAGATAGTGGGCAGTCACCAGGAGGGGTTGGAGTGTTTGCTGGCCCAGAGCAGGTTCGCCACCAATCGGGTTGGGAAGTTCATTCACATTATAGGAGGGCCAAGCGGAACGGGGGACTTGGGTGAATACCAGCAAGGTATGCACGGGGCTGAGGAGATGCACATCGTGGTGGTTGACAACGGCAGAAGTGAATTGCTGAAGGATGAGGGAAAGAGGGATATTCTGAAGTGTATCAATTGCGGGCTTTGCGTTCTGGCCTGCCCGGTTTTTCCCAACGTTGGGTTGGAGCAGAGTGGTATGAGGGGGGTTGTCATTGAAAGCGAAGCTGTGGGGGATGAGAAACTGAAGGAGGTCTGGAAATGCACAGGATGTGGCCTGTGTGCCCGAATATGCCCTGCGGGCATTGATTTGCGTGGTATTGCTGTGGTTGTCAGGAAGAAGCTGGTGGAGCACGGGCACCAGACCGAAGGCAACCAGGTCATGATGAAAAGTATCGGGGAAAGTGGGGACACCCTGGGCAAGAAGGCCGGTGGAGTCGGTGAAGATGAAGGGCGTAAAGGTGGAGGGGCAGACTTCACATATTGCTGTTAGGTGAAAAAATGAATTCACAAAAATCAAAATGGATGTTTGCGGTTCTGGTTCTGCTTTCGCTGGGACTCCTTTTTTCAGAGGCGTATGCTGACATAAATAATTGTGTGGTGCTGTTCTGGGGCAGGGGGTGCCCGCATTGCGCCCAGGTCGAAGCGTGGCTGGCAAGTGTGCAGGGGGAATACAATTTCACTCTGGTCAAATACGAGATTTATTATTCGGATGTGAACAGACAGATATTCGCGGAAACCGCACTTTATTACGGGACGGTTCCTGTGGGGGTTCCGGCTCTGGTGGCGGGCGACCGGTTTTTTGTGGGTTTTGAAGACAGCAACAGGACGGTTTTCAGTGAACAATACGGGGCCCTGATTGGCACTACCGGGGAAATTGGGAGGGCAATAGGTGAAGGTGGAGAGTGTCCGCCCACAGTTCTGAGTGACTCGCCGGGTGTTGAGGGCGTTTGCAGGGGGGCTGCTGAAGTTGTGGAGGGTTGCGAGGCTCAGGAGGAAAGCAGTTTCAGGCGGGACTGGCTAGCCGGGCTGGAACAAAAAATCATGGCATATTATAGGGATGAAGCCATCAGTCCGAGTGAACGGCACAGTCTGGGGTATATTGTGTTTTCAGCTCTGCTACTGGGACTGGGTGATGGCATCCTCAACCCCTGCACCCTTTCGGTCCTTGTTTTTCTGGCGGTCTATCTGATTTCCATCAAGGCCCGGAACAAGCTGGTCCCGTGCGGGCTGTCATTCATCACTGCCGTGGGGCTGGTTTACGGCCTCTTCCTGGGGGCAATGCTTCTGGTGGTTCAACAGGCCTTCCTGTGGTTCGCAGGGGTGGCCCGGATAGGGCTGGCTCTGATTGCAGGGACTTTCGGGCTGTTGGAGTTCCGGGAGGCCTTCATTGTTGGTAAAGAGGGTGGCCGGAAACTGCTGGCCATTCCGGAGAGTTTCAAAAAACGACTGGGCAGGTTGATGAAAATGGCCACTCCAGCCAGTTCGTTTGTGGTGGGGGCGCTGGCTACCCTGGCGGAAATTCCGTGTGCGGGTAGCTTCCCCTTAGTATTCACTACAATAATCAGTGAATTGCCAAAAGCCACCTGGTTCCCGCTGGTGGTGTTTTATATTCTGTGTTTCACCCTCCCGTTGGCCGGGCTGGTGTTGGCCTTTAGGGTAGGTCTGAGTGTTGAGCGGGTTGAAAAGGTCATGAATGAGAACAAGAGGTTCATGAGAATTTTTGCGGGGCTGGTGCTGATTGGGTTCGCGGTGTGGTTCCTAATGGGGGGATGAGGTGAAGCTATATGGTGAATTTCAGAAAATTGCTGGGCGGAAACACCCTGCTTTACAGGGGGTGTATGTTGAGAGGTAATTATGAGGAGTTGTCAGACAATTATGAAGAATTACTCAGAAAGGGTGGAGTAAAATTTGTGGTTCTGGAAAATGAATTGTGCTGTGGTTCGCCGATTAGGAATGCGGGGGAGGACTGGAAGGAGCAGGCCAGAAAAGTGAATGAGTGGCTGAAGGAGCATGGGATTGTAAAGATAGTGACCCCTTGCCCGGCGTGCTTTCACACTTTCAGGACGCTATACAGGGAGGCCCTGCCGGACTGGGATGTTGAAGTGGTCCATGCCAGCCAGGTGCTGGCGGAGCTGGTGAAGAAAGGTAAGCTGAAGGCCAGGGCGGAAAAAGACGTGATGGTCTTCCATGACCCCTGTCATCTCGGCAGGGCCGAAGGGGTTTATGACGAGCCACGGCAAATTGTGAGGGCTGCGGGAAAACTGGAAGAGATGGAGTTCGGGAAGGAGCTCAGCCAGTGTTGTGGGGGTGGGGGTGGGATGCCCAACAACCAGCCGGAATTGGCCCGGAAAATGGCTAAAAAGAGAATTAAAGAGGCGGGGGGCCGGTGCGTGATAACGGCCTGCCCCATGTGCTATCACATGCTCAAAGGGCAGGGAAAAACTCGGGAATTGAGCCAGTTGTTTGAGTAGGTGCCGAAAAGCGTTAAATACGGCGGAAATTTAGATTAGGGATGTCTCAAGCCAAATATTTTCTGGTAATTATGGCCATACTGGTCGCCATGACCAGTGCTTTCGCAGGTTATTGTGGTGA
>DSCG01000026.1 GCA_011049195.1 archaeon
ACGCGTTGGAAACGGCGGTTGGGATTTTGAACCAGATTATTAACGATTCTGCCGTGCCTCGCAATATCAAAGGCACCTGCAAGGATGCAGTGGAGCGTCTGAAAAACGGAAACAACGCCCCCCATATCCGGGCAGGTTCAGTGGCCTGTATCCTTGATGAGCTCAGCCAGGACCCCAATCTGCCTTTTCACACCCGGGCCCAGATATGGGAAGTGGCCAGCGTTCTGGAGACGGTTACCACCTCCTCAAAGGTTAAATAATGCCGTCGGGCTTACCTTTTAGTGATACTATGATAGGGGGACTGCTGAAAGTCGGAAAGGCCAGAGGAGCCGAGGATGTGGTTGAGGCTCAGATGACCAAGGACATCACCAAGAAAATCAAGCTGGGTCTTTTGGTAATGGAGAGATATGCCGACGTGGAAAAAGTGCTCAGCAGATTCCGGAAGGCTGACGCCATAGTTCTGGTCAAGGTGGCACCTCTTCGTGACAAGGACATGAGTGAATTGAAGAAGGCCATTGACCGCATCAAGACCCATTGCAACGTTACAGGTTCTGAACTGGCCGCTCTGGATGATAACTGGATTGTGCTTGTGCCTCCCATGGTGGAAGTTGTGAAATGATTTGTCCCGTTTGTAAGGGGCCCCTGACAGTTACAGTAAAGGAACAGAAGGATTTTTTGGGGGGACAGCTGACGCTGGTTTCCATGGTTTGCGGTCGGAATGGTTGTCCTTACCGCACTCTGGACATTTTGCCTCAGGAAGGTCGCGAACCCTCACGGCTGACCTTTGAAGTAAAAAGTGAAAAGGACTTGAACGTGCTGGTGGCTCGTAGCTCAACAGCCAGAGTCATAATCCCTGAGATAGGCGCGACCATAGAACCCGGAACGGCATCTTTGGGTTTCATTACCACAATTGAAGGTGTGCTTCAGCGTTTCGTTACCCATGTTCGAGAGCCCCGGGCAAGGCGTCTGGTAAAGGAGTTGCTCAAAGGCAAGCCATTCACAATCATTATTGAAGACCCATACGGCAACAGTGGCATTAACTCCGACCGTGCAGTTGCCGAACTCATGTTGTGAACGTATATGATGGAGCACGAAAACGTTTTTAAACCCGCCAAGCTTGGTTTCCTGTGGAAGTCCCCGACTATAAAGTCCAAAATATTGTGGTCACGGGGAAACTGGCGGCATCTTTGAACTTGATAGACATCAACAATAAGATAAGTAGTAGCGTCTACGAACCCGGCAAGTTCCCTGCACTTCGTATCAAGATGTTTGGTGTGGGCTTCCTGCTTTACAGCTCTGGAAACTTCGTTTGTAGCGGTGCCAGAGGCACTGATGCTGCCCGGGAGAAGGCCACCCAGTTGGCCTGCCTGTTGAGGGAGAACGGGGTGCCTGTTGAAGACCCCAAGGTTGAAGTCAGGAATATAGTGGTGAGTGTGGATCTGGACAGGAGTCTGCGTCTTCACGAACTGGCGTATATTATCCCTGATTCAGAGTATGACCCTGAAGCTTTTCCCGGTATGAAACTCAGAAAAGGTTCCACACGCATCCTGGTGTTCAGAACGGGCAAAGCTATTATCCCGGGCCTTAGAACCCTTGAAGAAGTGGAACATACCATCGGCTGGCTCAAAAGAACCCTGGATGATGCTGAGGACGAAGTAAATACCTTCAAGAAGCCTTTTTAGGCCGATTCCAACCTGGAAATTTTTTCCATAGGAAACAAGGGTTGGTTGGTGCTGGGACTTCCGCAAAACCATTCACTTTTATTTAAGGGCCAGAATGCGGTCCTTCAGGTCACCCAACTCCGGGGCAAACTTGTCCAGATTTTTTTCAACTTTTGCCCGTTCACTTTGATGGGTGGTCAGCATCTGAGTCATCTTTTCGGTCAGCATCTTCTTACAGTCACCGCACAGATATTCTCCTGACCTACACTGCTGGCGGACATCAACACCAAAGAAAGTTTTCAGATATTGGTAGACTACACACACCTCCGGGTTTCCCCCTTTCTTTCTCTGTTCCTCTGCAGTGGGCAGACCTCCTGTGAATGCATTGCCGATTTTCTTTTTCACTTCCTTCGGACCATCTGTGGTGAAGACCGCCGTCTCGGGTTTGCTTGAGGACATTTTCCCCCCTGTCAGACCTGGCAGGAATTTGGACAGAATGTCACCCGGTTTGGCCAGCCCCATTTTGGGTGCCACGTCCCGAGCCAGCTTCACGAAAACATCCTGGTCCAGACCGATGGGCACTATAGTCGGCAGACCGTATTTTTTGGTAGGGTAAAGGATGTGAGCCGACTGCATGGCGGGGTAAAAGTGAATGCCGACATTCATGTCGTCAGTGAAGCCCAGAGCCGCCCTGACCGTGCTCAAAGTCATGTTGGAGGCGGCCTCAACAGCCAGATTGTAAACGTCCTGTTTCAGAGTTGCCAGGTCCAGCATAACCTCGGTGTTTTTAGGGTCAAAGCCGATGGCCAGCATGTCCAGCAGGTTTTCGTAACTCATACGGAGGACGTGACCCAGCTCCAGGTCCCGGGCCAGCAGTTTCTCATCATCACTGAAAGGCAGGAAAACGAAAGCCCCGAATTTGTCCTGAAAGTGCCTCACAAAGCGGAAAACCAGCAGATGGGCGATGTGCATGTTCATGCTGGGCCCCCTGCCTGAAATCACTGAAAAACCACTCTCGTGGTCCATTATTTTGCCTACATCCCTGTGGGCGAAAAAGAGGTCCGGCACCAGAGGGTGGTCCAGCCGTTTGGCCAACTGGTCCGAAATCAGGCTGGCTCCAAAGTCCTTCACGACCTTGCGGTATTCCTCCTCACTGACCCCTCCTTCCACGTTATAGGCATCAAACATACCATAGCCCCCCCGCTCCAGCCTTTTATAGGTGTAGGTCCGGAAAACCGCCCGGAGCAACTTTTATTTACCCCCGGGTCTGCCCCTCTCATGCTTCGGACACACACCTGTGGCGATCTGCGACAGAAGGACGCCGGCAGGAAGGCCACCCTGGCGGGCTGGGTGCATTCCGTCCGCATCATGGGGAGGAAGGCCTTCATTGACATGCGCGACCGGTACGGCATCACCCAGGTGGTCATGGATGAAGCTCTGAAGTCCGTTTTCTCCGAACTCACCCGCGAGTCAGTGCTCATGGTGTCCGGCAAGGTGGCCAAGCGTAAGGAGGTCAATCCTAAACTTGATACCGGCGACATTGAGGTGCTGGCCGAGACCGCGGTGGTGCTTTCCAAGGCAGAACCTCTGCCGTTTGAGATTTTCAACCAGGACATTCACACTACGGAAGAAACCCGCCTCAAGCACAGGTTCCTTGACCTGAGGCGGTCTGACATGCAACACCTGATGGAGTTGAGGTTCAAGGCCGCCACCACCGTCCGCACTTACTGTGCTTCCAAGGGTTTCATTGAAATTGAAACTCCTTATATGGGCAGACCCACCCCTGAAGGTTCGCGGGACTTTCTCATTTCAAGTCGCACCTTTCCCAAACATTTCTGGGCCCTGCAACAAAGTCCCCAGATTTACAAGCAACTGCTGATGGTGGCGGGTCTGGACAAATATTTCCAGGTGGTCCGGTGTTTTCGCGACGAGGACCTGCGTGCCGACCGCCAGTATGAATTCACCCAGCTTGACTTTGAGATGTCTTTTGTGAACGACGAGGATGTCATGAAATTCACTGAAGGTATGGTGGCCATGCTCTATGCCCAGCTACTGGGCATCAAACTCACCCGACCCTTTTCCGTCATGCAGTGGAGTGAGGCCCTGGACCGCTACGGTAGCGACAAGCCCGACCGCCGTTTCGGCATGGAACTCTTAGACCTTACAGACCTCCTGAAGAAGAGTGGTTTCCAGGCTTTTGAGACAGCCGGAGATGCAGGTGGCGTGGTTAAGGCTGTGCTCTACCCCGACAGAGTCGGCAAGAAGGACTTGGACCGGTTCAACCGCATAGCCAAAGAGCAGGGTTTCCCCGGGGTGGCTTGGGTGCTGGTTGAAGACGGCAAGATGGGCGGTGGCATAAGCAAGCACATAACCTCCGCGGAGTCTGACTTGGTCAAACTTGGAAACGGCACCCTCTTTATACTGGCGGGAGAAAAACAAAAAGTGAATGAGACGCTTGGCTCAATGCGTCTGCTGGGTGGCGAGCTTAAAGGCCTCCGCAAAGGCACTGACCTTGTATGGGTTGTGAATTTCCCCCTATTTGAATGGGGTGAGGAAATCAAAAACATTCAGCCCGGACATCATCCATTCACAGCCCCCAAGCCGGAGTTTGAAAAGTTCCTGTTGGAAGAACATGAAAAAAGTGAATTGCTCAGCGTTCCCTCACGGACCTTTGACCTGGTGATTAATGGAGTTGAGGTGGCGGGAGGTTCCATCCGTATCACCGACCCGGAACTTCAGCACAGAATTTTTGAACTGCTGGGTATCTCCAGAAAAGAAGCCGGCAGGAAGTTCGGCATGCTGTTGGAAGCCTTCAAATACGGCGTGCCCCCCCACGGTGGCGTTGCCTTTGGCTTTGACCGTCTGCTCCAGGTCATGTTGGGCCGGGACAGCATCCGCGACGTGATTGCCTTCCCCAAGAGCAAATCGGGCCGGGCCCTTATGGAAGACGCCCCGAACGAGGCAGACAAGGAACAACTCAAGGACTTAGGTCTTTGATCTGGTCCTTCATATATTCTTCAAACCTGTCAACATCCTTCTGAAGTTGGTCCTTTTTGAAGTAAATGACTTCGTCACTCCTAGTCATCTTAAGCGGAAGAAGGCCAATTTCAAAAACCATCCAGCCCCGCCGGTCCATGATTTTGTGTGTTACATAACTTCGCTGACCTGCTTCCCCTACCCTCAACAACAGAGCCGTAAAACCCGGCAGGTCCTTGTTTTTGTAGGTTTTGGCAAGGCTTACCTTTTTATCCGCGGGTGGGCCGGAAAGGTCGGCATACTTCATCTTTTTCTGGTAAAGTGCATCCGTCAGGGCCTTCTCGAACTTAGGGGAATGTGATATTATTTTGGTCTGGTGATGGGCTTTGGCCAGACAGGCATAGGCGGGGAAAAGGTGTTCAATCATCGCAAGGTCTGGAAGAGGCCCCGTCCCAGCGCTCCAGTGAGCCTTGTATTTGTAATACCTTTTTGATATCTTCTGGATTTTCTCCCGGTCCCCCTCTGTCACGATTGAAGGGTCCAGCCTCTCAAAAAGCACGGTGAGCTGGTAACCGGTCATGCAGGCTGACAGTCATAGCTTTAAAACTCCTGCGTTCTTTACCCTCGTATGCTTGAAATCACTATTCTGGGCACGGGGGCCACCCGTCCTACCATGCGTCGCTTCACCACCTCCCTGGTGGTCCGCCATGAGGGGGAGGTTTATTTGTTTGATTGCGGGGAGGGCACCCAGGTTCGGCTGGCCCAGAGCGGTTTCAGCCTGATGAGAATGAACAAAATCTTCATCACCCACTTCCACGGCGACCACATTCTGGGCCTGCCCGGCATCCTCTTCAGCATGGCCAAGAATGAGCGCAGGAAGCCCGTGGAAATTTACGGTCCGGTGGGTATTGACCGGATTGTGAATGGCCTCATCAGTCTGAATTTCGGCAGGGTGCCCTTTGAGGTAAAGGTGCATGAAGTGCACCCCGGCCAGTCCATCTCCGGCGAGACCTCCAACCAGCGCGGGACCGGCTATCGGATTGACACCTTCAAGACCCGCCACACCAAGGAATCCATCGGCTACATTTTCCGCGAGCAGGGGTACTCCAACGTGGATAAGGAGAAGATGGCACGGGAAGGCATTAAGTCCAATCCGAAATTTGCTGACTTGAAAAACGGTAAAGAGGTGGAAATTAATGGTAGAGTCTTCAAACCCAGTGAATGGCTGGTTGAAATGCCGGGAGCATCCGTGGCATACACCGGCGACACCATGAAGGCCACCAGCGTTATTGACGCAGTGAAAGGAGTGGATATTCTCATTCACGAATCCACCTTCAATGAAGGGGACCGTGCCAAGTTTGACTGGGGTCACTCCTCCGCCCGCGACGCCGCCGAGGTGGCGAAGGAGGCCGGAGTGGGCCGTCTGTTCCTCATTCACTTTTCACACCGCTACAGAAGTATGAAACCCCTGCTGGACGAGGCACGAAGGGTGTTTGAGAACTCATATATAGCCGAGGACCTTGACCTTTTGACTCTGAAAAAAGGTAGCTTTGACCTGGGCAGGGTGAAACCTCATGAAGCAACTGATTAAGGACCTGGTGTGGGCTTTCACTATGGCCATGTTTTTGAGGGCGGCCTTCGGGCTGGCCCTGGGTAGCAAATACCCTTTCGTGGCCGTGATGTCCCCTTCTATGACTCATGATGATGTTGCGGTTTCCAACTTCTATACCTGGATGACCCAGAACGGTTTCACCCGGGAGGAACTTGACGGCATGCCCTTTCCCAACGGCTTTGACAAGGGCGACGCCCTCATAATTGCAGGGACCAGCCGGCTGGAGGTGGGGGATGTGGTGCTTTATCTCAAGCCCGAGGTGGGCTATCCTATCATTCACAGAGTTGTCAATTTTACAGAAGGGGGCTATCTGGTTAAAGGCGACCGCAATCCCGCCCCCGACCCCTGGTTGGTCCACCCCTCCTGGGTGAGGGGCAAGGCCGTGCTCCGGGTGCCTCTGTTTGGCTGGATAAGAGTGTTTCCCACCGAAGCTATATACTGGTTTTCGGACTCTTACCCCACTTTTTAGAGCTGTTTTTGGTATGAGGGGGTATTACTGCCTTTAAAAGCCTGCCCACTTGTCAGTTACGAAAATACTGCCGGTGGGCAGGTCCCCTTTAAAAGCAAAAAAGTGAAGCGTTTTATACTATGGTTCGTCATTAGTCTAGTGAAAGGGGTTCGGACAGGTCCCTGACGAAAGTCAGTAAGACAAAAGACGAACCTCAAAACCTATAAACAAAAATAGGAGGGAAAACGCATGCAAGAAATTAAAAACAAGATAAAGGTCGCGGTCGCGGCCGGTCTGAGTGCCCTTACCCTGGGTGCTACTATGGCCGGTGCGCTGGCAGCGAACCTTGGAAATCTGCCCTCGCCCTTTGTTGTGAACAACAACATGGCAGGTCAGATAGTGGTTGGTGCTAACGCGGCAGTGCCCGACGTTATTGCAGCAGCCCAGATATCCGCAGCTTTAGGACAATACATGGTGAGCGCGAGCTCATCTGGCGGAAGTTCAAGCAGCACAACTGCTTTCGTTGAGGACTACAGTATTGCAGAGAATAACATTGCGAAGAAACTGACTGCAGCCACCTACCCTGCCCTGCTTGGGTTCAAGGAAGTGAGCTTCACGGGTGCAGACTCAAGCAGTCACACCGTCCAGTACGCAGAAACTTTGGAGATTGATGGCGTGGCCGTCAAGAAGGGTGCTTCCTTCTCTACATCAAGCGACCACTACAGCACAACCGCCAAACTGTACCTGGAAGTTGAATCTGACGACACCCTTGGCTACTACGTGGACTTCAAGAACACTGAAATAAACAACAACACCATCAGTACCGACAAGTCTGTCAAGGTTGAATTTCTCGGAGACCTTTTGGAAATCACCAAGGTGGAATCCGGAAAGATAACCGTCAGGACTGGTAGCAAGTACGTTGCCCAGCCCGGTGAGACTGTGGTTTGGGGTACCAGCAACATCGTTGTGTCCAGTGTTTACCAGACAGGTGCCAACTCATACGGCGCAATCTTCAACATTGATGGAACCTCTGTGAGCATTGACGCCGGTTCCAAGGACAAGATCGGAGCGGTTGAAATCAACGTCGCTAAGATCAACGTTCCCTGGGACGCTTCGGCAGGACAGCCCATAGTGGAGTTCTAC
>DSCG01000045.1 GCA_011049195.1 archaeon
GGGGCAGTCTCCAGAGGGCCCTGGCCCGTAGCACCTACTTCCGACCCTACACCATCGCTGAGAAAAGATACCCCGGTGGACAGGAGGACCGCATAGGAGTTCCGGAGAAGGACGTTTCCAGCTACAGTGCAGAGGATGACTACGCCCTGCTGGACGAGGACGGCCTGGCCTTCCCGGAAGCCTGGGTGGGTGGCGGTTCAGTGGTGGTTGGTAAGACTTCACCCCCACGTTTTCTGGGTTCCATGAGCACTTTCAGAATGGGCGTTGAAGCCCGGCGTGACACCAGTTCCCGCATCCGCCACGACGAGGCGGGATGGGTGGATTCCGTTGTGGTTACTGAAAACATTGAGGGTCGCAAACTGGTGCGGGTCCGGATAAGGGAGGACCGCAAGTCCGAAATCGGCGACAAATTCTCCTCACGCCACGGACAGAAAGGTGTAATTGGTCTGATTCTGCCACCTGAAGATATGCCATTCACAGAATCAGGCGTGGTTCCCGACATGATAACCAACCCCCACGGTATTCCCAGTCGTATGACCTTCAACCAGCTCATGGACTTTATGGCTGGCAAGGCCGCAGCCGCATCAGGCAACTTGTTTGACGGCACTCCATTTGAAGGTGACCCTGTCAAGGATGCCAAACGGATACTGGAGAAGCGGGGCTTCAAGTCTTCAGGCACCGAGGTCATGTATAACGGGGCAACCGGGGAAAAGATGGAAGTTGAGATTTTCACAGGTGTCATCTATTACCACAAGGTCCGCCACATGGTGGCCAACAAAATTCACACCCGTGCCCGCGGGCCGGTGCAGATGCTGACCCGCCAGCCTACTGAGGGTCGCTCCAAGCTGGGCGGTTTGAGGATGGGTGAAATGGAGAAAGACTGTCTGGTTTCCCACGGGGCCAGTCTGCTACTGAATGAGCGGTTCTCCTCAGACACCACGAGAGTGCCCATTTGTAGCAAATGCGGTGTGGTGGCCGTCTACAACCACGTTAAGGACAAGTCTTTCTGCCCCCTATGTGAGGGCGAGGAGATTGAGTGGGCTGAGATGTCCTACGCCTTCCACATCATGCTTCAGGAGCTCATGACCATGGGCATCTATCCGAGAATGGTCATGAAGGATAAGGGGTGGTGATTGAATGGAAATAGTGAAAAAAGATTTGCAAGGCATTGAATTCCGTTTCTTCGGTCCGGACTCTGTCCGCAAACTGAGTGTGATGGAAGTTTCCGTGCCGGAACTCTACGACCAGGACGGCTTCCCCGTTGAGGGGGGTCTCATGGATCCCAGACTCGGCGTGGTTGACCCCGGCATGAGATGCAGGAGTTGTGGTGGCAAGGTTGGGCACTGCCCCGGACACTTCGGTCACATTGAGTTCGCCAAGCCCGTCATTCACGTCAGGTTCGGCAAGAAGATTTACATGTGGCTCTCTATGGCATGCCCTTCATGTGGCAGAGTGGCCGTTGAGAAGGAAGCCCGCGATATTTACGAGCGCGAGTTCCAGCGGATTGACAACGAGGGCACCAACTCGGAAAGGGCCAAGCTCATTCGGGACATCGCCAAAGAGGCCAAGAAACACTCTGTGTGCCCCCACTGTGGGGCCGACAAGCCCGCCATCACCTATGAGAAGCCCACCACTTACTATCAGGGCGAGGATAAGCTGACTCCTGTTGAAGTCAGGGAAAACCTGGAAAAAATCCCCGACGAGGACCTTTTCCTCCTTGGAGTGGATTCCCGGGCCTTCCGTCCGGAGTGGGCCGTCATGACTTCGTTCCTGGTGCCCCCCGTCACCGTCCGTCCCTGCATCACCTTGGAAACGGGTGAGCGCTCCGAGGACGACCTGACCCACAAGCTCGTGGACATCATGCGTATCAACCTGCGCCTGCGGGAGAACATGGCCAGTGGTGCCCCTGCGGTCATTATTGAAGACCTGTGGGAGCTGTTGCAGTATCACGCCACCACTTTCATAGACAACCAGGTGTCGGGCATTCCGCCCGCCCGTCATCGGGCCGGTCGCATCCTCAAGGGTGTGGTCCAGAGGGTCAAAACCAAGCAGGGTCGCTTCCGCCGTAATCTGGCCGGCAAGCGTGTGAACTTTTCCGCCCGTACCGTGGTCAGCCCAGACGCCCGAATCGGAGTGGACGAGGTCGGCATCCCCGACGAGATTGCCCGGGACCTGACTGTTTCTGTTTATGTCACTGATGAAAATGTGGAACAGATGAAGGAGGTGATCCGCCGTGGGCCTGAGGCCCTCGATGGTGCCAACTACGTCATTGACGATCAGGGTAACCGCCTGAGAATCACTGATTTCAATCAGGAAACTTTGGCCGAGCAGGTGGCCCCTGGCTGGATGGTGGACCGCCACCTGAAGGATGGAGACGTGGTGCTCATGAACCGCCAGCCCAGTCTGCACAGGATGTCCCTCATGGGCCACCGGGTCAGAGTGCTACCTGGCAGGACTTTCCGAATCCATCCCAGTATCTGTGCCCCTTACAACGCTGACTTTGACGGGGACGAAATGAACCTCCACGACCCCCAGGGGGAGGAGGCAAGGGCGGAAGCTCTTGAGTTATTGGGTGTCCGCAAAAATCTGCGTAGCCCCCGTTTCGGCGGTGTTATTATTGGTGGCTGGAGGACCCAGATAAGCGGGCTTTTCCTGCTCACCCAGAAAGACACTGTGCTATCTCGGGAGAAGGCCTTCCAGTTGATTTATGATGCGGGTATTGAGGCCGAACTGCCCTCTTCTAAAAAGGAAATCACAGGCCGGGAGATTTTCTCACTGCTACTGCCTTCCGATTTTAACATCCGTTTCAAAACCAAAGCCTCCAAGAGTGGCAAGGTTGGGGAAGATGACAGCGAAGTAGTGGTCAAGGACGGCAAGCTCCTGAAAGGTGTTATTGACTCCTCGGCGGTGGGTTCTTTTGGAGGCAGAATTCTGGACCGCATAGTCCAGGAATACGGTCCTGACTTTGGCACCGACTTCATCAACAAGCTGGCCGCCCTGGGCCTACTCTATCTGAAGATGCGTGGCATGACTGTCAGTATTGAGGATTTTGAAATTCCGGAAGAGACTCATAAAGAAATCAACCAGACCCTTTCCAAGGCCAAACGTGAGGTGCGTAATATTATCAAGAAGGCCGAAGCTGGCAAACTCAAGTCCTGGCCTGGTATGTCTATGGTGGAGACCCGCGAAAGTGAAATCATTCACACCCTGAACAAGGCCAGGGATGAGGCCGTCCGCATGGTGGGTGACGTGCTCAGTCCAAGCAACCCCGCGGCCATCATGGCCATCAGCGGGGCAAGAGGCAATCTGCTTAACGTGGCCCTCATCGCAGGTGCCGTTGGTCAGCAGGCCATCGGAGGTGGTCGTCCCAAGAGGGGTTATTACTCCTCGCGGACTTTCCCCCACTTTGTCAAGCATGACCTGGGTGCCGAGTCCAAGGGTTTCGTCCGTAGCTCATACGGTAGTGGTCTCAATCCCTTTGAGTTCTTCTGGGTGAGTGCCTCAGGTCGTGAAGGTCTGACGGACACGGGTGTCAAGACGCCCAAGAGCGGTTACATGTACCGCCGGCTCAGCAACGCCCTCCAGGACCTGAAAGTGGAATATGACGGCACCGTCCGTGATTCTGGTGGCAACATAATCCAGTTCCTCTATGGTGAGGACGGCATTGATGTCTCCATGAGCGACAAGGGCTTCATAAATCTGGACCGGCTGGCGGAGCTGGCCCGCGGAGGTGATAAGTGATGGTGACCAAACAAATACTCCTGAATGCTGAAGAAGTGGCTAAAAAACACAGGCTCAACCCCGACCAGCGCAAGAAATTCTTCAAAATGGTCAAGGACCGGTATGAAGAGATGCAGGTTCATCCTGGGGAAGCTATTGGAGTGGTAACTGCCCAGAGTCTGGGGGAGCCCGGCACCCAGCTGACCATGCGTACCTACCACTATGCTGGTGTGCTGGAGATGAACGTCACCCTCGGTCTGCCAAGGGTTATTGAAATCGTGGATGCCCGTTCCGAGCCCAAAACCCCCATGATGACAGTCTATCTGCAACAGGAGCCGGCTCAGGATGAGGAAAAGGCCCGTCAGGTGGCTGCCCGCATCAAGATGACTTCTTTTGAAAACTTTGTCAAAGAGGTTAATGTGGATTTGGCCGAACTCAAAATAATTGTGAATTTGGACCCCCCGGCCCTTCAGGAGTACGGAGTGTCAATAGAGGAACTGGTGGAAATCCTGAACAAGCGCATCAAAGGGGCCGCGGTGGAACAGGAGGATGAATTCACTCTGACTGTTGATACCAAGAAGGCCGGCCTCCGCAAGCTTTACAAATTCAAGAAGGCTCTCATGGAGACCCGGGTGACAGGAGTGGAAGGCATCTCTGCTACCATGGTAAGTCGCAAGGGGGAGGAATTCGTGGTATTTACTGAAGGTTCCAACCTCAAGGAGGTTTTTGAGGTGCCCGGGGTTGACCCCGCCCGCACCATAACCAACGACATTCACGAGGTGGCTCTGGTGCTGGGGATTGAAGCCGCCCGCAACGCCATCATGCAAGAGCTCCAATCGGCCATGGAAGGGGCCGGTGTGAGCAACGTGGACCTGCGTCATGTTATGACTGTGGCCGACATGATGTGCCTGACCGGGACAGTGAGTGCCATAGGCCGTTATGGTATAGCCGGGGAGAAGGCGGGGGTTCTGGCCAAGGCCAGTTTTGAGACACCCGTAATGCATTTAATTGATGCCGCTATGTCCGGTGAGTTCGACGAGTTTAACTCGGTGATAGCAAACGTCATGATTGGCCAGCCCGTCAAGGTCGGGACTGGCACCGTGCGTCTGCTGATGAAGGTGTAAATATGGAATGGAAAACTGAAGTAAGAAAAGCCACAGCCGACCATCGGCTCCTGATGGGCCTGAAACAGGTTGAAAAAGCTTTAAAAGAGGGAAAGGGCAAACTGGTCGTGATTGCCAAAACCTGCCCTGAAGCTCAGACCCTTCACAATATGGCCAAGCTGGGCCATATTCGGGCTGTTGATTTTGATGGCACGGGGTATGAGTTGGGTGCCATGGCTAAGAAACCCTTCAGTGTCTCTGTTTTGTTGGTGACCAAAGATGAAGCTGACCATAAATCATGAAACTTTTCGTTTTCTCTCCGTTTTCAGCACCCTGACGGGTGTGGGCGCGGTTGATTGTTTTGAGCACAACGGCGAGGTGGTTTATGTGGTTGAGGCCGGCAAAATCGGCATCGCTGTGGGCAAAGGCGGGGCCAACATCAAGAAAGTTGAAGACCTGCTCAAAAAGAAAATCCGCCTGGTGGAGCACTCTCAGGACGCTGTCCGATTTGTCCAGAACATAATTTATCCCATGAAGGCCCGGAATGCCTACGTGGCCACCAAGAGTGATGGTAGCCAGGTCATCAATCTCCAGGTGGATATTCGCGTTAAGAAGAGCCTTATGCGCGACGGCAAAAATCTTTTTAAGCTACTCAACTCCCTGTTGTCCAGACATTTCCCGTCCTACAAGCTTGAGGTGAATGATGCATGAAGAAGACCCAGGGGCTCTATGCCGGCAGGAAGCTTATTAAGCGTAGGCAGAGCCACCGCAAACTCCAGAAGACCTGGAGACAGAGGTTCTACGGCACCCGCTGGGTGAATGACCCCCTGGAAAAGTCCGCCCAAGCCAAAGGCATTGTGCTGGAGAAGGTGGGTGTGGAAGCCCGCCAGCCCCACTCCGGTATCCGCAAGTGCGTCCGCGTTCAGCTCATGAAGAACGGCAAGCAGGTGACCGCCTTCGCCCCCCGCGACGGGGCCATCAACATGATTGAGGAGCACGACGAGGTGTTGATTGAAGGCATTGGAGGTCGCAAAGGTCGTTCTTTTGGTGACCTGCCCGGCGTCCGCTACAAGGTCATCCAGGTCAACGGGGTAAGTCTGGAGATGGTTCGGACCGGCAAGAAAGAGAGGAAGAGGAGATAAACATGGCGGACGCAAGCGCTTCAGACATCAAACTGTTCGGCAAATGGTCTTTTGACGGAGTTGAAATCCGCGACCCCAGCCTGAAACCTTATATTAATCTCATTCCGGTGATTACCCCTCATACAGGTGGTCGCTGGCAGAAACGAATGTTCGGTCGCCACAAATACAACATAGTTGAACTTTTCATTAACAAGCTCATGGTTACCGGTCACAACAAGGCCGGCAAGAAGCACATCTTCACCAGTGGCCGGAACTCCGGCAAGAAGATGCTCATCATGTCCCATGTTGAGGCCGCTTTTGAGAAGGTCGAAAAGCAGACCAAGCAGAACCCCATTCAGGTGCTGGTGAGGGCTGTGGAGCACGCCGCCCCCCGGACCGAAGTGACCACTGTTGAATATGGTGGCATGAGGTCCCCCGTGGCTGTGGATGCATCGCCCCTCCGCCGGCTCAACCTGGCCTTGTCTTTCCTGACCAAAGGCGCCGCCAAGGCGGCAAATAATAGTCCTACCACTCTGACGGATGCCATCGTCAAGGAGCTGGTGGCTGCTGGCGACAACAAACAGGAAAGCTTCGCCGTTGACCGCAAGCAGATGATGGAAAAACAGGCCGAAGCCAGCCGGTGAGTTTTATCGGCATGATGACAGTCCCATGAAAAAGCTTAAAATGGACCTTGTTATAGGACAGTCATGAATATGCATGAGCAGGCCATCCAGCTCTTGAAGGACGCAGAGCTCCTTTTCAGGCGTAAAAGTTTTACTTCCGCCGGAATTCTGGCCGCCAAAAGTGTGTTTGCGTTTTCAGATTATCTGCTCTTTTCAAAGTTCAATTTACTGGTTTCCGACCACGAAAAGCGTTTCAAGGCCTTCCGGTTCAAGTTCCCCGAACTTGCGCCCCGGCTGGCGGATGCCTTTGATATTTACAGGACAGCCTACAAACAGAACCTGACCCAAACTGAAGCGGAGGGGGTGATAGACATTGCCAAAAACTTTCTTGAACCAACCGGAAAAAACTGAAGTCCTGAGACCTCTTTTGCCAGAGGTTATTGACATACTGGTCTTCGGGTCGTCGGTGAAGGGAAAGCTGTTTCCCCGCGATGTGGATGTCGCGGTGCTGGTGGAGGAGGACCAACGACAAAATGTCGCGGACAGATTAAGGGCAATGACCCTGCCTCCCGGTTTTGAAGTGGAATTCCTCACCCCCGCCAGTCTCGAGCAGAATCCTCTGCTCGCCCTTTCACTTTTTCATGAAGGTGTGAGCCTGAAATTCGGCAGGTTCGCGGAGGCGGTGGGGCTTGCTCCCGGGTGTTTTTACTTCTACCGACTGGCGGGCAAAACCAAGTCGGAAAAGAACCGGTTTCTGCATGCCCTGAACCGGATGGTTCAGGACCGAAAGATGTTCAAAATGACTGCGGCCGTCGTGTTTGTTCCTGTTGATGCTGTGTCTGAGTTTGACAGCTTCCTTGCACACTGGCAGGTTGAAAACTCAAGTGTTCGGGTGCTCCTGCCCCGCCCGCAACTGGAAGGGCTGGTTCTGGCCAGCCCCGCCGTTGACCGCAAGCAGATGATGGAAAAACAGGCTGAGGCTTCAAGGTGATGCTGAAAGTGCCGGAGGCACCTGCGGGTGCGGAACCGCGCAGGGGTTCTGAAAAAGACGCAGGCTGAGGATAGCAGATGAAAGCAGGAGGTGTCTGTCCTTAAGAGGACTGACTGAGAAACAGGCCGACGCCAACCGGTAAGGTCAGTTTGACTGTCGAGCCACCTGCGGGCACGAGACAGCCAACGTGGTGTCACTTCGTTAAGCGACACAGGCCGAAGCCAGCCGGTA
>DSCG01000031.1 GCA_011049195.1 archaeon
GGCATCATCTTTTCAATCCACTTCTTGATATCCGGCTGTTTGCCCAGATTGCCGTGGGGCCTCTGCTTCTTGATGGACTTGAACCCGCCACGGGGGGGATTCAAGTGGAATATCCGGATTTTCTGATCACCCATAAAACCGGGGGTTCCCAGACGCTTGGCCAGGACTTCAGCCATGCCGTCATCCACGGTGCCCCACATGCAGTAGTCGTTGACCACCTTCACCATGCCACGGAAGGCAGGGGTGTCGGGCACCAGAGCCAAAGTCTGCTGGCGGTCCAGTCGGAGCAGTTCCAGAGTCTTGCGGACTTTGGGACGGACTCCAATTCCACTCCTGAGACGGATTATGGCGAGCATTATTGAACACCTCCATGTTTCTCATAGCCTTCGGGCATGTCCATGGCCACAGTCTGCTTGAGGGCATCTATAATGGCCAGCGCGAAGTTCATACGGGTGCGGGTCTGGCCCTCCGTGGAGGTCCAGGCATCCCGAATGCCGGCCAGCTTGAGGATAGCCTTGCCGTCAGCCCCTATGACCAGCCCGGTACCGCGCGGAGCGGGCTTGAGGGTCATTGTCACCGACCCGGCTCTGCCCCGAACTATGAAAGGCAGACTGTGAGGCTGGCGACAACCGCATTCCCAGTCACCACATCCCCGCTTGAGTTTAAAGAGGCTCATCTTGGCCCGGATGACCGACCTCTGGCGGGCCAGCACATTCTCCCGGCTGGAACCTCTGCCAATGCCAATATAGCCG
Organism: archaeon; assembly: GCA_011049195.1. Classification (GTDB taxonomy): domain Archaea; phylum SpSt-1190; class SpSt-1190; order SpSt-1190; family SpSt-1190; genus SpSt-1190. The sequence continues at coordinate 753 of DSCG01000031.1, forward strand.
TTGCCGTTGCCCACCACAGTCAGGAAAGTGTATTTGTTACGGGAGCCTTCGCGCACCTTCTTCTGGGTTCTCCGGAAGTGGCGCCTCTGGCCACCGCCGAACTTGCCTTTGGCCTGACCGATGTTGACGAGGATGGTTTCCATACCGGGCAGGAGGGCATCTACGATTTCGGGCTCTGTAATTTTAAGGCCCTTGTCAAGAATATCATCAATAGAGGTTATCTCCCCGGCCTTGACCTGTTTACCCAGTTTGGTTCTGGGCACCCATTCAACGGCCTCTTCCTCCCGTCTGCGACTCCTGCGACCCCGGTAGTTGTCTTTCATCATTAAGCCTCCTTCACCTTGTTAAGCACCTGATTAAAATGGTTTTCAAGCTCAGCGGGCTTGATGCCGTATTTGGCAAAGGTTGGTTTGGGTGCCTGATTAGCATGAGCCACTATGTGCTTGCCTTTGATGCGCTCCTCAGAGGGGAACATGTCAGGGTTGCAGGCCACGTTGAAGCCGGCATCCACGGCCCCCTTGACGGCGGCGAAGACGCGACCACCCTTGGTGGCGGGGTGCAGACCCAGGTCCACGATGGCTTCGGGCAGTTTGTGCTTGACGGCCTTTTTGCCCAGAATGTATCCAACCAGGTAGGCGGATGACACGTTGGCCCCGGCCTGCCAGCCGAATTTCCGGCGGAGTTCCACCAAATCAGCGGTGACCAGCACCTCATCACCTTCAGGCAGGTAATTAACCACCTGCATTATGAGGTTGTTATAGGTTTTGCGGACCACCAGACGGAACTTGCCGGACTTGAGCAGGGCCAGACGGGCTTTGTAGTCCGTTACACCCTCCAGTCTCCTCTTGAGTCTAAGACGCGGTTTCATGATTTTTCACCTTTTTTGGAAGTCTGACGCTCACTCTCCAGGTTGGTCATCAAATGGCCTTTGTCTCTGTAAGCGTTTCCCTTGGACTTGAGGTAGAGCTTGCGGTAGGTGCTCCGGTCCACGGTGCCCTCCTTTCGGAGACCTTTCAGCAATTTGCGGAGAGCCCGGATTTTCAGCATCCACTTACTCTTCTTGCCCAGACGGGCGTTGGCAGTGCCTTTCCTTTTACCGGGACCCTTGCGCAGGCCTTTCCGCTTTTGTTTCGCAATGACCTTGGCTCTGACCCGGCTCACCCCCTGCTTCTGATGCTTGGAGATGACCCCTGAGTCTATGAGCTTTCTGATGTCTTCCCGGGTGACGGCCTGACTTATGCGTTCCAATTGGGCGGGGTCAAACCACACCCGCTCAGAGCCACAGTTAAGCAACTCTTTGGCCATCCTTCTTTGAGTGGTAAGTTTCATATTTCACACCTTCTCCTTGGCCTTTTTAGGGGCGTTTTTGGTCTTTTTGGTGACCGGTTCGGCCTTTACAGTCGCCGGTTTAGGCTTGGGGGTGACCGGTTTTTCAGCCGGCTTGGCGGGTTTGGAAGGTTCCTGCTGAACCACCTTCAGACCCATCTGGCGGGCCTTCTGGAAAATCATCATCCGCTTGCGACGTCCCACAGTGCTACTGATGCGGACTATGTATTTGGGAGTCAGTGAAGCCAGTTCACCAACATTCATCACCCGGATTTCCATGAGGCCTGTGGGGTGCAGACCCCTCTTGACAACCGCACTCCTGTAACCCACACTGGGCATTGGAAGTTTGCCCCGCACCTTACGGCGGATGGGATTTTTCTGGCCCCGGGGCTTCCTCCACTTAAGGGTCTTGCCCAGAGTTTTGTATTTCCAAAAATGTTGTCGTCTGAAAGTTTTACTCATTCATATACCCCCTCTTTGAAATATACAGGCCGTCTTTGAACACACGACGGTCCTTGTTGCGCAGACGCTTCTTGGTTGCCTGTTCCAGCCGGGCTGCCATCAGACTGACACTTTCCAGATTGGTGCCGGTGAGAACCACCTGCTTACCGCCTGATGCCACCTCCATTTTTACATCTGAACGCTTCTTGAATTTGACATCAGATTTGCCACCAATGAAGTTACTGATGGTGACTTCATCTCCGACTACGGCCACCCTGATGGGAAAGTGAACGCTGATCACATCAACTACAAACCTGAAACCCGCAGTCACGCCCAAAATCATATTTTTAACGTGAGCCTCCGCAGTGTGAAGGACCATCTTCTCCTTCTTACCGGAAAAGTCACAAGCAAGTTTAATCTGGTTGTCTTCTACAGCAATATGGGTGGAGGTCATCTTGGAAAAATCCTTCCTGCATTCACCGAGAGGCCCGGCTAAAATCAGACACCGCCCATCCATACGGGCATTCACTCCTTGTGGCAGTTCAACGATTTTTTCCATGGTAAACCCTCAATACACATAGGCAATCAGTTTGCCTCCTAATTCCTTTTTCTTGGCCTCTTCGTGGGTCATAACACCCTTGTTAGTTGAAACTATGAGTTTGCCGAACCCTTCGGCGGGAAGAAAGCGTCGCTCCCACTTAATCATCTCATCTTTTTTGAAAGGGAAACGGGGCTTGATAACCCCACATCCGTTGATGCGACGGGAAAGATAGATGTGGTAAATACCCCCTTTGTTATCCTGTATCATCTCAAAATCCCGGATATAATTATTCTCCTTGAAGATGACCAGTATTTTGGTAGCCAGCGTGCTTATGGGTTTGAAAGTAACCTCATCCTTCCCGACTTTACTAGCGTTCTTAACGGCAACCAGCAAATTTGCGAGGGGGTCATTCATCATTTTCATTCACCTACTTGTATTTTCTGAAACCCAGTTTGGGTGCAATCTCCCGGAAGCACTGACGACACATGTTTAGTCCGAAACTCCTGATGTGTGAACCATAGTTACCACACCGGTCGCATCTACGGGAACCGACGCTGAATTTGCGGAGGACTCTCTTTTTATGAGTGGTCTTTTTCACATGTTTCTTGCCGTACAGTTCTTTCAGCTCTTTGAGTCTGGGTTTGGTCATGAGGTCTTCACCTTGCCTTGAATTTCAACACCGAACTTTTCTTTTATGAACGCCATCGAAGCCCGCGGGGTGAGCCGGTGTCTGGCTCCGACCCGGTTGGTCTGAATAGAGCGTCTTTTCACACGATATCCCCCACGGGTTATAGTGGCACATACATTCATACCAAACACGCCGATACGCGGGTCGTATTTCATGCCGGGAATTTCACCGTAATCGGTCAGTCCGAAAGACAGGTTGCCTTCCCGGTCAAAGTGGCTTTCTTTTAGCTTTTTACCCACTGCAGTGAACATTTTTTGTAGGAGCTCTTCAGCAGCCGGGCCCCTGATGGTGACTTTGGCGCCCACCCTCAGTTTCGGTCTTATGTTAAAAGCAGGAATTCGTTTCATGGTCTGTGTTTTGATTACTTTTCTCCCGGTGATCTGGCCGAGGAGGGCAACTGCTTTTTCAAGCCGTTCACCACCTTCACCCACACCTATGTTGAGAATGACCTTCTCTATTTTTGGAGCGGTCATGGGATTGACAGTCTTGGCTTTAGGAGTGAGTTTGGACTCTTTAACTTTAGCAATCCCGGTTTTTTCACTCTTTACCATTTAAATCCACCATCGGTTTGTCCTTACCAACTATCATAACATTTTTCTTGGGAACTGTGAATTCATTCTTGTTGCTTCCAAGAGTCACGTTCCTGCCAACAGAAACCAGCTTGGCCATGGTTCCGGATCTCCGACCTTTGAAAACCATCGCCAGCTGTCCCTCCTCCATTTTTAGAATTTCCTTAAGCTTGAAAGTGCCATCGCTCTGGATTTCAGCCACCAGAGTATCACCCACAGAGGCATCAGCACCCAGAAAGTTACGGCCATCGTGGGTGGTCAGCTGGACTTTACCGTCTGCCATCTGTTTTCCCACGACGCGAAGCAGTTTAGTTTTGGCCTCTTTGGCATCCTGGAGTTCAATCACACGGAGACCGCCTTTGTCAGCAGGTACCAGACGATAGGCTTTCTCCATGGCGGGCAGAGTCACCACGTCCATCAGGCCGACTGGGAAGTTCAGGTCCCTGCGGACAACACCATCAACCTGAACCTGCTTTTTGGTGACTGCTTTAGCCTCACGGGCCGTTGAAACCACGCCTAAAACGTCCCGGAGTAGCACCGCCAGAGGAAAAGAAAACTGTTTTTCATGGGGTCCGGGTCTGGGACGAAATATCCAGACTTTGTCCTTGCGACCGGCTTTCCAGAATTTGGGGCTGGTGACTTTTTTCATGTGCATTATTTCTCCCCCTTTACAGGCGTGGCTGGCTTGGCGGTGATTGCGGCCAGCTTGGCTTTCCTTTTTTTATCTTTCAAATCCAATTCACGAATTTGAAGGTTTGAAAAGTGAATGGGAACCAGAACCTTGCTTCCATTCACTTTAGTGTTTTCTACTCCTTCAATTTTCACACGGCCGGTATTTCTATCAACCTCAACAATCTTTCCGGTCGTGCCTTTGAACTTTCCTTTAAGAATTTTAACCCTGTCACCAGCCCGGACACTCGTGTTCCGAGTGCCATGTTTCTGGCGCAGTTCCTTGTCAAGATTCACATTCACTTTAGTAATCATACAACCACACTCGCTACTCTTCCTACTCCGGGCCATCTTTCAACCGCCTCGCGGGCAACCGCCCCTTTTATTTCAGTACCTTTGGGGTTGCCGTCCTCATCCACCAGCACGGCAGCGTTGTTTTCAAAATGAACAGTCGTCCCGTCGGGCCTGCGGAACTTTTGTCTGGTCTGGATTATGACCGCCCGCGAAACCTTTTTGCGGACATCGGGTTTACCTTTCTTGACAGAAACCACCACCATGTCGCCTATGGTAGCTGAAGGGTTGCTTCCCCGCGTCACCTTATGACCGAGGACTGCAATAATTTCAACCACTTTGGCCCCGGAATTGTCCATCACCGGAACCCGGGCCCCGTAAGGCAGGGACCTGATGGTTTTCATAAGAGGGGGATAACGGGTGACCGCCCGGACTCTACGCACCATCCTTCAACACCTCCGTGATGACAAAGGCCTTGGTCTTGGACAGTTTGCGGGTCTCGGCGATGAGCACCTTATCCCCTGCCTTGACTTTCATGCAGGCCGGCACGTGCACGGACACCTTACTACTGGTACGGTAAAACCTGTCGTACTTGGGCGCCTTGCGGAGCCGGGGCCATTCAACCACCGCGGTCCGTTCAGCCAGGGCCTTGACCACAGTGGCTTTGAGGGTCTTAGCCCGAGTTTTGAGGCCACCGTGCCGGGGGCACTTGGGGTCGTTGCACGTCATATGTGCAAGGTGATAAAGCTGGTTTTATAAGATTTGCGTGTCCCCTTATGGGCCTACCCTCCAGTCGGGCCGGCTATTTCTTAAAGAAGAAAGCAGGGAACCGCCATTTCCTTAAAAGACCTGAAGCTTTCTTTATTCGGTCTTCCGGCCTTGAAACGAGGAGCCTTCCATCAACCTTTACCTTCTTTCCCTTGTAATCAAAAACAAAAACCGATTCTGCCTTTGGAACCCTCTTTTCACCCTTCTCCGTTTCCAGAATTAGCAAATTCTTCGTTTCATCAACGATTTTTCCACGGAGGCCGGCCTTGCCCGGGTCGGTGCAGGTCGCTACTGAGGCCCGGAGGCCAATCAGCTCGTCGGCCAGAATGTCCCGGGAAGTCATGGAAAGTTTGGGGTTCAAGCTTTATAATTGGATGTTCTCCGGATTGTATAGGATACGGAACCTCCGATGAGTATGTGCTTGCGGAAGAGTTTAAGCAATACCGGGACATTGTGAATGAATTGACTGGACGAACCATGAGAAACTTCTGGATTGCCACAAAAAAATGACCTTGATTGAAAAAAAATCAAAGGGAGTTCAGACCCCTTCAAAAAAATAGTTTATGAATTAGTGACTGAAAAAAAGCGGGACGTTGCCGGCCGGATAAAAAAATTAAATGAAATCCGGGCACGCAGTTTCAGTTAAACCCGGGCACGCTCCCACTCCGCCACCCCTCCCTCCGTCAGATAGAACAGGGGGTTGAGACTGACTTCGGTCAACCGGGCCATCTCCCCTGCCCGTTTCGGAGCACGGGTTTTCAGTTTGCCCCTGAGATGCTCCAGTTCATACAACACCTGACCCTTGCTGACAGGGATTTTGTGGCGGGTGTATTTTCCGCTCAAAAGTTTCAGGCTGTCAAACCGGTAGCCTCGGATTACCGCTTCCTCAAGAACAGCGAGTAGATAGGTGTTGATGGCCGCCACAGGGTCTGGGTGTGCCTTGAACCTGTCAAGCTGGGGGTGATGCCGGTAACCCCGGGTGCGGTCAGAAAGCACAGCCAGAGCCAGCAGGCCTTCGCGCCAGAGAGCCGACAGCCCGCGGGCGTCCAGATAACGGGGGTGCAGGCTCCACAACCTCATGTATGTATATCTTGGAGAACATAAAAATACCGGTAGTGTGGATGAAGTATATGCAGGCTTCAGACTTTAGCAAATATGCCACCCTAACCGTAGTCGGGGCAGGGGCCGTGACGGGGGTGGGCCTGGCTACGGGCAGTCCAGTCATCCCCCTGCTGGCTGTTATAGTGGGCATGGCGTTGGTGATTTACATGAAGACCCGTGTCGATGATGCCCGGGAGGATGAAATAATTTACAAGACAAGTATGAGGGCGGCCAAAACCACCCTCTGGATTTTCGGGCCGGCCTCCGCTGTGTTGGGGGTGAGTCTGATAAGTCTCCGCAAATGGCTGTCGCCGGGCCTGGTGACTGCGGGTTATTTCCTGTGTTTTGTCGCCGTAACCCTGTTGGTGACTTACTACGCCACTTATGTTTATTAC
>DSCG01000014.1 GCA_011049195.1 archaeon
GGGTAATTCACAAATTTGTAGGTGATGAAGGAGTGCTTTCCTAAGAAGGAGCTCAGGAAGGCGGCCAGACTGGCCGAGGATGCCAGCACCCCTATCCACAGACCATATTCAGGGTTAATGGTGAGGTTCAGGTGGGGCAGGGGCAGATGAAAAGTCACCTGCCGAAAACTGACATCATGGAGGGTAAGCCCCCCAGAAAGATACCTCCCATGAAGGATAACAGGAAGAACAATAACAGGGCCACGAACACCTGGCTACGGAGAGCATTCCAGAGGGCGGGTTTTCTCATGCAAGACCACCCTCCCACCATAATTAAACTTTTTATTGGCGGGGACAACCACGCAAACCTTTAGTATATCTTGGTAATCTGTTTGTTGTGCCCCACTCCAGACTGGAAACCTTTGTGACCAAAAAAGGTTTCATCCTTCTGAATGGAGGGATAACTGTAAAGGAGGCCCTGGCCCACTGGAAGAAGGTGGCCAAACCCACCCCAGTCAGCCATGTGGTTTATGTTGTGGATGACAGCAACCGTCTGGTGGGGGCTGTGGAACTCAAAGACCTGCTACTGGACGAGCCGGACAAAAAACTTTCTTCAGTGATGAGGGCGGATTTTCCCAGCATCAGGCTTAAGGCTCCCATCTCCCAGGCTGTCAGTCTGGCGGTTGAAAAAGAAATTACAGAGATGGCCGTGGTGGATGATAATGGGGAGCTGGTTGGCATGGTCTTCACCGACCGGTTGCTGGATGCCCTTAACTGGATGAACACCCAGAATGTCTATCGTCTGGCTGGCATCCTTAGAGCCCGGGAGAAGGTTGACCTCCGGCTACCCTCTTTAGTGAGGGGGATGTATGATAGAATGGTTTGGCTACTTTTCTCCGTTATTGTTGGTGTCTTTGTAGCGGGGGGCATCCTCAAACATTTTGAGACGGCCATAATCACTGTGCCCGCCGTGACCTTCTTCATTCCGGTACTCATGGGCTTCGGTGGCAACATAGGCACCCAGACCTCCACAGTTTTCGTCCGTATGCTTTCAAACAAGGAGGCAGGAGTTGGCCGGAGGCTTTTGAAACTGTTGACCGCTGACCTGATTACCGGCGGGCTTCTGGGAATAGTTCTGGGACTGGTCACTGCGGTCTCGTCCTTACTCTTTTTCACTGATTTCCGGCTGGCCCTCGTGCTGTTCATCAGCATGATGATGATTTCCGTGGTGGCGATACTGGTCGGCTTCATGATTCCTTACCTGAGCCATAAAAAAGGATGGGACCCTGCCATAGTTTCAGCTCCGGTGGTTACATCTATCAAGGACGTTCTGGCCCTGCTGATTTACTTCCTGTTCATCCGGCTGTTGCTTTAAGAGGTCTTGATTCCCCCGAATAAACTTTTCAGGAAAGCAAGTATGGCTTCCATTATGTTGGGGAGGACATTACTGTTTCCGGCTTCCCATTCTTCAAACTCGGGATAGTCTGAACTGAAGGTATCCTGGACTTTTACAGTCGCCCCCGATATGGCTGAGCTGGCAACTCCGTCCACTCCCGCGTTTTCAGGGTATGCCCTTCCCCGCATTGGCCAGTAATAATATTCGCCGGTAACCTGCCGGTTAAGGTCCCAGTCCCCCGTTTCAACGTAGGGCTGGGTCTTGAGTCTGAGGGCTTCCCTTGCAGCTTCGGAGTCATCCCGGTCCAGGGTGACCCGGGCATAAACCCTGTCGGCGGTTATGACAATATCACTGTAATCGTAGTAAGGCAGGATTAGAGCCTTGGACTCCCCTACAACCTGGTCCGGTTGTTCGTTAAGATAGAGCTGGAGATAAGGTTCACTCAGGGTGAGCCAGATGTCTTCCCCCTCATAGTAGATGTTCATCTGGTCCCTGCGGACTCTGAGACCTGTGGAGTCCGGGGCCGACCTGTCCAGAACCAGTTCCCGGATTATGGCCTCCCCTCCATAATTCCAGTAGCGCGTTTCCCCTTCTGTTTCTGAGTCGTAAATAATTACGCCCCCTTTTTCAGTCTCTTTCAGTTCAGGTAGCAAATCCGCACTGAAAAACTGCAGGGTTATTTGGGAGATGAATGCTTTGGCTTCTTCCAGATGTTTGTCTGCATCCTTACCATAGAGCCTGGCCGAAACCCGGCCCTTGCCTCTCATGAAACCATATACATTCACATAGGCCCATGACTCGTTGAACTGCCTGCTGGCTGTGAAGTAGAGGCGTTCTTCAGGTTTGTACATGCCGTAGCACCTGTCAAGCTCCTGGATGTAAAATTCATCCCGCTGGAAGTTACAGGCCAGGCTGTTGCTGAGGGCCTCCAGGTCATAAGACCCTTCGGCTTGACCTGTGAAAATGTAGGTGAGGTTTTTGCCGAGATAATCAACACCCCCAATGCCGGGCAGGGCCAGCTCCCGGATGGTCGCGGTGGTGGCGGGAAGCACTATACTGCAACTGTCCCAGGTTTCATCCCGGTTGAAATAGGCCCAGGGCAGGCTGTCATAAATGACTTTCAGGTTGTCACACATACTTTCCCCGTCTTCGTAACGGGGATTAATCATGACGTAAAAGGAGTCGTCCTTTTCTTCTCCCAGTAGGTAGGAAATATACATGTTTTTGAGAGTGTAACCCAGCACCCTGCTTTCCTCAGAAGTGAAAACCGCGTCAAAGTCCCGGGTTTCTGAGAGGTATGCGGAAAAACTTAACCGGTTGCCTGTTATGCTGGTCTGGCTGTCTTTCACCAGCCAGGTCAGGCTGATGCTTCTGCCCCGGTCATACTGCCAGCAGTATGAATAGGTGAGATTTACAAAACCCGCGTCGGCAAGCCCCAGCTCGCCAGCAAGCTTGGCATAAACCGCATCTGAAAAAGAGTCGGCCACTGTGCAGGTGGTTTCATCACTGCTGTGGACTGCGTCAATACCGGTTGCCGTCATCCCGGTTTCTCCGGTGGCAAAGGCGGTTGAGACCACCAGAAACATCATCAACAGCATTTGGGCTTTCATGGGACTATCAGGTCCCGGCGGTATTTAACTCTTTAACTCTTGTATGAAGTTTGGTTCATATATGTTTAATAAGGCCCCTGCCCTCCCCTGACGTGGACCTCAAACTCAAGGACGAGCTCACCCGGATGCTGATTGAGCGTCCGGGCCTGTCCATCAGCGAACTGGCCAGACAGACTAATACTGATTATTCATATGTCCACAAGGTGGTGGCCGAGATGGAAGCAGAGGGCCGGCTGATGGTGGAAAAGCGGAAACATGGCAGGAAAGCCGTGACCAACTGCCGGGTTTCCCCCCGCTACAAGCAGGCCTGGGTGGCCAAGCTCCGCCGCTTCGTCGGCTCCCAGCTCAAGGACGCCGAGATAAAGGCCGCCTTCGTGCTTATGTATGTGGTCCTGCTGGGCGTGGCGTTGAGGCCCCTCGGTTTCTTCGGGGCCCCGGAAACTCTATTGGCCATGAAGGCCCCTGAGGGTGACTTGATAGCCTCGGTGGGGGAGGACCTGTTTGCAGTAGCCCGTATGGGAAGCTCGCCGGTCATGCTGGATTGGTTAATTTTAACTGTGGTGCTGGTGGTGCCCCTGCTGGTGGGGGTGTGGGCCTTCCGTCGCAGGGTCGCTGAAAAGGTTTTAAATACTGAATAAGATGGAAGGTAGAGCTCGCCCCAATAGCTCAGCAGCGAGCTTTTAAAAAATCCGTAGGACAACCTGCGGGTTGGCTTGACCAAAACAACCTTTTAAAAAAAGGTTGACCAAAACATGATATAAAAGCAAGACGCCCCAATAGCTCAGCTGGTAGAGCGCGTCCTTGGTAAGGACGAGGTCCCGAGTCCAAATCTCGGTTGGGGCTCGACTGCAAAATCAGTCGATACTTTGATACTGCCTTCGTCACCCTTCGGGCGACTTGGCAGTATGTATGTTTTAATGACCGATGAAACCTGACCACCTGCCGTGTCCGGTATTTTTAGGTTTGTCTGCTCTGGCTGAAAGCTTCCGTAGCTTGGGTTGTTTGAGCCCTCTTATGGTCGGAGGGCATAGACTTGTTATAGTCATTGTGCAAAGTCTTAACCAGATATTCCAGGGTTTGTGGTGTTGTGAGCTTTTCGACTTTCTTGTCCAGCAAGTCCTTATTCTTTTTTGCTTCCCCGGTTTCCCGCAAGGTGGCATGAACCTTGTCGTGGTCATAACTTCCGGTTGTGAATACTACCTCCGCGTATTCGCCACGGGTCGTGTCTCCTTTCACCTGGATTACAGCAAAAGTCGCGCCGTCCTTTTTCAGGGTGACACGGGATACTTCCCCCATCAGAAAGTTGGCGTAGGTGATGTTTGGTATTTCCAGAACGTCACCTTTTGAATTCCGGCATTCAATGGTTGTGAGGCCGGCTTTAGCTTGGTCCAATACATCTCCTATCTTGAACAAGGCAATTTGGTATTCTCTTTGAGGCATTTAATTCACTTCCTGAAGCTTAGCTTTACGACTTAAAAATTCTATCGGTTCCCCTGAAAATTTCCGCACCGGCACACCGGCACGGTCAGGGCACGGCTTAACCTCTCTCAGACCTGTTAGTATATCATGCAAGCCGACCCTCCCGTTCCTCTGGTTGCTGAGGATGTCGAAACTTGGTGGCACCGGATTCAGGATAAATACGGCGGAAACAGCCGTATGGAACTGGCCCGCTGGTTCTTGGCCCGGCGGGCATCAGCCTGACTGATTTCCGGAATGGGCCCGGGCTAACCTCTTCCCGGCCCGCCCTTTTATTTTTAGAATTGCCTCAAGTGGTTCAGCTCAAAAATGCTACCTGCCAGGGACTTGTCCAGAGGCAGAACTTTACCCCGTTGAACCTCCACCAGGGTCCCGAAGGTGCCCCTTTTGACCAGTTCGGCCTTCATATTTTCTTTGGTCTCTACCAGGTCCAGCACCACGAAACCACCGTGCTGTTGGGTCATGACAAAAGTTCCCTTGCCGTTTTTGGCCAGGTAAATGTCCCGGGTCAGCATGACTGGCTCCTCGGCTCCCTGAAGGCCCACGAGCTTGGAGAACAGTTCCAGGTCGCTCTCGGCCCTCTGGGCGAAACTGCGGGACAGGCCTACGATTTGCACAACAAACATGGGCTTTGGTGGAATAAAAGCTTTTACTTGTTGAGTTTTAGGCGCCCTGTTGATGAGAAACCGTGAGTAATTGCTTTAAAATTATTTGACTTAAAACTATGTGGCCCAAAAAGAAAACATCAATATGACAGTTTTGGATTTTTTATTTTGATAGCAGTCTTAATAGCATTCTTATATTGTTTTATTCGCGAGATATTGTTGGGCTTAATCTGCGGTATGTTGGTAGTGTTATTTGTGGGCGGATTATTCTTTATCTTAAATCGCAACTCCCAATAGATTTTATGGTTTTAAGACCTGCCCGTAAGCTTTTTATACCGTGCTCACAGGCCCAGATGTGGAAGCTCAAAGCACCCGTTGCCTGACCTGCAACAAGGACATCCGCGTAGTGGAGAATTCAGTCACCTTCAAGTGCCCCGGCTGCGGGGACGGCTTGGTGGTTCGTTGCGGGGAATGCCGGGCCCAGATGAGGAGCTGGAAATGCCCCGTTTGTGGCTTTGAGGGTCCTTGAATGTGGTGTTAAAAATGGGAAAAGTTGTGGCTAAAGTTCGCATTCTCCCCAAGGACATGGACCAGTTTGAAGACCTGAAGAAGGACATGGAAGGCAAGGTGTCGGCCATGGAGGAACAGCCGTTGGCTTTCGGCATGAAATCTTTGGTGGTCATTTTCCGCATGGAGGACGAAGGCGGGGCCCAGGACAAACTGGAAGAGGAGCTGGGCAGGCACCCCCTGATTTCGTCCTTTGAAATTCTTGAAGTCGGCCGTATCTGATGCCCCGGCACAAATGCATAAATAACGTCCTTTGGACTTACGTCTATGTCTTTGAAAATTACTGAGTTCAGGAAACTGGAACCGGGAGCCACCTTCGTGCTGGGTTTTCCGGGCACTGGCATGGCCGGCTCCATCTCGTCCGAGTTCATTGTTCACAAAATGAAGTTTGATGCAGTAGGCCACATCCGTAGCGACCTGTTGCCTGCCGTGGCCATCATCCGGGAGAGCAGGCCCCAGGCTCCCATTCGCATCTACCAGCAGGGTAAGCTGGTGGTCGTGGTGGCGGACATCATGATTCCCGACAATCTCTGTCACAGTTTCTCCAAGGACCTGGTCAAGTGGATTAAGGTCCAGAAGCCCAAAGAGGTCATCATTCTGGGGGGCATTGAGAAGAAGGAGGGCCAGGCCAAGAACTACGTGGTGTCCTGGAAGGACAAGTACCTGGACAACACCAAGCTGGACCACATGAAGCTGGGCTTCGTGGTGGGCATCTACGGCCCCCTCATGCTGGAGCTCATGGAGGCCGGCCTGCCCGGTTACATGGTGCTCACCGAGGCCGACAGGGGCCCTGACCCGAGGGCAGCTGCTACCATAGTCAGGCACGTTTCCGAGAGGACCGGCCTCAAGCTGGACCCCTCCTCCCTGGAGAGGGAAGCCACCCGGCGGACCAAGGTGGCGGGCCCCAAGTGGGACCCATATCCCAGCATCTATGGTTAGTCGGAAACCCTCCGGTTTTAGTGAATGACTTCGGCGAGGTTGTGGAAGTTCATACCTTGCCCAAAAATCTGACCTGCTTCACTCCCGGCAGTAAAACCAGCCGGGTCAGGTCCTCGGCGGCATCCACCACCATGAGCTTGCCCGTGGCCACCCTCTCCCCGTCCACGCCGGTGCAGGGGTTGCAGAACACCAGGGCCGCCACCTCCTGGTCGGGGCTGGTGTCCGCCAGGGCCTTCAGTTCAGGGTCCAGCTTGGGCATGGACACCAAGCCGTAGACTGCTAACATTACTCCGAGAGCCACTATCAGCAGAGGATAGTAGTTTCTTCTCTGGGTCTGATATTGAGTGCGGGTGGGATAATATGCATAGGAGGCGGGGTAAGGATAACGGCGGACCCCGTAGGTCTGTCTGGGTGCCGCGGGTCTCATCTGGCTCATAAATCCACCTTCCTGATTATCTGGTATTCTGAGCCTGAGGGTGTTAATATGCTTTGCTTCAGAAGCACAGAACGGGCCTCAAAATTGCCGAAAGTGTCCTCCGCGTGCTCCCTTACAAATTTGCCGGCCTTTTCGTGGTCCCCTTTCACCCGCGCCAGCGTTACGTGGGCTTTGAAGTCTTCAACCCGCTCGGGATGGAAGCCGGCCTGTTGGATGCCCTGTTCCACCCTTTTCTTAAGCTCCACCAGCCGGGAGGAATGGGCCCCCACCCAGACCACCCGGGGACGCCAGGCAC
>DSCG01000028.1 GCA_011049195.1 archaeon
GATTTATGTGTTGGGAAACACCAAAAACGAGCTGGGAGGGTCGGAGTTTTACCGTCTGATGAATGAAATAGGCCTGAACGTTCCGAAAGTTGACATGGATGCCAACCGCAGGCTTTACGAGACTCATCATGAAGCGGTCCGGCAGGGCTTGCTCCGGTCGTCCCACGGAGTCTACCTGGGGGGCCTGGGCGTTCACTTGGCCTTGGTTTCTGTGGCGGGGGACCTCGGAGCCAGCGTTGACCTCCGCAAGCTCGCGGCCGAAGGTGTTGACCAGGACTATCAGGCCCTGTATTCCGAATCGGCAGGCAGATTCATCGTCACCGTCAGCCCGGAGAACCAGGCCGCCTTTGAAAACGTCATGGATTCCCAGCAGTATGCCCTGGTCGGGCAGGTCACTTCCGACCAACGGCTGTGCATTCAGGGACTTTCCGGCGACCTTATTGTGAACGAAGCTGTTGATGACCTCCGGAGAGCATATCATTCAACTTTCGACCAGGAAGTCAATGCCATCCTTGATTCCGACAAATATCAGGCGGCGACCCTTCCCCAGAACTTCAGTTGGGTGCGGCCCACCCGGACCCGCAAACCCAAGGTTGCGGTTCTTACGGGATACGGCATCAACTGTGATGGTGAAACCCAACACGCCTTCAATCTGGCGGGGGCGTTGGCCGAGCGCGTTCACATGAATGAGCTCATCAATCGTATCCGTTTGCTTGAGGACTATCAGCTTTTGTTTGTTCCCGGAGGGTTTTCATACGGGGACGAACTGGGTGCCGGAACGGGGCTGGCTAACAAAATCTACTCCCACATGAAAGACGCCCTCCTGGACTTTCTTGATGCCGGAAACCTGATGGGCGGACATTGCAACGGAGCCCAGGTCATGGTCAAACTGGGCATTATACCCGGCAAGGATGAGTATGGCCTGCCGCTGATGACCCTGACCAAGAACGACAGCAACAGGTATGAGGACCGGTGGGTTTATATCCAGGAGACTGGAGACAAGTGTATCTGGACCAAAGGGATAGGCCGGATGCTGGTGCCGGTGGCACATGGTGAAGGCAAGTTCTACTCAAAGGATGAAGGCATATACCAGCGTCTGTTGGATGCTGGTCAGGTTGCCGTCAGATATGTGATGCCTGACGGGAGCCCGGCAGGAGAAAACTTTCCATACAACCCCAACGGGTCCCACCTTGACATTGGAGGGGTTTGCAACGAATCCGGCACGGTGTTCAGCATGATGCCTCATCCCGAACGGGCTTTGTATAACGTGAATTTACCCACCAGGCCTGTTGGGAGCCCTGTGGCCAGAAAAGTGGATGAAGGCCTTCCTGTGAATGCGGGCATCCAAATCTTCCAGAACGCCGTGAATTACGCCGAACTTAAATTGATATAGCGGACCGACTATGCGTGACGTGAAGCGGGAGCGAATCAGAAATTCTTCAACAAATCCACAAACTCATCCAGCTCCACTTCAAAAGCCTGTTTGCCTTTCTGTTTGTTCATCACAAAGCCGAAGGCCTTTTTGGCTTCAGGAACCACTAGGCAGTTGCCGACCATCTCTCCGTCTTTCATAAAAAGCAAGTTCAGGTTGCCGTCGGCCTCCCTGCGGACCCCCACTTCAACGTCGGGCCCCACAAACTGTCTGCCCAGCTTCTCCCCGAGCACTCGCACGGCTGTTGGTCCGTCCATGCAAGCTTTACCTTAGGTCATATAAAATTATACCAGCACCACCCAACAGTAATGGTGCTTTTCACCCACCAATGAAGTGGCAGACTCAAGCTTTAAAATCCCCTACACATACTTCCCTTATGGAAAAAGCTGAATTTATGGTTGATACCAAGGACTGGAAGGCCTTTTACAAAATGTCATATGATGGTGATCCGGGACGCCTTGTCACCTTTGCTTCCATGGTGGATGGCACCTGTCATTACGGCATCAGCAAGCTGAGCCCGGCCGTTGAAACTGCCGCCCAGAGCCTGGCCACGGAGTTCACAGCCTTGACAACACAGCTGGAACCTCTGAACAAGGCTGTCAGGAAGCACCTGAAACAGGCAGGTATTCCTGGGAAGGACCCCCTTCTGGAGGCTGCCACCCTCCGACAGGCCCTTCAGTTGTTAGGGGCCAAGACCTGTCTGGAAAAAAAGGAGCTCCGGAAGACCCTGAAGCAACTCTGAAACTGAAACAGCTTTAAGCAACCCCGAGTGTGTCCCGCATGCATCCTGTCCTGATGGGAGTCATCATCACTGCTCTGGCCTTTATCATACTGGTTTATTGGATGTTGTTCAGGGAGGGCTTCATCCGCCTGCTGGCCGAGCTGTTGCTGGCTTTCGGGCTGGCTTACCTTTTCAAAATACTGGGCCTGTCAACCTTCATGGCCTATCTGGCAGCCGGCCTGACTCTGGCAGCTCTTTTCTTTGTTCGTCGCAACCCCGCCTGAAAACGAGGAACTGCTCACTCCTTTTTGGCCTTTTTCTTCAGGGGATTTTCTTCATCATTGAGCAGGCCCGACAGATTGAGGGTCATGGCCTCCTCTCCCGTCTTGTCAACCCCCTGGGGCAGTTTCGGGAAAACCGCCGGCATGACCAGTTTGGTGGCCTGACCCTGGGCTATCTTGGGCAGGGCCTCCTTAATGTAAAGATATGATAGGGCGTTCTGGTCCAGCTTGCTGGCCGATTCGGCGATGGCCTCAATCAATGTCCGCTGGGCCCGGGCCTGATATTGGGCGGCAGCCCACTCTTCTTTGGCCTGTCTCCTCATGTGCATGGCCTGCTGGATGGGCTCGGGGATACGCAGGTTCTGAACCTCAACATCCACGATGGTGATGCCCCAGTCCTGAACCATGGGCTCAATTTTCACTTTCACAATGTCATTGACTTTTTCAATTTCAGAATAGAGTTCGTTCAGCGTCAGGTTACTGGAAATGTCCCTCAGGGCGGCATAGACATACCCTTTGAGGGTTTCTTCAAAGTCCTTGACGGCCAGAATAGCCAGTTCGGGTTTCTTGATTTTGTAGTAAAGGATGGTATCCACCGTGACCCGGATTTCGTCAGCAGTGATGATCTCCTGAGGTTGAATGTCCATCTGCTGAACCCGGAAATCCACTTTGACCGCCCTTTCCAGAATGGGGATCAGGATAATCCAACCCGGGCCGGCGATGCGGTGGAAATGACCGAGTCTGAATACCGCCAGTCTTTCATACTCCTGAACTTCGTTTATGACCCCGACTGCTCTCAAAATCTGCACCAGCACCACCACACCCAGGACGGTCAGAATGATGCTAAGATACCTTTGGGCCGCGGGCACAAACATAATCACCGTTATGGCCAGAACGATGACTACAAAGACCGTTTCCATTTCCTTCTGGACAATCTTCTCAATGCTACTCTTGATGGCCACATCAGCCATGGGCAACGTAAATATAAAAGACTTGGTAATGGATTTCAGTGGCCGAAGAAGTCAAAATTGGGTTGGAAATTCACCAGCAACTGGATACCTGCAAACTGTTCTGCAACTGCCCGACAGAGTTGACAGACACCCATGACTTTACGTTCACCCGTTTTTTCCGACCCACCCACAGTGAGCTGGGAGGGCTGGACAGGGCGGCTTTGCAGGAATTCCGGAAGGGCAGGAAAGTGGTCTATCACGCCAACCTGGCCAGTAGTTGTGCCGTGGAATGGGATGAGGAACCGCCCCACCCCTTGAACACAAAGGCTCTGGAAATAGCCCTTCAATTCACACGAATGATGGCCTCCACCCCTGTGGACGAAATCCAGGTAATGAGAAAAATCCTGATTGACGGCTCAGCGGTTTCGGGCTTTCAGAGAACGGCTTTGGTGGCCACTGGTGGGGTTGTCCCCGGGACAAAGGTCCGCGTGGATTCCATCTGTTTGGAGGAGGACTCCTCCCGACCCGTGAATGGAGAGCACCTCTCCCAAAGTGAAAGGGTTTTCAACGTTGACCGGCTGGGCACCCCTCTGATTGAGGTTGCGACTCTGCCCGATATCACCAGCGGGGAACAGGCCCGTGAGGTGGCCCTGAAAATCGGCGAGGCCCTCCGCATGCTGAAAGTAAAGCGGGGGTTGGGAACCATCCGGCAGGACATAAATATTTCAATTCCGGATGGTGCCCGGGTGGAAATAAAAGGAGTTCAGGACCTTTCGCTTATTCCGAAACTTGTGGAGTTTGAAGTGAACAGGCAGAAAAGACTGTTCATCCTTAGTGAACGTATTCGGCAGACCTCTCCCGGAAAACCCCTGGAAGTCACGGGGATATTCACAAAAACTGATTCAAAAATATTCAAAGGTCAGAAAGTTTTTGCTATGACTTTCTCATCGGCTACGGGACTGTTTGCCGAGCCTATGCATCCGGGAAAACATCTGGGCAGGGAGCTGGCAGAATACGTCAGAGCCCACGGCTTCCGTGGCTTCGTTCATACCGATGAGGACATGACCAAATACAAACTGGAGTCGGAACTGGAGGCTGTCAAAAAGATCATGGGATGCCGGCAAACCGACCTTCTGGCTCTCTCAGCGGGCTCTGCAGAACCCCTCAATCTGGTGGCTGAAAGATTGAGCCAACTGGTGAGCGGGGTGACAGAGGACACCCGGAAATGTGAGCTGGATGGTTCCTCCTCTTTCCTACGACCTCTCCCTACGGGAGCCCGCATGTATCCGGAAACAGACATCCCACCTATCAAACCTTTCAGAGTCCCGATGCCCGAAACTCCCGAGCAGAGACTGGTCCGCCTCAAAAAGGTTCTTCCGGAGCAACTGGCTCTCAAACTTCATATAAGCCCAGATTATAATCTGTTTTGTGAATTGGGAGGGCATCCTTTTCTCGGAGAGGTATTCACAGAACATCTTCCCGCCCTAAGAAGGCGCGGTCTGGAAGTGAATCGTTCACATTTGGAACAACTGGTCCATCTTTACAAAGGTCAGAAGGGCGGAGCTCTGCTTGACCTTCTCCAGAAAGTTGTGAAAGGCGAGGAGATGAAGAGTCAGGTCTCAGATGAGGTAGTCCGACAATTTGTGAAAAGTTTGGTTCATCAGAAGCAGGACTTCATAAAAAATACCCCGTCCCCTGAGAAAGGCCTGATGGGTCTGGTGATGCAGGAATTCAGAGGCAGGTTTCCCGGACAACAGTTGCTGGCCATTCTGAAAGAAGAACTTGAAAAAGTGAATTGAGTTTCACATTTTCTGAAAAGCGTTAACCTTCACCCGCTTCGCGGTCGGAACCAAGACAGCTCGCTTTTTGATGCAACTTTTTTCCAAAAAACTCCAACCCTCAGCCGCTACGCGGTCGGAACCTCTTCGGGAATTCCGCACCCACAGGTGCCTCCCGCTCTTGAGTTGAAACCGCTCCGCGATGTCCACAGACATCACGTTTTTGATCAAACTTTTTTCTAAAAAGTTTGTCAGATTGGGACGGCATCATCACAGGTCAGATACCCTAGGGTTCATCAACACCCCTTTCCCGCAGACCCCCTTAAAAACTTTTATAACCCCCTTCCAGAACCCTCTTTATGGCCGGAGAGGAAAGGTTCATTCCGCCTGATGTGCAGCCGAAGCCATTCTGGAAACGCGTTCTGGCCCCCCTGGTGGTCGTGGCCATGGTTGGCGGGCTCTATTGGGCCTGGCAGACAGGAGAGCTTTTAAAGGCATTTGAGTGGCTCATGGGACAGGACATATTGGTCCTCACCATTATTGCGGTGGTGGCCCTGATTGCCCTTGCCCTGGGTTTGAGTGGTGGTTGAATGGTCGTAAGCAAGCTGAATACTTCCAAACGTTTCGGTGCCAGGTATGGGACTAAAGCCAAGAGGAAAGTTGATAAGATTGAGAGGCATTACAAGGGCAAAACCTATGCATGTCCCAGCTGTGGCAAGGCGGGAGTAACACGGCAATCAACCGGCATATGGCAGTGCCAGAAATGTGGCCACAAATTTGCCAACCATGCCTACAAGGTGGTTTAATGGGAACGTATCGTTGCTTCAAGTGCGGCAAGCGGGTTGACATGGATCTGCGCTATGAGAGAGTGAGATGCCCCTTTTGCGGTTATAAGATACTGGTCAAGATGCGGGCTCCCACTGTGAAAACTTTGAAAGCACGTTAGTTGGGTAGGAACTGGATGTGATAAAATGGCGGAAGATTTAACCCCTCAACAAAGATATGCACTCACTCAGGTTAATATTTATCAGCAACAGCTTCAGATTATGATGTCCCAGCGTCAACAGGTGGAACTCCAAATCAAAGAAACTGAGTTGGCGGTTGAGGAACTTGAAAAGGAAAAAGAGGAATTTGTGTTTAAGGCCATTGGTCCCGCCCTAATCAAAAAACCACGTGAGGCCGTTATCAAAGATTTGAAGGAAGTTAAGGAAAAACTGGAAACTCGGCTTAAAACTTTCCAAGCACAGGAGAAAAAACTCAACGAGAAACTGCGTGACTTGAGTTCACAGGCTAAAGGCAAATAGGTGTTTGTATGAGTAATGCTGACGCGTTGGAAACGGCGGTTGGGATTTTGAACCAGATTATTAACGATTCTGCCGTGCCTCGCAATATCAAAGGCACCTGCAAGGATGCAGTGGAGCGTCTGAAAAACGGAAACAACGCCCCCC
>DSCG01000002.1 GCA_011049195.1 archaeon
AAGTCAGCACCCATGTGGTTGAAGGCAGGGGTGACAGCTCTTCAGGTGATTTGACTCCGGAAGTCAGCACCCCTGTTGTGGAAGGGAGTGCGGGGAACTAAGACCTAAAGCGACAACCCAAAAAGTCAGATATTTCTACCCCAAGTCACCCGGTTCCAAACCCGTTCATGAAAATAGTAGAAAAACAGTTTAATCAGGGCATCAACCAATCCGGCTCCAGCAGACAGAGCCAAATTACCGGTTATCACAAAAACTATGGCAGAGGTGGTCAGTGATGCAATCATCCTCCAAGTTAGGGTTTTGACCACACTCCTAATCCGTTTTTCAACCACACCAGTTCCGAACACAACTTATAATTAAAAAACCTAAAACAACTCAGGTCACTGAAATTTTGATGTAACTTTTTCTAAAAACAACGCGAATCACTGTGGATGTCCCTTTTTGATAGAACTTTTTTGAAAAGTTCGTGTGGGGCCACCGTGATTGGAGGGGGAACTGATGCTTCGCATCGCCCTGCACCCATGCGGTATCGACTGCGGTTGATGCCGCGAGTAGCTTTTGGTCAAGTTTTTGCGTGAAGCGGAAAAGCTTGTGGGACCGCCGTGATTTGAACACGGGGCCACCTGCACCCCAAGCAGGCGTCATACCAAACTAGACCACGGTCCCGTCGCTTAGCGAAGCGACGCCACGCTACCCACCTCGTCCCCCGCAAGGGACTCGGCGGGCATAGCAGCCTCACTTCAGCAGCTCTTCCATTTCTTCGTTACTAGCTTCCCCTTTTTTACTTTTACCCTCAACGGGCTTTTCAGCGACTATCTTGACGCCCAGGTCCTGAAGGGCCTTGACATGAGCGGCAATGAGCTTGTCAACTGTGCCCACCATGTTCAGCAATTCCCTGCGTTCGTTGGCCAGGGTGGTGATGGCACCCTTATGGAAGCCAATCATTTCCAGCTTGTTGGTTTCAGCCATGGAGATTTAGGTCACTCCTGCTTTAAGAAGCTTAACTTAAACATGTCAGAACAGGCCGGCCAGAAAACGGTCCATTTCCAGCACGGCCTCGGGTTCCTTGCATACCACCACCGTTTCAAAATTCTTTCTCATGCCTGAAAAAGTGGGGTTAGCAGAGCCAAGCACCACGTAATCATCTATGAAGAAGACCTTGGCGTGGAAATGGCCGGGTACCGACCGAACCTTAGGTGAGGGACGGAACAAGAGGCGGTGTATAAAACCGCCTTTGAGGTCTTTGACTGCCCTACGATG
The DNA here is from genome assembly GCA_011049195.1 of archaeon. Taxonomy (GTDB): domain Archaea; phylum SpSt-1190; class SpSt-1190; order SpSt-1190; family SpSt-1190; genus SpSt-1190. The sequence goes on from DSCG01000002.1 coordinate 1,261, forward strand.
CCACTTGTCGCCGGCGCGGGGGGTAAAAACTTCCACTCCAATGTGCCTGGCCTTGTCCCGAAGGATGCGGGCCACCATGGGACTCATAAAGGGAGCGTAGGCCCGGATTGACTGTTCCGCTCCCCGGAGGCATGTTTCAAGCACCCGGCCGGCCTCGGGGCCGACGTGGATGTCGCAAAGGGCGTCCTTAACCTGCATGAAGGTGAAGATGGAAGAGGTTTAAGAGAAAAAGGAGAGGGGTGCCGGAGGTGCCAGATGAGTAAAAACATATTAGCATGTCAGGAGTAGGCATGGCATGCCAATGGTGGATGACCTCAAAGTCCGCAGGGTGCTCAATTCACGGGCATCCTGGGCTCTTGAGCTTGACCTTCTGGTTGATGGCCGGCAGTCCCGGGCCAGCGTCCCCGCGGGCAAGAGCAAAGGCAAGTTGGAGGCCGTCCAGTTGCCTGCTGAAAAATCCCTGAAACTGGCTCCCGCCTTCGGCAAAAAACTGAAACGCCGGTTTGAAAACCAGACTGAGTTAGACCGCCACCTGATAAAGCTGGCCGGGCCCGGCAAGCGGAAAACCGGAGCCGACCTGACTCTCGCCACTTCAATTGCCTTCCTGAAATCACAAGGGGATGCCTGGGAGGTCATCAGCAGACTGACGGGTAGCCTGCCGGCTCTGCCCACTCCTATGTTCAACATTATCAACGGCGGTCTCCATGCAGGCAACAATCTGGCAGTGCAGGAATTTATGATTGTGCCCCATGATTTCGGCAGTTTCTCGGAGAAGGTTGAGGCAGGAGTTGAAATTTATGCCGAGTTGAAAAAGCAACTGGAGGCCAAATACGGCAGGTCGGCCACCAACCTCGGAGATGAAGGTGGCTTTGCCCCGCCCATGAATTCAACGGTGGAGGCTTTGGAAATGCTTGAGGCCGTGCTGGCCAAGACGGGCTACGCCAAAACCGTAGGTATCTCTCTGGACTGCGCCGCCTCATCCTACCACTCTCACAAGGGCTATCAGATTGACGGCCAACTTCTGAACCGGGAAGACTACTTAAGTTATCTTGCGGGCCTGTGCGAGCACCATTCACTTTTTTCAGTTGAGGACCCTCTGGAGGAAACGGACTTCAAGGGTTTCGCAACTTTCCTGGACAGGGCCAACACCATGGTGGTAGGGGACGACTTGTTGGTCACCAACCCCACCCGACTGGCCAAGGCCATTCGGCTCAAGGCTGGCAACGCCGTGCTGGTCAAGCCCAACCAGATTGGCACGGTCACCGAGACCCTTGAGGTCATCCGACTGGCCCGCGAGGCCGGTTGGAAATTCGTGGTCTCCCACCGCTCGGGGGAAACCAACGACACCTTCATCACCCATCTGGCGGTGGGCACAGCCACCCCCTTCATCAAGACCGGGGCTCCGGCCCGTGGTGAGAGAGTGGCCAAGTACAACGAACTGTTGAGATTGGAGGAAGTGATAGCATGAATTATCTCATACACACTGTAAAAGGCCAGGGTCTGGTGCTGGTGGTCCTTGACGGTCTGGGCGACCGGCCCGTCAGGGAGCTACGGGGAAAAACCCCTCTGGAGGCTGCCAAAACCCCGGTTCTGGACAGAATGGCCCGGGAGGGTTGCTGTGGCCTGCATCACACCCTGAGACCCGGCGTAGTTTCTGGCTCGGCTGTGGCCCATATGGCCCTCTTCAACTACGGTGTTGAAGAAAAAGTGGCCCGTGGAGTTTTTGAAGTTCTTGGCAGTGAGGGTGGCATCAAACTCCAGGCCAACGACTACGCCTTCCGGCTCAATTTCGCCACGGTTAAGGATGACGGCGTAACCGTCATGGACAGGAGAGCCCAGAGAAATGCTTTCGGCCTGGACGAGATGGCGGTCGGGCTGGAGAAGGTTCTCAACCAAAACCCTTTCAAACTTAAAGTTATCATCAGGCACACCGTGGGTCACAGGGGAATGTTATTGCTCAGAGGATACAAAAACAAAGAGGCCATTCACGACACAGACCCACATCAGGAGGGTTCCAAAGTCGTATTCCGGGACAAAATCAGTGAATGGCTCCACACCAGGGCCCATGAGTTTCTGAAGAAACACCCCAAGAACCATGAACGTTTACTCCAACACCTCGCCCCTGCAAACGCTATTCTGTTTCGGGGTGGTGGCAGATATACGCCACCGGCCCAGACTTTCCAGCAGAGGAACGGCCTCAAAGGTTTTGCGGTGGCAGGTGCCCCCCTCTACCTCGGAGTGGCCCGTTATGTAGGTATGGACGCCCAGAACGAACCAGACGAAAGCCGGCGCACCCCCCTGGCCATCAGGAAGCTGGAGGAAGGCTATGACTTCGTCTTCGTCCATTTCAAAACCACTGATGAAAAAGGCCATGACGGCGACTGCATGGGAAAGGTACGGGCCATTGAGCTTTATGACACCCTGCTGAAGCCCCTGCTGGACGCGGGTATAACCGTGGCGATAACAGGCGACCATGCCACCCCTTGTAGCCTCAAAATGCACTCGGGCGACCCGGTGCCCCTGCTGTTCTATGGCACCAACGTGCCGGGCGACAGCATCCGAAAATTCGGGGAAACCGAATGCCGTAAAGGTTCTGTGGGCACTGTCAGGGGTCGGGATGTACTGACCATGCTGGTCAATCTTTCAGGACGCGGGGATTACTTTCTGGACTAAAGCTATAAACCGCCCGGAGAGGATTTTTTATATCACGCAAACCCTCAAACAAGCCCGGGAAGCCCAGATTCCGACGGCTTTACATCCTGGCCGTCATCGGCTTTCTGTTGGTTCTGGTGCTGACCAACCTGTTCATCCAGCTCCGCTTCCTGATATACGACGACCTGCTGGTGGAGCTCACCCCCCTGCAGTCCATAGTGGAAACCAACACCAGCACCGTACGGCTTGATTACGACATCCAAGTCAGGAATTTCAGGTTCTGTAAAGCGGAATGTAACCTACTCTTGGTAGATGCATACCATCAAAGCCTGTTGTCTAACGAAACATTCGGCCCAGAAAACGGAATTCACATTCAGAGGAGCTACACCCTTGACCTGAATATGTCCGGTTCGGGTGAAAGGATTTACTATCTTTATGCCATCTGCCGAAACCACCGCAGTCTGTTTTGCAGGACGGATGGGGACCCGACCTATCGTTCGGCCATTGCAACTGTGAATAAAGAATATTCACAGGAGGAACAGGCAAATTTGGAGGTCCTCAAGGCCGACCTGGAACAAGTCTATATGGAGCTGGCGGAGGAGAGCCGAGCCCAAATCAACTTCAACCTCACGGTTGACGCCATAAAGGCGGTTATTGAAACAGGACTTGAACCTGTGCCACCTCTCACTCAGGCCTCCCTGCAATTTGAAACCTGCCTTAACGCTTATTACAGGCAGGACCTGCAGGAAGCTGGCAGGCTGGTTTCGGAACTGGTTTTTCCCGGACATAAAGCAGACTTCGAAAAACTTCTAACCGCTCTGGAAAGCTACAACTCTCATATCAACATACTAACTGACCTCTCCAACCAAACTTATCTGGACGCCTACCGGTTCTACGAAGCCATCAATCACAGCACGGCCACCCCCCTCCGGGCGATTTACAGTGAGCTGGAAGCTCTGCCCCAGACATCATTCGAAGTTGTGGCGGGGTTGGAAAACCTGACACAGCTTTTTGCAGAAGTGAAGGGGTTGGTGGAAAACTACTCCCAGGAACAGACCTGGGTGGAAGCCAACCTGTCATGGCAGATGGCTAACCTTTCTCGCCTACTGGCCACCAACCTTTCACACTCCGGAGACCTGTGCGACAGGCTTGAGGAAATCAACAACCTGACTCTGGCCCACAACTCGGCGACATCCGGCTGGCCCTCCGAACTTTCGCATTTACTTGAATTCATATCGGATGAGCCCGAAAAAGTGGATTCCAATGGCACCCACCTGCTGAAAGGCGAGCTGAATCTGCCGAACGACGGCAACCTTTCCCTTGAGCAGTATTTTGCATATATCAATTTTTCCCTTGTGCCGGACACTTACTGCAGGGAAGTAGCTCCTTTGATAAACAGGTCCTTAACCAACCGAACTCAAATCTTGCCTGATTTGGACAGCAACCCTTTCGCGCCCCTCGTCCTCGGAGAGCCTAAAAAAATCTGTTGTATTTACGGCATTTGCACCAACTGCGACCTGAATGAAACCCGTTACCCTATCGTCTTCATCCACGGCCACGCCGTCAACAAAAAAGAATCCCCTGAAAGTTCAATCAAGGCCTTCGCCCAAATCCAGAAAAAAATGAGCGACGAGGGACTAATAGTGAATGCAGGGGACATTGACTATGCCTCCATCGGTGAAGGTTACTGGTCACAAATGAATGTACCTGTGGGCGTCCGTGCCACCTACTATTACTCCTCCTATTATGATACCGGAAGTCTCTCCAAAGTCATCAGGAAAGAGGAAGGGATTGAAAGCTATTCCCTCAGGCTGAAGGAGCTGATTGACATGGTTCTCGCCAGCACGGGTGCTGGGAAGGTCATAATCGTGGCTCACTCTATGGGCGGACTGGTCTCCCGAAACTACCTCCTGCTTTTCGGCGATGAGAAAGTAGACCGGCTCATCTTGATAGCCACCCCCAATCAGGGGGTTATCGGCGGGACCGAACAGTTCTGTAGCTGGCTGGGCGATAAACGAGCTTGTGAAGATATGAGTTCGGAGAGTGTCTTCATGAAACGTCTTGAAAATTTTGTCCCCTCCATCCCGGTTCATACTATCATTGGGACGGGTTGCAACACCTGGGGGGAGGATGGTGATGAAATAGTCCAGACTCACTCATCCGAACTGGCCTACGCCACCAATCACTATGTTGCAGGCAGATGCAACCAGCTACCTGCGGTCTTCCACAGCGAGCTTCTGAACCCGGAAAAATATCCTCAGGTCTATGACGTTCTCAAAGAAATAATCTGGGGACGACAGGAAACTTTCGTGGAGCCCTGACGCAAAGGTCCAGCTGAAGTTCAAGTCGTGGACCCACAACTGACCCGGTAATTCAGGAATTTACTGATGTTCCCTGCGGGCAACACTTTCCAGCAAAACCTTCATTTCCGCCTGAGCCCCTATTTAAATATTTACCTTCAAAAGTTATTTAAAAACGCCTTGGAAATCTTAGATGAGCATAATTCAGAGGCAAACAAGATATCTGGAGCTAAATAACGTTTTGAATTCCCGTGAACTTGCCAAACGGGCTAGCGAAAAGCTCTCAGAAGAACAAATTGAGGCTGCCCTAAAAAACAAATTAGATATTTCCTTCTGGACTCATAATGACAAGGTTGTA
>DSCG01000057.1 GCA_011049195.1 archaeon
CCCCCAAAGACGTGGAAATTCTCTGGAAATACCTTCCCAACCCCGGCGTGGGAAGGGAGGAATTTCACGGCATCTTCCTTTCCCGCTACCGCCAGTTGTCCCAGATGCTCTGGAAGCGACCCCAACTTAAATCAGCCATCTCCATTACCAACCTCAAAAGAGTCCGAGACCAGAAAGAGGTCGCCGTTATCGGCATGGTCCAGACCATCTCCCCTTTCAAGGACGGCCGTAAGATGCTGGAACTTGAAGACCCGACAGGAAGTATCAATGTTTTAATACCTCATGCCATACCCGGCGCCGACGAACTGGTGGAGGATGAAGTTATCGGCATAGTCGGGGGCCCCGGACGTGACATTATCTTTGCAAACGAGCTGATATTTCCCGAGGTACCCACCAACAATGAATGGCCATCCCCCCAGACAAATTCAAAGGTTGCTTTTATCGCCGACATTCACGCCGGCTCCAAGAAGTTTAACAGTGAAACCTGGGACAACTTTGTGCTTTGGGTGAACGGCCGTCCCGACATCAAATACGTCCTGATTGGTGGCGACCTGGTAGACGGCATCGGTCTTTACAAAGGCCAAGAGGAGGAGCTTGAAGTTGACACCGTTGAAGCTGAGTTTGACTATCTGGCCTCTTTGATTTCACAGATTAACCGCGATAAACAGCTGATTATCATTCCGGGCAACCACGACCCCACCAACGATTCCGAGCCACGTCAGCCCATCCCTCGGGAATTTGCCAAACCCCTCTACCAGCAGTCCAACGTCCGCCTGCTTTCCGACCCTTCCATGGTTTCCCTTGAAGGTGTCAGCATCCTCCTTTACCACGGCACCAGCATGGACGGGGTGATTGCCTCCATAGATTCCATCCGTTCCACCGCCTACGACCAGCCCTACCAGGTCCAGCGCCAGCTACTCAAAAAACGCCATTTATCCCCCATTTTCGGCAAAAACCGGCTGTTGCCTGGCAATGAGGACCACCTGACTATCAAAACTATTCCCCACGTCTTTTTCACCGGTCACATTCACACTGTAGGCATGTCCAACTACCGGGGCATCCGTCTCATCTCTGCGGGCTCATTCCAGGAGAGGACGGAATTCCAGAAAAAGTTGGGGCATCACCCCACTCCCGGCAAGTTCGTGGAGATGGACCTGGCCACCGGCACCTGCCAGCTCATAGATTTTTCCGGACCGGTTTCCCCTCTTTAGTTTTCGGGGCCAGCCAGTCCACCAGCTTTTCCAGCTCTTCACTTTCAATAACCACATGAATGGCCCCCAGAGAGCTCTCCCTGTCCGAGTCTACCAGGCCTAATTTTTTTACAAAAGCCGCCTGTTTGTGAATAAGTATTTCGGTCCTGTTTCCTTCGATCCGATGAATGAATCTTCCTCTAACAGTATCCAGAATCTTTTTGGCCCACACAGCGTTTCTGAATTCACTTAAAACTTCCCTGCCCTCTCCCTGTCCTTCCCATTTTTCACCAACCCTTTCAAACTTCATTTCAGGAAAGAAAGTTCCAACAGCCTGCCTGACCCGGGCATCATCTTCAGTTGGTCCCACCCTGGTCCAAACCTTCACTCTTACCGCTCCCGGACTACTCTTATTCACTTTTTCCCACCCCCATCTTCAGTCTGTCCAAACCAGTTATCCAAATCCTCCTGCTTGTCCCCGCCAAAGGTCATATTGGTCCTCTTTTCCACCAGAGTCAGCTGATTCCGGGTGTAATCCGAGACTTCAAACTCCTTTATCATCTTCAGGCTGGTTTCCAGGTATTTCTTGATGGTTCCTTCATAAACCGTGGGCACAATCCGCCCGCCACACCTGCTACATTTGCCAATCAGCGGAGGCCTCCTGAACTTTTCATTACAGTTGATGCACCTGAAGCCCTGGGTATGAAAACGCCTCAAATTGCCATAAATATCTTTGATAAAGTGACTTTCCAATATCTTTGACGCCACATCCGCCGCGTCAACCGCCACAATCTTCCCCGCCAGTTCAAGTTGCTTCTTTACTTTTTCAGTCATTGCCCCCAAGGTTTTGTAGGCGGTCAGGGTGGGCCCCGCTCCAGGGTTGGAGCACCAGTGGGTGCATCGGATACCCTCCATCTTTTCCGGCTCCAGTTTGCCCATCGTCTTGAGCTTCACTTCCCAGGGGGGTTTGCCCTCCAGAGTGGCTCTGTAAAACTCCAGCGGGTAACTTTCCACTACATCCATATCATGAACCTCGTCGTCAACCTCCAGCAGGTGCAGGTGAGTGGTAAGCACCAGGGGCACATCCATGGTTTTGCCCCCGCGGGAGCTTGGCAGGAATTCCCGTGAAAAGTTCAACAGGGCGTCCATCAGCAGAATGACAGAGTCTTCGTCACCGTCACAGTTATGCACGAATACTCCATCTGCCCAAAAGTTATGTGTTCCCGGGACTTCCAGATCATAAACCCATTCACTTTCCGAACGCACAGGGGTTATGCTTGTCACAGGTGCCAGATAAATTCCCCCCACCTTTTTGATTCTCTTTGGTCTGTGTGACGTTGATTTGCCTTTGATGAGTTGAAGTTCTTTCCTTAACTTCTCCACCTCTTCCCCAAAGATTTTCAAATGGTGAATTGTGGATTTTTTCACTACCCCTTTGCGTCTGTATGTTTCTGCAACAATTCCGCTGTTTATGATTTTTTCTTCACTCCCAAAATGAGGGAGCACCCCTAAACGCAGTAATAACAGTGCGGTTTCTTCAAGCAAAGTCCTGCTGACGGAGGTTATGGAAATAAAGGGGCCTACATAACCATCCCCTTCCACCAAGCCACGAAGAAAACTTTTCACTGCCGGTTCGCTGGCGGAAAACATGAATGCCGGCACCCGTTTTTTATAGGCTCCAGCACCTACACCCATACCTTTGAAAATTTCGTAATAAAGGCGCCCTGAAAGCACCACCGCGTTATCATAAACACCTGCTTCCTTTCCAAACACCTGTCTGCACAAATCCACCAGTCTGTCTTTGGTTTCCGGTTTCACCACCCCCCAACATACTTGGTAAGTCCTATTCCTTTTTCTCAGGTAGCCCTCAGAGGCGAACCAACCCAACAGTTCCGCAACATCCTCCACCTTCAACCAGCGCCTACACTCTTCTTTTCGGCGTTTGAGGGCCACTTTTTTGACTGCCTCCTCTCCTTCTGAAGCCACAAAAGTCTGTAAGGGCACCCGCCCCCTGTATTTCCACTGGTGTTCTTTCCTCCCTTTACTTCTAAAGCCCGCAGTCACCACCATGAGGTCTTTACGTGCCGTTCCCTGAATAAAATTCAAGACATCCAGGGTTTCAAGTTCTTTGCCTGAAGGCATTTCCCCTGCCAAAGGTAGCCAGTCCCCCTCCTTCAACTGAGCGGCCTTTCTCGCAACCGGCTTTTTGGCATCCCTTTCAAATACCAGCATGCGGTGGTCCGGCGTGACTTCCACCTGTCTACCTGTCGCCGTTTTTATCCTGAGCATCATGGCGGGAGATTTTCTCCTGAAAACTTCACCAACTTTCCGGAAAACCGGCCGGTTGTTTTCAAGTGAAAGCACCTCATCCCCCACCCTTACATCACCGAGAGCTTTCATTTTTGTTCCGTTGCAGTTCACAATTATTTTGGTGTTTTGGGTCAGACAATTCCTCTTTTTCGCCGCATGCCACGCCGGATGAGCAAGCCCGGACCTCACCGGCGAAAAACCCACCACTCTTCCGACTATCCCTGCCGAAGTATGCGGGGCCAGACCTGCTACTAGCTGGCCGACCAAATCACCCTTGTTTTCCATTTTGTAAAAAGGTTCCATGCCGTAAAACTTAACCAGCAGTTCATCCACAAACTGTGAAACTTTCACCAGATAGTCCGCTGATGAAAAAGTCTCGTCATCACTAATCAGAATATCCTGGGGTTTGAGCTCCAACACCTGGTCATCCCTTGTTAAAGCATAACCGTCTATGTCCTTGTCATATCCTAACTCTCTCAGCTTTTCCACACTTACTCCAACCTCTCTTGACATGAAGTGTGTGAGTGGCATGTCGGTGGAGTCCACCCGCACCGTGCCGTCCTTGTTGACCGTCAAATCGTATTTGGCCCTTAAAAGCCCCTTTTCCAGCCTTTCCGGAATTTTCTGGTCGGAGCTGATTCCCCGCACTCCCTTCAGCACAGCCGGTGGTAGCAGACCCAGCTTTTCACTCAATGCTCCCAAATCCTCATTCAAAAATATGGGCTGGTACATGTTGGTCCTCAGCCCACAGTGAATTTCCTGCTCAGTGACCCTTCCGCATTTGATACATACTCTCTTCTGAACGGTTTCCCCTCCACACCTCTGGCAGGTCAGATAGTAACTCCTCCGTTCACACTTTGGGCACACCCTTAGTGCCAGGTCTGCCTGTATCTTCCCGTTCAGAGCCTCAACCACATTCCTTATACGGCTCATCTGACCTGCAGGGAATAAAACGTGCGGTGAACCTTTCAACGCCCGTTTCTCCGCTTTTTCCGGCCGGCCCATTCTGGCTCCCAACCAGCACCCACCCAACGGCATGATTTTCACAGGTGAAAGTTTATTCACTATATCCACACCACTTCCGTTTTCTTCCCCTGCCGAAAACCTCTGTTCATCCCCACCAAGTAAAGTCCGAAGTATCTGTTCATTATCCGACCCCATCTTCACTTTACCATCTATGACTTTGTGTTCGGCTCCGAGTTTTTCCAACAGGCACTTCACTTCCTCCAACTGCCCCAGCTTTCTCTTCAGTTCCAGAACCTCCTTTCCGGTCAGGGCCTCCCAGTGAAAAGTGAAGTCGGGATGCAAAGCCACCCCGTATTTCCTGCTGAGTTCCAGAGCATCCTCAAAGGTCTCCGGCCTTTTCACACTCCCCCTCCGTCCCTCCGGCAATACTGCCTCCAGCTCCTTTTCCCACCACTCAGGCACCCAGGCAGAGGGCTCCAGTTTGTGGCCGTTGGTCAGGAACTCCCCGTAAGCCACCAGAATATCCCCCAAATACAAAATCTTCTTGACCCGTGGCCTCAGCTCCCGGGCCGTTTCCTCATCCCGGACCTTGACCACACTGCCATCCTCCAGCAACACCACCGGCCCTTCTATGGTATCAACCGGGGCAACAGCTGCTGATTTGCCGGGCAGGGCCACCTTGAGCTGGGCTCCGACAGCCAGGAAGTTGTCGGTTATAATCGCCGTAGCGGGGTGTATCCCCATACAGGCAAACCCCGTGTTCCGGGCCCGACCGTATCTCAGCCTGAAGCCACCCAACCGGTTGGGGTAACCGAAGACCGGCCGGCCCCCCGGAATTTCCGCCAGATAAACCGCGGTCCCCACGTCCTCGGATTTTTTCTCCTTGAGTTCGGCCAGTTTTTGCAACCACTCCCAGTTGTCAAACCCGTATTTCCCCCCATACTTGCCCAGCCTTCTCACTATCTTTGGAGCCTTCAGAGCTATCATGCTCATAGTCAGGGCCATGCCCCCGCGGATGGCGTTGGTTTCCACTCTGGGCAGGTCCTTGTAAGCCAAAACCTCTATTTTTTCCGTGGCCTCCCCTGTCACCTCAACAGGCAGGTGCTTCACAATTTCCACAACCTCCTGTTTGGACGGGAAGTACTGTAGCCTGACCACCCTCTTGTGGTAGTCTTCAATTTCCAGATAATACCTCTCCACTTCCTGATTGGTGGGGTCGTATTCCCCCAGCCCGAACTTCTTGCGCAGAAAATCACCCAACAGCACAATCATGGCGTTGGTTGTCCCGCCAGCACTCCGGATGGGCCCGGAGAAATAAAGAGCCAGGTATTTTCCGCCGTCATGCCGATTTTTGATTTTGACATGGGCCAGTCCCTCCAGCGGGGCCGTCACAATCCCCAGAGTCCAATAGGCCGTGCCTACCCGCATACCTGCTTCTATGGCATGACCTTCGTCCTCAAACTTGCAGAACTTTCCCCTCGCGACTTCATCCGCCAACATAAAACCTATCTCTTCTTCCCCCTTACCCCATTCTCTTTCCAGCTCGTCAATCCTTTCTTTCAGACCGGACCCGATAAGCCCGGGCACCAGCATGCCTACCAACCCTTCCACACGGCCGGCAGTGCCTTTGGCCATGAAAATTTCAACCTGCCTCGTGGGGTCCAGCCCTTTCGCCCTGGCCCGTTTGGCGATTTCATAGGCCTCAACCACGCGTTTTTCCAACATCTGGCCGTATAGCGACAGGTTCACAACCCCCCCAGACGCAAGGGTTAATAATATTGTTGGGGAACCTGCATGTGTTTCCCGGAGCCATCCGCTACCTGACCCCCGACCTCCCCGCCGTTCCCTGCACTGTTCGGAAATTTGAGGTCTTTGAAGTCCCCAAATTCCTACCCACCGGGTCCGGCTCCCACCACTGGGTCCTGGTGGAAAAATACGGCCTGACCACCCATCAACTCCTTCAACTTCTGGCTACCGACCTTAACGCCGACCCCCGCGACCTAGGGTGCGCTGGTCTGAAGGATAAACACGCCCGAACTTTCCAGTGGATCTCTTATCCCTCGCCCGCCTCAGCGGGC
>DSCG01000010.1 GCA_011049195.1 archaeon
ATGATTGACTCACACGCACACATGCACGAGCTTTTTTGCCCGCAGGCAAAAAACCTCGACCAAAACGGAAGGATACCATGATTGACTCACACGCACACATGCAGGCGGAGGAATTCAGGACTGACCTTGAGGCCGTGCTTCAGCGGGCCCGTCAGGCGGGGGTGAAGGCTATCATCACGGCCTCGGTTGATCTCCCCGATGCCCAGGCGTGCCTGGCTCTGGCCACCCATCACGACCTGCTCCACCCCGCCATCGGGCTGGCGCCTTACAGCGACCTCTCCCAGCTGGAGGCTGTCATCAGCCTCATCAATCAGCATTCACAAAAACTGGCGGCCATCGGCGAAATCGGCCTAGACTATGCATGGCAGAAACACCCCGAGCAGGTTGGCCCTTTCCGCCGTCAGGTGGAGCTGGCCCGGGAGCTGGACCTGGCAGTAAGCATTCACTCCCGGTCTGCGGGAAAATATGTGTTGGACGAACTTTCAGACCTGCGGGCGGGTAAGGTTCATCTTCACGCTTTCAGCGGTTCACTCAAAGACGTTCGCCGTGCCATTGACTTGGGTTACTACCTTTCTGTCACGGCCCGGGTTGTGAATAGTGAACGGGTTCAGCAGTTGGCAATGGCCATTCCTGAAGAACTTTTGCTGATTGAAACTGACTCCCCTGTCTTGTCCCCTTTTGAAGGTCGCAACGAGCCCGCCAATCTGGCTCCAGCCCTTCAGAAGCTTTCAGAGCTTAAAGGGATACCTTCCCAGGAACTGGAGCATATTATTGATAAAAATGCTGAAAAGCTGTTCAAGCTTCGGAACTGAAAATTCTAAAACTCCTTCCGGCAGGTTTCCTACTATGGTTTCCCCCTCTCCGCAACCTCCCAACGTGACTCCACGAACCAGCGAGGGGTTTTCAGTCTGGTGGTAGGGTTTCCAGCTTCCACCTTCATAAACCAGCCGTGAATTGTGGCCTGAGTTGCCCAACCTGCTCTCTTTCACAATTTCTTCCAAATCAGCTTCACTTATCTGAATGACTCCGTGCAACTTCACATAATGAAGGGTTTCATTCACAATTTGTTTGACCTTCTCTTCATCGTAACCCTCCACACCTGTCCGTGATTGTTCAGAACAGGACCAACCTTCCAGCGTTCCTCCCGGCAGACATTCAAGTATGTATGTTTCCGGATAAACTTCATACTCCAAGGACAGGTCCCATTCACAAACGGAGGCACAGCTACAACAGGCCTTCCGGGCTTCAAACAGAATGGCATCCCCCCGGTAATTCAGCTCCTGATGGTTGCCCGACCCGCTCCTCATGGTCAGACAACCGTCTTTCATATTGACCTCTCCCCCCCTGCGGGTGCATCTGTGATAATTGATAGTCTCCATGGGGAAGACCAGCCGTATTCCCCCGTCGCTTATTATCACAGTCACGTTGCTGTCAGCCGGGGACCGGAAAAGTCCGGTGTCTCCCTCCCGTTGAAAGTTTTGAGCCCGCATCATAATGCGCATATTGACAGGAATTTCCATTTCGACAGCCCCCAGGTCTGAGATGGAATAGCAGGCCATAACAGGGGAAAAAATCATGAACAGAAGAACCAGACAGGATGGTCCGGACAGTTTCATGGGGCCTTTATGACGGGTTATTTAAAATGTTATTTTTGGACTTCTGGTGGTGGAGAGTTTCAGGGCGGGCCAGAGCTGGATGGAGGTGGAGGCTGACCTTTACAACTGGCAGGAGCTGGAACACGCCCATCGTTTCGGGGCCACTTCGGGAGGGGAGTTGCTTTTTCATCTACTGCGTTTTAAGGGCCCGCAGGCTCTGGATTTAGTGGAAGGCCCGTATGCTCTGGCTTTTTTTGATGGGGAAGCCCCCCATCTGGCCCGTGATACTGTTGGGCTCTATCGTATATTTTACAGGGAGTGCTCCCACAATTCATCCACTAAGTTGTTTTCTTTTGAACCCTCCCGTGAGCCGGGCTGGCATGAACTTCACCCCCGCCAGATTTTGACTGCGTCAAATTCGCAACCCGGGGTTTCATTCACTCCAAGAAATTTTCCTGAACCGGTTGAAGGGGATTTGCTTGAAGTCCTTAAGTCCGCCATTCACTCCCGGCTTCCGGGGAAGCAACAGGTCACTCTCTTTCTTTCTGGAGGGGTGGATTCTGCCCTATTGGCCGCAATCATGAAAGACATGAAAGTGAATTTTAAGGCCATTACTGTTGGACTTGTTGGATGTTCAGACTTCGTAAGAGCTAACCGGGTGGCGGAACGAATGGATATTCCTCTTAAACTCTTTGAAGTGAATCCCGACACCGCTCTGGCCACTGTCCCGGAAATCTGTGAACGAGTGGGCTCATCAGACCCCGTGAAAATTGAGGTGGGTCTGGTCACCCACTTCGCCTGCTTGTTCTGTGACACCCCTGTGGCCTTTTCTGGCCTGGGCCCGGACGAGCTCATGGGTGGCTACGCCCGCATGCACCGTTCCCCTCATCTGGAAGCCTTGTGGGCCCTGCGTAATTTGTGGCATAAAACCGCCCCCACGGGCTTCCCGGTTATCCGCCCACAGGGAAAAATCCTCAGATGGCCCTACTTGGACAGCAAGGTGGTGGCCGTGGCCAGGGGTCTATCTGACCTTGAACTGACTGGCAAGTGGGCCGTCCGCCAACTGCTGGCTGACCTCGGCTATCCGGACCTTGCAGAGGAGGGTAAGAAAGCCGCCCAATATGGTTCCGGGTTTTCAAAAATCCTTCCATCCCCAAAAAGTGAATATCTGAAAAATTACTGGCCCGCCAATCGCCGGCTGTTGGCCCTGGTTTCGGGTGGTAAGGACTCATGGTCCGCCATTATGGCCATGACCCGTCTGAATTATCCCGTGGCAGGCATGGTGTGCATGGCCCCCGCCCGTGATAATTCATGGATGTTCCAGACTCCTCAAGTTGATTTGATTCGTGAACAGGCCGAGGCTTCAGGCATTCCCCTCCTGGTTCGTCCGACTTCAGGTGAAAAAGAGAAGGAACTCATTGACCTGGAGGCCGCCATTCACCAGGCCGCAGTCCAGTTCAAAGCCGAAGGCGTCGTTTCAGGAGCCATCAGTTCGGAGTATCAGCGTTCACGCATTGAAGATATTTGTGAACGGTTGGGTTTGTCCTGCCACGCCCCCCTTTGGGGCACTGACTCTGAAGCTCATCTCAGAGCCTCCGCCCGTGACATGGATTTTGTAATAGTATCGGTGGCTGCAGATGGTCTTGATGCCCGGACATGGGTGGGTCGCCCAATCACTCCTGAGACTGCTGAGGAACTTATAGCCCTCTCACGGAAATTCAAATTCAACCCTGCAGGTGAGGGCGGTGAGTTTGAAACCTTCGTCCGCAACTGCCCCCTGTTCAGTAAGAGTATTGATTATAAACCCTCCAAACACATCCCTTCATGAAAGGCTGTGACTGGTCGCTTTTCGGTCTTCCGAGGGGAAACGTGACAAAACCCGGTAAAACGGCCGTTTTTGGTATTTGCTACGACTCCACCAGCGAGCTTGGCAAGGGCACGGCGGCTTTCCCCATAGCCGTTCGTCTGGCCAGTTCAGGCGTTGAGTGGGAGCAACAGGATGCTCCAGTCAAACCCGCCAAATTCACCAGTGTGCACGACCTCGGTGCGGTGGATGTGGGCGATCTCATACCCTCCCCCCATCCGGACATGGCTTTCTCTGAAATTGCAGATTTTCTGGACAGCCTGTGGTCTGAAGGCTTCCGCCGTTTCCTTGTGTTGGGGGGTAACCATTCCGTTACCATCCCGGTGGTGAAATTTCTCCACGAAAAGAAAGCCATTCACAAATACGTGCAGTTTGATGCCCATGCCGATGCCCGCGAAATTCACACCGGCATCCCGAACTCGTTTGCATGCACCTTCCGCCGTGTGGCTGAAACTATCGGGCCAGAAAACTGTTCACTCATAGGTATCCGGAGTGTGGCTGAAGAAGAAGCTGATTTTGTGAATACCGTAAAAGTAATTTATGGTTCTGACATGAACCTGTCTGAAGCTGAAAAACTAGTGAATTCCGCCGATTACATTTCGGTGGATATTGATGTGCTTGAACACGCCAGCGTCACCAACCCGGAGCCACACAACGGCATGACTCTCGGTCAGGTTCTGAAAACCCTGTCAGGTTCCAAGACCGGCTTTGACATAGTTGAGGGAATCCCCCAAAAATACTTCGGTGACCCGACGGCAACGGCGGCGGCCCTCATAGCCCGCAAGGCCCTGACCCTGCTTGGAGGCGACAACCATGGCAAGAATTGAAAAGAAAACCCTACCCGAATTTTTTGAGAAAGTCCTGTCCGGGGACAAGACCTTTGAGGTCCGGCTGGCCGACTGGGAGTGTCAGCCCGGCGACACCCTAGTGCTACGGGAGTATAGCCCTGAAAAGGGATATACCGGCCGCGTGATTGAGAAAAAGGTCACCTATGTGCTGAAAACCAAGGCCATGGAAACCTGGTTTACCTCCGAGGAAATCGCCAAGCACGGCTTCCAGGTGATAGCCTTCAAGTGACCTTGTAGTAGAGGCGCCGGTTCTTGGCCCCCTTGTTCTTGAGGTCCACTGCCTCAATAGCTCCCAGTTCCTTGATGTCCCCGACATGAGGCCCGCCGCAGGCCTGCTTCTCAATACCTTCAATTTCAATAATCCTGAGTTCACTGACTTCCGGCGGCAGCTTGCCCGCCAGCTTGACCATGCCTGGGTCCTTGAGGGCGTCTTCCCTCTTCATGAAACTGATATTCACTTTGGCTCCCTTGTCAACCCACTGATTGGCTTCCTCCACCGCTCCAAGGATTAAGTCCTTGTCCATCTCATCAAGAGTGAATCCGAGGTAACTGCTATCAACTGAAACCCTGCCACTCCCAATCAAAGCCCCCGTCTTGTTGTAAATCATGGCCTCAAGCAAGTGGGCGGCAGTGTGAGTCCTCATTAACAGGTATCTTCTGGGCCAGTCAATTTCCCCATTCACTTTCATACCCGGAGACAAACCGGTTACGTCATCAATCAGGTGAACTGGTTTGCCCTCCACCCACCGGACTCCATTCACTATGAACTTATGGCCGTCCGCCACCAGCATGCCCTTGTCGTCATCCACCCCGCCGCCCAGGGGGTGGAAGGCAGTCCTGTCCAGCACCACCCCCCCGGCTTCCGGCACGACTTCAATGATTTGGGCCTCAAAACGCCGTAGATAGCAGTCCTGCATGTGGAGCAGTTCGGTCATGACCGAATGAAGTCTGTCACTTTAAAGCTTTAGGCATATTTTCTGTGTATGTCCCCTAAAGCTTTTTCGAGCTGGGAGTACTCCAGGATGGCGAAAGGTTTCAGACAGCGTTGGCATATCTGTCTATCGTTTTCTGCTTTATAATTCCGGATGGTTTTGTGAATTTCACACATAAGCTCAAGTTCCAATTTCCATTCAAATTCCTCTTCTGTTACAGGATGATAGTCTTGTAATAAATCCAGAAGTTCGTCAAGCTGTTCACCTGCGGCATGGTAAACGTAGCAGGAGTAGGCGCAGAATTTGATGCGGATTTCCGGCAGATCAAGTCCCACGCCAACACTTCCATTCATAATGTTAAAAATTTCGTAACACCAATTTTCTGAAAAATCCTGTTCAAGGTCGTCATACGTGGCATCTTCTCCGAGTCTGTTGAATTCAAAGAAAATTTGTGGGTAATTTCTCATTTGTGATTTCAGTTCGTGAGTGAGTATACCCTCAAGCCGACGTTCTGCTTCCTCACTGGAGAACCTTAGAACACTTTGCACCTCCTTCAAGTGGTTCAGCAGGGTTTGGGTGGCACTTTTGACTCCGCGCATACAGACTGGGGACCTTCTCTTTAAAAACATAACAACCTCTTTAAGCCGTGATATGAGCCGGACACATGGACCTTGAAGCCCAACTGGCCAGGCTGGCCGCCGTGCTGGAACAGGCCCGGCTGCTGGACCCCCGCGGCCCCGCCAACGAGATTTTCGGTCTGGCCAAGGCCTACGGCAAGGATGCCCGGCACTTTCTGGACCAGAAACGCCGTGAGGACGCCATAGAGGCCTTTGGCATCTCCTGGGCCTACCTGGACGCCCTACTCCACATGGGCCTGCTGGAGGTCCCCGAGGAGTTTCTGGACTGGTTTACGGTGGATTAGGCCCGACCGGCAGCAAAAAGCACTTTTATCCGGCCTGCCTGATTTTATTCATGCCATTATTACAGGGCAAGGACTCCACCCAGATGCGTCAGCACATCCTGGGGCAGGGCAAGGCCATGGCCGAGACTCTGGCCGCCAACCGTGAGAAGATTGAGGCCTTCCGCTTCACCGGCTTCA
>DSCG01000044.1 GCA_011049195.1 archaeon
CCTCGTGCTTCGCACTCGGGACTGGCCCTCAAGCCAGCCTCGTGCTTCGCACTCGGGACTGGCCCTCAAGCCAGCCTCGTGCTTCGCACTCGGGACTGGCCCTCAAGCCAGCCTCGCTACTTCGTAACTCCTTGACTTTCCCAACCCAACAGGGCAAGGCCGGCAGTCATGAGGCCGGTGGCCGTCCATAAGGCCCACCTGAAAGGCAACAGGGCCACCAGAGTCGCAGGAACCATGACCAGAAAAGCTCTCAGACGGGTTTTGAGCCAGAGTAGCAGGGCGGTGAGGGCCAGAGCCAGTTCGGCTAACACATTTATAATTGCCGACCCTACATAAAAGCATATGCCGGATGATGTTTATATGAAATATTGGGTCCACAAGGTGGAACAGCTGTGGAAGGAGGTGGAGACTCTCAAGCGTAAAGTGGCCGCCCTTGAAAACCAGCCTTCCCCTGCAGTTTCCCCTGTTACCCCGCGGACCGGCACCCCTCCAGTCAATCTCAACCTGCCTGTACCTACTGTCCGGGGGGCTGTTGCGGCCCCCGCCAACAAAGGTCAGGAGGACCCTGTTATATCCCTGCTTCGGCATCACAGTAACATGAACATCGTGGACCTTAACACCGGCCTTCGGGAGCTGGGCATAGAGGAAAGTGTTCGCGACACCCTGTTCAAAAGGATGAAGGCTTTCATGGCTGAGGGGGTGGTGGAGTTTGACGAAAAAACTCAGACATTTTTCCTCCGCTGAACTTCGACGGGAGGGGGTGTTTGCCCCCGATTTGTCCTCTATGTTGATTGAGCGGAGCTTCGGCCACCAGCCTGAGGGTGGGGGGGACTGGTGGCTCTTCCCTGAGGAAGCCCTGTATCTGGTGGAGGAGGGTTATCTTGAAGTCGCGTCCGGAAAATCCGGTCAGCCTCTATCTTTTCCTGACCTGCGTTCACATCTTGAGAAACTTCACAAAGGTTGCTTTCTCCGCTATCTGGTCTATCGTGACCTGCGCCGTAAAGGCTACCTGCCCAAAGCCGGGGCCAAATATGGGGTGGATTTCCGGGTTTATGAACCGGGAGTCAAGCCCCGGAAGGGTGCCAAACAGGAAGGGGAGCATGCCCGGTTTCTGGTCAAGGTTGTGACTGAAAATGACCGGCTGACTGCTACCGGGTTGGTGGGCCTGAACCGCATCACCCATTCAGTGAAAAAACTGCTCTGGCTGGCCGTAGTGGACCAAGACCTGGATGTAACTTATGTTCAGATGTCCCGGGCCCAGCCCTGATTCACTCAGGCTTCTTCTCGCCACCCATCATGACTATGGCCAGCAGGCCAGCCATCATGAGCAGGAGTAGCAGGGCCGGAGCATAGCCACCCAGGCTGAACTCACCGCTGATACCCAGAATTTCCTTCCAGCCTGGGGTGGTCACTACCAGGAAAAGCACCACCGCCGCACCTATGCCAATCCAGATTTTACTCTGATTTTCCGCCAAGGTCGCTCCCTCCTTTCACAAAGGCGGAGATTACCACCACCGCCAGTATCAGAATCAGGACTATGCCTGCTCTTCCCAACACCCATGCCAGAAAGTTCTCAATATAAACATTCAGGCCGTAAAGCATGATGAACAGGGCCACCAGAAAAGAGGTCAGCCCGTATATCATGGAAACCACCGGATGGTCCTTCCATTCCCCAAAGGGTTTGTATTTCAGGAGCACCCCGTAAAGCACCATGAAGAACAGGGCGAAGGGTGCAAAGAACTGGAAGAATCCGAATTCACTCAGTTTCATGACAGCTTCTGCAAATCCCATTTTAACCACTCTCCTCCTTACCGCCCTTGCCCGTGGTGAAGAAGCTGGCCACCGCCCCTAGGAAGGCCAACCCTATCACGATGCTACTTACATCCAATGCCCATGTCCCCAAGGGCTCCGGGGCCGCAACGAAGGCGGCGTTTACCACCATGGTGGCAATCATGATGGTAGCGGCTGACCACACATTCTCCTTGCCAGCCGGGATAACGCCGTTCTCCTTCAACCCGCGGAAGACGAAAACCGCCAGGGTTATGGCGAACAGCATAATGACCAGGGCTATGGCCATTTTGGTGTAGAACAGGGCGAAGAACCATTCAATCTCGTTTATGTAGGCATAGAGCAGGACGAAGGCCGAAGTCAGGAAAGAAATCAGGGCGTTGATTTTCCTGTCCTTGCTCACGACGTGATACTTGTCCAGAATGCCGAACATCAGGGCGAAGAAGATGCCGAAGGGCAGGATATAATTGAAGAGCCCCAGCTCCTGGAGCTGGCTCACTCCCGTGCTGATGTTAAAGGTTTGGTTAAGGGTTGGGTTGCCGGTTGCCATAGTTTCACCTCATTTTTTGTTCTGGTCCTCCATCTTGGCCTTGACCGCTTCCTGTCCCATGAGCCCTCTCTTGAGGTCATAGGAGAAGCCTTCCACCACGGCCTTGGCCACCTCTTCGGAAGCCTTGTCGGCGCTGTACCAGCTCTTGCGGATGCCTCCGTAGAACCAGAGCAACACCGCGAAAATCAGGTAGATGCCCAGCATGGACAGGAAGAAACCCTGGGCCCCGAAGATGCTACTTATTATGTTGAGCAGGGCGTTGAAGACCCCTGCCCGGGCGGTAATCAGGGCAATACCAATACCCAGAATACGGGCGGTGTTCATTCTCAGCATGCCGGTGCTGGCGAAAAAGTCAATCAGAATCATGGCCAGGATGGTTATGGGGATAGCCAGGGCGAAAAACATTATCTGGCCTTTGGCTCCGTCAGCCACCACAATTTTTTTGTCCATAACTTCTGTGAAGTATTTGAAAGCATCATCCATACCCACCTCCCCGTCATCGTTGGGGTCGTAGGCAAGAAGGGAGGTTCGAGTCAGGGGTTGGCCCTCATCATCCAGTAGTATGAAACTACCTGCAAAGTCTTCATCCCCTTCATTCACTTTGCAGGTGGCGGTGAGCACATCAGGGGTTGAAGTGGTGCCGTCCAGGTCGACGAAACGGAAAGAGCCTGCCGAGCAGGCATAAACATTAGAAGTGGGAATGATGCAGGTGAGGTTGGCAGGCTCCCCTGTGGAAAGGGTGGCGACAACAACGCTATTTCCGCCGGCCACATACCATGGGTTTGAGGCGAAAGTGTTCCATTCGGCACTGTTGAGACCCGTGCAGTTGTAGCCGGAAACGGCCGGCCTGTAAACCTGAAGTGAGCTCACTCCACGGGTGGTCCAGCTGGTGCCTGATAGGGCACAGCAGGAGGTGGTCGTGACCCTTCTCTGATATTCACACCACATGGGGCCGGTGCACTCACGGTATTCGGTGGTGGAAGTGATGTCGTTGCAGATGTTGGATATGGAACCGGAATAACCACTACAGGACTGCTTGTCGGCATACGTCAGAATGTAATTGGCGTTCTTCTGAACATCCAGATTTTCAACCACATAAACCTCATCATGACGGAAACCCAGATTGTAGGCAAAGTAGGCGATAGACACATCATCCTTGCCGATGAAGAAGCCGGTGATGTCCCACAGGAAATTCACCACACCCTTGATGACCCCCATGACTGGACTGAGGCCCCGTTCAAAGGACTGCTGGGTGTTTGAATCCTTTCCAAGCTGAGCATAGACTGCCACCGGTCCAACTGATGCCAGAAGCACGAAAAAGGCCAAAAGCAGAGCTTTGGGTTTCATCATACAACCACTCCCCCGTTATAGCATAAATACCTTTGCCCTTGTTTTGAGTTCAACCTCAGGAGGTCATCACTGCTGACCGTTATAGCATAAATACCTTTGCCCTTGTTTTGAGAGATAATACTTTCACCCGTTTTCTGAGATACGGCCCGTTATAGCATAAATACCTTTGCCCTTGTTTTGAGGGCTTATTTTCTGCCCCTTCCGGCGTTAAGGGCGGCCCTTCCTCTTTCCACATCGGCGCGGGTCGCCGTCTCTATGGCCTTGAACTTGTTGACCACGCCCTCCTTGCCAATCCTGTAACCGGCCATCACCTGCATGACCACCCACCAGGCCGGGGCACCCACGAAAAGCAGGGCGATGATGGAAGAGAGGGCCCCTCTGCCGAAGGGGAAGGATGCCAGGGCGGTGAGCATGCCGTCCCAGAAAGTGGTGGCCCTCATGATGAGCATGGTAAGGGCTACTGAAGCCGTGCCCCCGAAAGCCAGGGCCTTGGTGGTGCCCGTGCGGAACATGGCAAAGGTCACAAAGACATCCCCCAACACGGCGGCGATGACCAGACCCAGAAAGGCATAGAAGCTGTAGAAAATTTTGTTAATCTGGACGGGGTTGGTGACCTCAAAGCTGATGGCGGTGCCGTAGGTATAGGCCCCCATCTCTTCCTCTTCATACCTGCCGAGAGTCACGTTGTTTTCACTGAGCAGGGCGCAGGACATGATTTCGGTTTCGGGCCCGCCCAGCACCGGAGCCATCAGGCTGACGTTGGCATCCATGCCACCGTAATTCCACAAATCCATGATGCCACAGATACGGTAGTCGGAGGTCAGTCCCAACCACATGGCGGCCTTCACTCCGGTGTAACCTACTCCATGGGTCAGGGAGGCCACCCGGTCAAGAGGTGGGGGCAACATAAGGTATGTGAAGAAAGTGAGGAACATAAAGGTGATGACGGCCAGATGAAAATACTCCCCCGCATCCACGCAAATAAGACAGGCCCCATGTAATAAACTTTAGGGGGAATCGGAAACGGTTGGTGACGTCCATGGTCAGGTTTCTATTTGGGACTGGGCCCCGGCTGAGATGGACAGTTACTTGCTTTTTCCCCTTTATCCTGAAGAGCAGTTGACTGCCAACCCTTGCATATGGGTGCCAAATGGGTGGAAGTTGGTGTCCAAACTTTATGGTTTCTGATTTGCCCAGTTCCGTTTTTTCACCATACGGAGACCCTTTGGTTGCCATAGCTTCCCACAGGGGAAAGCCGGGATTGCCCCCCAAAGCTTTTGTAAGCAATAAATTTGCTCCAAACTACCATTTAAGGTTTATTACCCTTTTTCCTGTGGTAATACTTCTTCTTTTTGGCTTTTATCACCACCTGCTCCTGTTCCTCCAGCTCAGCATGAGAACCCGGAGAGGGCATAGAATATGCCATTATAGGCATCATGGGTGCTACGTCCTCATCATAACGACCCGTGCGGGTCTGTTTGAGGCCCCAATACAAAATGCCGAAAAACAATATCAGGGAGAATAGGGGGGTCAGGAAGTTCAGGCCACGTCCTCTGCTCTGAAGGCCTGTCAGAGTGACGACACTCATGGCCCAGGCCGTGCCCAGGGCCCTGTCCCTGATAATGATTTTGATTTCCAGGTCGTCCTCTTCGCGGTCAACCATGAAGGAGTGTGAAGCGTTGCCGTAGGCGACCAGTTCAAGATGCTTGGAATGAAAATCCTCATCATGTTTGCTGGCAAGCAACGTGAGTTCCAGAGCTGAAGGTTCCTGGTTGAAGACATCCACGTAAAGCATGGCCCGGGTGTCCTGATAAACGAGGGAGGTGTTGACCTGGACCTGGCAGACATGGCAGTCTTTGCTGTTCATGCAACTCTCCCCGCCGGCCCGGTCGCAGTAGGAGTCCCCCAGTACCCAGGCGTGTCCGGCAACCAGCACCAACCACATCACCAGACCTGCAACCCCTGCCAAACGTGCCCGGCCTTTCACACCCTCAACCTCCGCTTCCGGTGAGTGGCTTTCCGGATTATCCTTTCAGGCATGATGAGCACCTTCTTTTTGATTATACGTGGCCCGGTTGGAGGAGGGGGTGGGACCTGATAGTAGCCGAACATGGGCATGGGGACAAAATCAGGTGAGTATGGGGATGGCCCGCCTTCAGGGGGTGGAAAGGGCATCCCGGGCGGGGGCTCCGGAGCGTCCCGACCCCCTCCGGTCAGTAGTTTGAGCAGTAGCACCCCCAGCAGGGCGAAGAAGCCCATGATAATCAGTTCAATGGACACATCTATCCTCCTTCTGGAAGCTATTAAAGGCTTCCCACAACCTTTTGGAAAAATCCGTAGGATGCCCGCAAGGGCAGCTGGACCAAAACGAGCTTTTAAGAAAAGCCCACCTAAAAATTAAAGGACTCACTATGATTGACTCACACGCACACATGCACGAGCTTTTTTGCCCGCAGGCAAAAAACCTCGACCAAAACGGAAGGA
>DSCG01000001.1 GCA_011049195.1 archaeon
GGTGGACCCGCTTAGGGAAGCCCTGGGTCGCTTCGTGCCTCTGGTGCACGGGGACGCCATAGTGGACTCCACCACGGGCTATACCTTCTTTTCATCCGGGGAAATTCTGGGGGAGCTGGCCAAGTACATCAAACCCCGCAAGGTGCTGGTGGCTACCGACCTCGGCCCGCAGGCCAAATTTGAGCCAAACACAGCCATCAACGACAGCAACTTTCGGGATTTGTCCGGGAAACTGGGCATTGAAGGAAGAAGGCTGGAAGGATGGGGTAGGCTGAGTGCCGACTGTGGTTGTGAAGTCCGGGTTTTTGATGGCCGTAAGGAAGGCGGACTGGCTGAAGCCCTGGAAGCCAAGGCAGGACTGGCCATCAATATTGAAGACCCGGACAGTCTGAACTAAAGAATTTCTGCGGGAGTGCCTATGGCCTGACCGGGCAGACCTGTTTCAAATCTGGCGCGGAGGGCCCCCTTGTTGCCATGAGCCCCAAGAACGGTTCCAGTCAGTTGCTTACCGGCAGGACTGGTCCATACTGCCTGTCTGCCCTTGAGTTTTTCGGCGGCCTCTTTGGTGTCAACGCCTTCGGCTTTGAGAATCATCTGGTGGGGGTTCTGGGTGTGCCTGCCCCGCCGGTAGTTGACCACCACGGCTTTCATGGGTTGGAGGATTGAGGACGGCTTAAAAAACTTGGCCTGCCCACAACACATCATCACAACTCAAGCTCCAAAATGTTACAATCCATCCTAAATTTTTTGTCATGGAGGAATTTCATGCCAATAAGAGGATGGGGAAGGTCGTTTTTTATTCCAGTTGATTTATCTGTTTTCCCCAGCATTGATGAAACTGCATATCCATTAGTCTTTATAAAATACATTTTTTGGTTAGAATCTTTCAAAATTAGAGTTATTTTCGGAACCAAAAATGCCTGAGTCTTAACGCCGCCTATTTGGATAGGAACTTTTTTTGAAGATTTTCGGATATTAAGTCGAGATACTAAATACCGGGGGATTAACAAATTGAAAGGATTTCCCGTATCAACAATAAATTGCACCGGAAGCGGGTTTCTAACCATCAGTGCCCCAATAATGTGAGGATAATACCCATTTTTATCGCTCATCAGCTTAATGGGTATGGAAATCATCCTAATCCCCTAAAAAAGAATCACGCTATCCGTTAGAAACTCCATAACGATATTGCCAACGTTTTTTGTTGAGCTCATGGCCTGTGTTAAAACCTGTTCTGGGTCATCACCCTTGGACAAAACTCTTCCTTTCTCGACAGCTACCCATTTATCTCGGCCAATTTCCTTAAGTAGCTGTTTTTTGTTGGCCAGCAACCAATTCAAACTGGCCTCGTATCCATCAAAGTCAATAGAAACCTCAGGCTTGCCGAACATAGTAATAAAGCCTATAAGTAATTAATAACAATTTGGGGCAAATGAAAGCTGAAATTTTGCTTACGCCTGCAATTCCAGATAGGCCTTCCTGACGGAGTCCTCATACCAGCGGTCCACCAGCACATGGCCCTCTTCCTGGTCTTTTAGGGCCTCGGCCATCCTCTGAGCCATTAGGTGGTCGGCCATGGCCACGGCAGCCACGAAGTCCTTCTGGTCCCCGGGCAGGATGTTGGCCAGAGCCCCATAAATCATGAGCCAAAAGCGTATCCACCGGATGCGGAAGCCGGGGGCCAGAAATTTGACGGGGAAGTCCAAAAGGCTGATGAAACGGCGGAGGAAACCCTCCCGACTCAGATACCACAGGTGGGCCTCATGAATGGCGGGCTTCCTGTCCTTGATGGTGAGCTTCTTTTCCACGGCCTCCAGCAGTTTGCCTGGATCGGGCTCAATTGCCGTGGCCTTGGCGGTCAGGGAGCGGGCCATCTTGATGGCGTGCACCCAGCCGGTGCGGGGGTCCTGCTCGGGGTCGGCCACCCCTGTCCGCTTGGCCACCTCCTCCAGGAACCTGTCCCAGGGACTCAGGCCGCGGATGAAGTGGGTGATGAGGTTCTGGAAACGGGCGGGGGCCTGGACATAGACCCGGGTGGCCTTCTCTTTGAACAACCGCTCAGAGGCCTTTCTCCAGGCCTCGGGGTCCCAATCCACAGGGATGAACTTCATGGAGGCCCTAAACGGGTCTGGTTTTAAGAGGTAATTACAACTCTGCGGTATCATTCCCGGATTTGGGGAGCCCGATTGGTGGGAACCCATATTAAGCCCCCCATTAAGCCTCTATGTGCGTTTAATTGACAAGTATCAGCCCCGCAAGCTTTCAGACCTGGTGGGTCAGGAGTCTGCCCTCAAAGAGGTGCTGGCCTGGCTGGCCAAGCCCGGCAACAAGGGCCTGCTGGCCTACGGCCCCCCCGGCACGGGCAAGACGGCCACCGCCCACGCCCTGGCCATTGAGAAGGGGCTGGAAGTGGTGGAGATGAATGCCAGCGACTTTCGGGATGAGGAAAGCATCCGGGGACGATTGGTGAACGCCTCAGTTCAAGCCTCCCTTTTCGCCACGGGTAAACTCATCCTGGTGGATGAAGTGGATGGTCTGGCGGGTCGCACCGACTCCGGAGCCGCCAACGCCATTATTGAACTCATCCAGACCAGTCGCTATCCCGTCTTCCTGACCTGCAACGACAACTGGGCCACCTCCGTGCGAAGCCTGAAGCCATATGTGAAGGAGGTGGAGTTCAAGAGACCCCGCACCGACGTTTCGGCCAGGTTCCTGAAGGATGTCGCTGATGCCGAAGGACTGAATATCCGTCAGGAGGCGGTGTTACAGATTGCCCTCCAGAAGGATTTGAGAAGCGCCCTACTGGACCTTGAAGCGTTAGCTTCAACCCCCAACGCCGGCATAGCCGAGCTGGAAAGTCTGGGCTACCGTAACCGGGACAAGAGTGTGTTTGAAGCCCTGAGAGACATTTTCAAAGCCAGGACATGGCAACACGCCAGGGGGGCTCTGGAGGGGCTTAACATGGACATCAAAGACCTGGTGCTCTGGCTTGATGAAAATATGATGAGAGAATATGAGGGAGACACTCTGGCCAGGGGCTTTGACGCCCTGAGCCGGGCGGATGTCTTCATGGGACGTATCAAAAGACGGCAGGACTGGTCCCTGCTCAAATACACCATAGACCTTTCAACCATCGGGGTGGCCATTGCCAAGGCGGGAGCCACTGGAGAAGGAGTCCGGCAGGGTTTCATCAGTTACCGACCCTCAAAATATTTACAAACCATGACTTACAGCAGGAACAAGAGACTGGTACTGAATGGTCTGTTAAAAAAAATAGCCGGTCACGCTCACACCTCCACCAGAACAGCCTGGTCGTATATGCCCGTCCTTAAAGGTATGGCGAGTCAGGGCATCAGACCTTTTGATTTAAGTGAAAGTGAATTACAACTGCTCAAGGAAGGTTAGTGAATGAAGCCGGACAGGACGCTACTTTTGTTGGTGGCATTCGCACTTTTGTTACCCGTCAACGCAACGGATTACCACGAAGGGGAAACTGCAGTTTGGGTTGCAAACGGTGACACCTTTACTATGAACAACCAACTGGTAGTGGTTATAGGGTCTGTCAGGGACGACTGGATTTTATTCACAGTCGGGACTACAACCCACCGGGCAAATCTTGATGAGATAACCACTTTAAGATTTCCCATCCAGAACCAGACCCGGTTCGTTCATGTCTGGCTTACCGAGGTTCATGGGGCCCGGGCCAGGGTCCGTCTGACCTCTAATGAAGAGGGGTTTTCCAGAACAAGGTCCACAGAAAATCTGAAGGTGGAAAGGTTATTGCCCTGCACGCCGGAAGATGCCACCGGAAACATCTACGACGGCAAAGGCACCTATGACCTGTTGGAGGGGGACCTGGTGGTGCTGGAAACCAACTGCACCGTGGTTTATACGGGAAACAGAGGGAAAAGTGCCGTTTTTGAAATTTATGACTACTCAAGTTGTGGAATACTGGGGGGTGGGGGAAGGAAAAGCCGGCAAAAACTGGAGAGTGAGAATGCAGGACCGGCCGTTCTTTGTGGCTGGTTACGTCTTCAACATTAGTGATGGCGAGGTTGAAGTGGCTCTTGCCAGCATGGTGTATAACCCTCAGGAATTAACCAGATTACTGGGACTTGGAGCTCTGGTTTGTCTGTTGGTTGGTCTGACGGTGTGGCTGGCGATTGAAACCCGGAAACTCAAAGCCATGAAGGCTATGGACAGGGAAAAGGAACTGATGAGTCTGGATGATGAAAAAGATGAGGAAACCCCGTCTGATTCACAGGGGGATGAGTGAAAGTATTTCATCCACCATACGGTCCATCGGGGCGTATTCCAGATATTTAACTTTGAACTCATTCACTAATTCAGGAGGGAGATTGTGATATTTCTCCGCCACCTTCTTTATGAATTGCTTTTTCTCAAATTCATCCTCAGAACCAATGCGGATTTGCTTTCGGCGGAGGAGTTCTTCAACAGGGGTTTTCACAATCACCGTCAGGTCTGGGCGGGTGAGGTTGTGCTTGTTCACTTCCATAAGCCAGTCCATGTCCACCTTCCCCACCAGGCCCTGATAAATCAGGGAGCTTAAAAGTGAACGTTCCATAATCACTACGTCAGAGCCGTTCTTTTTGGTGAAGGTCAGGTAGTGGTGCAGATGATCGGCGGCGTAAGTGAGAGCGAAGACCCGGGGGTCTATGTGGTCTTTGGAGTTCCTCAGGATGTCGGTCATGATACCCGTCACCATGCGACTGGGAAGCTCGGTTCTTTCCACCTTAAGGCCTTTCTCCCTCAATTTCAGGAGGATGGCGGTGGCCAGAGTGGATTTGCCGGAGAAGTCGGGGCCCTCAAGACAGAGCAGGAACATAGGAGGGTGGGGAAAGGGAATTTATAACTCTTTAATGCCCCGGGGGCTGACATAAAACTTCCGGGAGGCAAGTTGGGTATATGGCGTTATGTTCAGGTTGAAGGTGAAGTTTTGGTTTCTCCCCTCAAACTTCACGAGGGTCATATGCTTCTGATAAAATTGAACGGCTTCCCCAAAAGTCACCTGGTAAGAATTCAGCTTTCCGAGGTCTTCACACAGCTCCCCCGCCCGGTTTTTGATATAGGAAAGAGGCCCGATAAGGTCCGGGAGTCCTGTCGGTTGATTTTAATATGCCTGCCGTTGGAAGTCTGGTAGGTTATGCACAGGTCTCCGTTCAGGAAGTCTATCAGGGCGTCCAGACTGAAATCGTTAGGGGTGGATATTCTCAGAAAACCGGAAAAATAGGGCTCCGGCACATGCTCACGAATCAA
>DSCG01000011.1 GCA_011049195.1 archaeon
AAAACTGTTAAGAAACCTGTGAAGAAAACAGTGAAGACCGCCAAGAAGAAAACCGCCAGGAAAGCGGTGAAAAAAACTGTGAAGCGAACTAAACCTGCCAAGAAAGCTGTGAAAAAGACTACACGGAAAACTGTCAAAAAGAAGGCGACCCGGAAACCCGTCAAGAAAACAACTAAAAAAGTAAAGAAGAGGTGAAAAAAATGACTAAAAAAGCTGAAGTGCTTGCCTTTGTGAAAAAGGCCAAAAAGACCCCAACCATAGCCCAAGTGGCAAAAGCATGCAAGGTTACCCCCTTGACTGCCCGTCGCTATCTCTACTACCTCCAGAAGGAGAAGAAGATAAGCAAGACCAGTTGGGACACCGGTGCCAAGAAGACCAAGAAGAAAACCACCAAGGCCAAGCCGGCCCGCAAGACCACCAAGCGCAAGATCACCAAGCGCAAGACCACCAAGCGCAAGATCACCAAGCGCAAGACCGCCCGGAAACCTGTCAGGAAAACCAAGAAGAAATGAGCGCCGGGTAATAGTATGGACACCAAACAAATCCTCCAGATGACCCTGGGTACTTTAGCCCTGCTTCTGGGGGTGCTTTTAATATCCAGCTATGAATCTTCGGCCCTCCTGGACACCCTCCTGACCTTCATCATCGGCTTCCTGCTGATGCTGATGGCCGGTTTCCTGTGGGTTGGAACTGCAGTGGGTCTGCTCAAATAAACAACCACCCCTTTGACCTTCGGATTTAGGGTGACCCCGCCAATCCGGGGGATTCACAATATTTCTATTTTCCTTATTTCCACGTGGGTTACGGGGACCAGCTTCCTGGCCGCTTCCTTCACAGCCTGTTGTGGCCCCATCTCCATCACTTTCCGGATGAAGGCCCCTAACTCGTTGGCCTTGGCCTCCTGCTCTATGGTTTCCTTCAGGAGCCTGACCAGTCCCCTTCCCTGTTCATCGTGGGCCTTGTTGGCTGTGATTATGACTGACTTGACCCGGATTTTGACGTCGTCCTTGGTCTGAACATCCTGGACCAGGTCCAGTTTCTCCTTGCGACGGCGCACAATACTCCGGAGGTAAGTTCTCATCACTTCGTAACCGGCCAAATCGGTCTTGGCCGTGGTGCCGGCCACTTTGGTGACTTTTAACAACAGGGACTGGTTGTTCTGGCGGGAATTGCCGGTAAGCTCGCGGGCAGGCACACTGACCATGCGACCAATCACTTTCTGGGGGTCGTCTGCCGGTGTTTCACCCACTACAGCCTCTCCAAAATCCCCCGGTGCTGTCAGCTGATACCAGACCTTACTCTTCCACTTGTTCTTGCTCTGGATTCTTCGTTTGGCCATTACCTACCACCTGATACCAAAATCCTGGCCATCTCCGGAGTGTATTTCCAGTCAGCAGCCAGTTTGCCTGTTTTTCTGTAATATCTCATCAACCGGGTGAGCTTCATTTCCGTCTGGGAAAGGGCCCGTTTGTTGCTGAGGTCCTTGGGATTATTACCCAGATGTTCCCTGAGGTGGACTGCCTTTTTGAGCAGGTCAAAAAGGTCGGCGGGCACCTCGTGGGACAGCTTGTGTTCAGCCAGTATTTCAACCACCCGTCTGCCAGTCACCTGTTTGACTGAAGGCACCCCATAGGAATCCCTCAAAACGGTGCCTATAACTGCGGGGGTTTTATGTTCCTTGGCAAGCTTGACCACCAGACTTTCCACTTCTTTTGGGGAGTATGACACCCACCCCGGAGAAACATTCCTAAAGGGTTTGGTGGACCCGCTTTTGCCTTTGTGATGTGAGTATATCCTAGCCACGTTACAGGTCTAAGAGATGTTTTTATAAGAGTTTCCGAAGCCAGAGACTCCCTACTTGCCTTTCCGGGGTCTTCTTTTCATCTCAGTCCCGCAAACCCCGCACTCCCCCTTCCTACCACCCCTGGGAGTTGTCCTGCCACAGGCGGGGCAGTACCATGCCCACTCTATCCCCTTTCTAATACTTTTTCCGAGGGGTTCCACTTCCAACCCGGCGGCCCGGGCCACATTCTGGACGGCAAAGTCGCTGGTGACCACAATCCCCCCGATTTCCAGAGCCAGCGCCACCACTTCCAGATCCGCGGGACTCAGAACATCCAGGTCCCCTGTTTTTTGGGCAGTCGCCCTTGCTTTCTCCAGCCATCTCCCCCCCGGAGCCATAATTTCAACTCCCGGCAGGCCCTCAGGTGGCAACCGGGCCTCCCGGGCAACTCCCGGCGTAGTCACTCCCGTGGCCACCCGGCCCTCTACAAACACCCCCGCATCAAGCACATTTTTCTGCATAGACCATCAACATGGAATTCAATGTGATGCGCGCGGCATCCTTCTTGTGTCGCAGGCTCCGGATTATGGCATCAGGGTAGTTGAAGCCACTGATATAATCAAACAGGGTTTTGGCCACCTCCAGCACATGTCTGGCGTCCTCATACTCTTTGGCTATCATCTTCTCCAGAAAATACCTTTTAAGCTCCCCGATGGCGTCACAAATACCCAGCAGGTAAGCCCCTCCCGGGCCCGGTAGCTCCAACCCTGCCAGCGTTTCCCCCTCAAGAACCCCCTGTAACACTTTTGCCTCTGCATATTTTTTGAGGGCCTGTCCCGCCACCTCCTGAAGCACCCTGGCCTCAGCATATTCCTGGAGGGCTATCCTGACGGCCCCCTCGGCGTGGGCCCACATCTCGGGCCGTGTCGTCATGAGCTCCAGCATCTCTTTCACTTCGGCGTCAGGACCCTGCAGAACCTCCCCACCTCCTGTGTGGAAGGCCGAAATAACCCGGGAACATTCATTCACAATATGACGGCTGAGCCTGACCAGCCTTTCATACATTTCCACTTTCTCATCCAGCTTCATGTCAGTCCCTGCCCTAAACTTTCTTAAACCTTCCGTCCCCCTCCCTTCGTGCTTTATCTGGTGGGCATGGGGCTTGAACCGGGGGACATGACCCTCAAGGGCCGGGAAGCCGTGCTAAAAGCGGGCAAAGTTTTTATTGAGACTTACACCAGCATGCCTTATGACATCGGAGACCTCCAAAAGGAAATCACATCAGTTGATAGGGAATTTGTTGAGAAGGGAGACCTGCTGGAACTGGCAGGGACCGCCGATGTCGTCCTCCTCATTCCCGGGGACCCTCTTTTTGCCACGACACACATAAGCCTGATGAAGGAGGCCCGGGACAAGGCCATCCCCCTGCAGGTGTGCCACGCCCCCTCGGTCATAAATACTCTCAGTCACACCGGCCTTAGCCCCTACAAATTCGGGCGCATAATCACCCTTTCTAAACCTTTTCCGAGTGACCGGGAGAAACTGGAGGCCAACCTTAAAGCAGGCCTCCACACCCTCTGCCTGCTGGACCCTATCATCTCCCTTTCAGACGGCCTCCGGGTTCTGCAGGACTTCGGCGTCACCCAAAAAGTGGTGGCCTGTCAGCAACTGGGCATGAAGACCCAGACCATTCACTACGGCACCATTACGGACCTGCTTCCCCTTTCATTTTCAAAGAAACCCTGTTGCCTGTTGGTTCCCGCCGACCTTCACTTTTTTGAAGAGGAATTTCTGAACCAGTTCATTCACAATAAATCATGCTGAACTCATAATCCGTATCCCGATATTCCAGAGTCCCGGAGTGAATTAAACAGCCCGGAACTTCCGGCAGTTCCTCTCCCGGGTTTTCTGACCGGGCCTTCAGAAGGGTCGCTTCCATGTCGGCGTCATTCCATTCCATGTCTATCTCGGAACCCAAGGTGGCTTCAACCTTGGGCCTGCCCGGCATGACATCTCTGCTTTCCCTGTATAACACCAGCCGGTTACCATCAAACCGGATATTCACCCTCCACAAACTACCATACCTCTGCATGACCCCCTTACTGGTCTTTTGCATGACCTCCTCTACGAAAGCCTTCCTGCTACCGGTTAGGTTTTCCCCAGTCAGACTTGCGTAATCACATGTGCCGTTTCTCCAGATGCTTATGTCCAGAACCCCCACTCCCATCCGACCGCAAAAACGGGGTCCCCCTTCCTGAAAATATGCCCGAACAGCATCATCCCCCATACGGGCCACATACATTTCAAGGTTCTTAACCATGTAGATGGCATTCACCAGTTGCGGGTCTTCGGTCATTACATTAACTCCGAATCTGACATGGTTGGTTTCAAGGGCGAGAATTACCATGGTCAGGGCCCCCAGCAGACCCAGGGCGACCCCGATGATAATGTCCCAATAGCCCCGTCTTCTCGTCAATCTACCCATACATACCTCATCTCCAGCACACCGCCGGGCGGAACGGCATAAAATGCCACGCTACCTGTTTGGTAGCCCGTGGCCAGCACCACCCCCCCGGTTGAATTTTTCAGAACGAAACCCTCTCTGAATTTCTTCAACTCACTCGTCACATTCACTCCCGACACCACTTCAGAGTTGGTGGACACCGCTTCACTCAGGTAGTCCATGAATGGTTTGCCATTCACAGTATGCATGCCGATGGCTTGCATGTAGGGGAAGGAAGGGTCCAGACTTTTTTTCACTTCGGCATCCGTGGTGAGGTTGATTTTGAGCATGACTGTTGAGAACACCCCCATGATGGCTATGAAGGTCCACATCATGGCCGTCTTGGCGTTTGAAACTGATGCACCTTTCACTTCAGGTTCCCTCCTCCAGTCCGCAGACGTTTGCAAATTCTTTAAGCTGAACCCCTGTCTTCTCTACCATAAAACAGAATAACTGCTCCAGTGCCGGTGAGGGGTCCCTGGCCAGGGTGGCGGCCACCAGCAGGTAGCCCACATGGTGGTCCCCGTTGTCCCTCAAAACCGTCACCGGCAGGGTGTAATAATACCAGTTCATGCTTTCGAAATGGGACAGCTCCCCCCTGTCCCCGCCCCACAAATCATCC
>DSCG01000030.1 GCA_011049195.1 archaeon
CCAGATTTCGGACTTTCTCCAAACCAAGTATGATTTCTGGAAAAACGTGGTGAGGGTGCCCGTTTTCATCAGTGGAAATGTTTCAAGCAATCTTGAATTCCTCAGCATCACCTCGCCCTTCAGAGGGTCAGTTTATGACGGTCACACCTTCATCAAGGGTGAATGGTCGGGGACCAACGTCACTTTCAGGTATAATGTCAGAAGCGACCCCAAAACCATATACATATACAACCAGACCTCCGAAAGTTATAATATTCTGGAGGATGTGGGTATCCTCAACGATGGAAGTTATAACTCGGCGCTTCTCTACGAAAAATTATCTGCGGAAAGTCCACAGAATATTTCATTCACAAATATTGAAAGCCTTTGGGGGTCAGTCGGGCCAAAAATATTGTTCATTCCTTCCGGAAGTTACCCGGCAGGCTATGGGAGTGAATTAGTTGATTACGTAAATTCCGGCGGAACTCTTGTTTCACCATATGGTTTGTGTAACTCTTCCGGAGGAGGGTGCCTGGTTGGTGACATTTTCTCGTATACTGGTGCACACACTCTGGCAGGAATTGGTGATTTTGAAGGATTGGACGTTTCAAATACGAATTCACAATATTTCACTACAAAGGCTTCCCCCTGGGTGGTGCTCAAAACCGGTGTTATAAACCAAAGTGCTGTTGCAATCGGACCCATCCCCCACGGGGAAGGGTGGGTGGTGTTTGTGGGCAACGAAAGTATGCTTTCAAACTGGGCGAGCCTCAGTGATTTTCTGACTCTATTGAAGGCATGGGGACTGCCTCCAACACAAACCACCCTCAAGGTTTGTCCTGTGCAGAATGTTTAAATCTTGGAAAGAGTGTTTTTACGGTGAAAATATCTTTATCAGTATTGGATGCTTTTGAACAGAACGGCAAAGGGGCCCTCCGAAAGTTGAGCGACCACATTTTGGCTGACGGGGCCCTGAAAAATGACAAGTCCGCCATAAGACTGGCCATAATCGCCCACGCCCTTTCAAATGTGCTGGAAAAGGCGTATTATAGAACCAGAAAATCCGTCTGGGAGAGATTTTCCAGAAAAATCCGGGAGGGTTTGCAGGGTGTCGCCAGGGGAGAGCCCCTTATTGAAACCCTTGAGAACGCACTCATTGAATTAGACGAGAACTTCGGCAGATATTCAGACAATGTGCTTCACCGTTCAAAAATAAGGCGGGGGAGTAATCTGTATGCATGGGGTTTAACTCCAACCTTGGCCTCCAATCTGGTTGATGTTGAGGAAAATGAAATACTTTCACAATCAGGGCAAACCAAAATGGTAGATGAGGAAGGAACGTCCGTCAGTGCTGAAAAAAGATTGAAAAATCTGGAGGAATTATTATGAACCGGATTGTCTGCGATGCATCAAGCATCATAACTTTGAGTTCAAACTGTCTGCTTTGGTTAATTGAAAAATTTGAAATTGAATTCTGCATCCCGCCTTACGTTAAAAAGGAAGCAGTTGAGGTCCCCATCAAAAGCCGGCGTCATGGATTGGACGCCATGAGAAATGGTAACTTCATGACCAAATGTATGAAGGTATTGGAAACCGACCAGGGAATGAGAGATAATCTGCTTAAACTGGCGAATTCCATTTTCGTATCCGGCAAACATAATTTCAGCATCATTCATTATGGGGAGATTGATGCGCTCACGGTTGCAAAAAAACACGGCATAAACACTGTAATGGTTGATGAAAAAAACACCCGTCTGTTGCTGGAGGACCGCCCGCTGTTGAGAAAAATAATGGAAAGGCGTATGGGACACAAAATACAAATCAATTCCGAAGCGGAGGCCGAGTTTGTCAAGTTGGTTGGTGACATTAAAGTTGTCAGAAGCAGTGAATTGGTGGCCGCTGCCGTAAAACGGGATATCTTCAGATGGCAGTATCCAAAAAGGGAGTTGTTGAGGAACGCTTTGTTTGCCCTCAAATTCAAAGGGTGTGCCATATCTGAGGGGGAAATTGTTGAAATTGTGAATGCTGTTGCTCCATTAGGGGGGAGTGAATGAATATCCTGATTGAAGTGTTGATATCCATAGGTATTGGAGGTTTGGTGGGACTTGAACGTGAATGGAGAAGAAAATTAGTGGGTATCGGGACTTTTATGATAATCAGCCTTTTAGGCTATTTGTCGTTCAACGCAATAACCGTTTCACCTTTCATTGTTCCGTTGGCTTTGCTATCAGTGGTGCTGTTGTCTGTTAAGCAAAAAGATTATCTGGAAGGTTCCACTTTCGTAGCGTCATTAGTGGTCTTCCTGTTAGGGGGGATGGTGGCGATGAACAACGCTGCCTATGCCGCATCCATCGCACTGATAATTATGGCTCTGCTGGCTATGAAAGACACCCTGCATCATTTCGCTTACAGTTTCACAGAAAAAGAAATTCGGGATATTGTAAAAATGGGGGCTCTGGTGCTGGTTATTATGCCCCTCTTGCCAAAACACGCTATTGACCCGTGGGGTCTGTTCAATCCCTTCAATATGTGGCTTATGCTGGTGGCCATACTGGGCTTGTCTTTCATGGCATATATGCTGGTAAAATTCTTGGGGGGCCGGGCAGGTATAATCCTGACCGCTGTGCTGGGAGGGTTCGCCAGCTCCACCGCCCTGACTTTCCAGATGATGGAGGTTGACTGGAAAACCAAAGGGGGCCTGGCCGGAGCAGCCGCCTTTCTGGGTAGCACCACCATGTTCATCAAAGCCCTGGCTCTCCTGATGCTGTTCAACCCCCTGCTGACGGCCAGAGTTGCCCCACGGTTCCTGATGGTGTTTTTCCTGGGGCTGGTGGTTGCTCTGTGGCTGTTCCGGGGCAAAAAAACGGGGCAGGCGGATCAGGTGACAATTTCCAACCCCATGGACTTTAAATTCGCCCTCAAATTCGTGGGATTTTTCATGGCCGTGACTGTGGGAGTTTATCTGGCCAGGGTTTATCTGGGGGTTTTGGGGGCATACACTGCCGCCTTTCTGGGGGGTTTCACGGACATAGATGCAGTGGCCCTGTCGGCGGTTAATCTGTTGGCGGGTGGAACTGTCCGGCTGGAAACCGCCGCCATAATGGTCTGCCTGGCGGGATTTGCGAACACGCTCACTAAAGGATGCCTGATGATTTGGCGGGGCAAGAAGGAAAACGGCACCAAGTGGATGGGCTTGCTACTCATCGGCCTGGCATCACTCCTCTTCCTCCCGATATAATTGCTCCACCATCTTGACGCTTCTGATAAGTTCTTCAGGATCAAAAGTGGTCAGGTTCTCCCGGGAGGAACCCTCCGGACCGGGAGCGGGCTTTACTCTCTTTTTCTCAAGTTTCTCGGCCAGTTCCAGGTCGTCCAGAAGCACAGAAGACTAACAAGGCTTATTATTTATGTCTTATAGGCTTCAGGTGGACCAAAAGGAGGCTACTATTCTGCGGGTTTTGGATGGTTTATGGGAGAGCCATGAGTGGGTGCCTGCCAACCTGTTGGAGGAGAAGGTGCACATCAATCCCCGTAGGGTGAGGGCGATGGTAAGGGGTCTCGAAAACAGGGGGTGGGTGGAATGGGTTTCCTCGGGTAAAATGGGGGAACCTTCCATCAAACTCAAGGAAACCGGTAAGGACGCTCTTGCAGTCTGGGACCTCATTAAACAAGGGGTTATTGATGATCTCGGCCATGTTGTCGGTGAGGGTAAGGAGTCTGTGGTTGTGCTGGCTTTCAAGGATGACCGGAAGGTGGCTCTCAAGTTTCACAGGTATTACTCCGGGGAATTCACACGCATCAAAGACTCCCTGGCATATGCTGCTATAGAGGCATGGCGGAAAAGAACCTTCGGGAGAGTGTCCAAGGACAACCGGCCCATAGTGATTGAAAGAGCCAAAGCCCAGATTGAGTACTGGGCCCTCGGAAAGCTGGAAGGAAAAGTGAAAGTCCCCCGGCCGTTGGGAATCAACAGGCACGTGGTTGCCATGGAATTCCTGGGAGACGACCTGACAGCCCCATTAATGTCAAAATTCAAAAAAGGAAAGGATCAGGTGGAAGGCCGGAAGCTGGTTGATGAAATAGTGAAGGAATACGAAAAGGCTGTGAAGATGGGAGTAGTTCATGGCGACATGAGTGAATACAATGTAGTGGTTTGGAAAGGAATGCCCTGGATGATTGACTGGCCCCAGGCCTTGCCCCAGAACGCCGATGGGGCTGATGCTCTATTGGAAAGGGACCGTGAAAAGCTGAAAAGGCTGTCCGAAAAATTCAGTTGAATTCTGAATTCTGGCGTGTCTCAAAGTTTGCGTGCTCGCGGAGCATACCTTCAAGGGGGATGGCGGGGTCTTCAAATTCATCAAAGTCGTCACCGAAGTCCTGGGCCAGCATGCTCATAAGCAGTTCCAGTTTCTGCTCCAAACTGTGCATGCGGGCCTCCATAGCCTTAACTTTCTTGATAACTTCAGGAGACGAGTTCATCCATGAGGGTGGTTGGCTTTCAATATAAAACTTACTTACAAAGCTTTAATAAACCAAAAATCGCCTATAAACTGTGCAGTTGCCCCGATAGCTCAGCAGGTAGAGCACTCGGCTGTTAACCGAGCGGTCGGTGGTTCAAACCCGCCTCGGGGCGCAAACAGGTTTTTAGAACCAAATAGGGCCACCAAAGGTGCCCGGTTTTGATGCAACGTAATTTCCGTTGGGACCGCGGGGATCCAGCTTTGGGAAAGCTGGACCAAACCGGGCCACGAACTCTGCCCCTTTCCAACCCCCGCCGCCTGCCGAGTGAGCAACGCGAGCGAAGGCAGGCAAAGTGTCAACTGATTTTCAGTTGGGACCGCGGGGA
>DSCG01000034.1 GCA_011049195.1 archaeon
CACCATTTAGCATTTATATCCCCTTGTAATGACCTTGCGTGGAACTCCGCTTTGCGGACAGGAAAACCGAGCTCTGGCAGATAGGCCAGCTCATTAACACCCCGCCCAACTTTGTGCAGTTCATGTATGGTCCCAAGTCCAGTGGCAAGTCCACCCTCATGATGAAAACAGTCCGGGCGCTGGGCCGGGACAGGGACTTCATCTTCTACGACTTCCGGGCTCGCAACCCCCACAATATTTCGGATGTGCTGGCCCTGCCTCAAGAGGGACTCCTTATCCGCTTCCGCTCATTCCTGAAGAGCCGGCTCAGCCGGGACAAGTCCCATAACGGCATCCGGGTGCCAAAGAAACTTTATGAACAAATCCGCACGGGCAAGGCCGACCCCTTTTTGCCCCTCATCCCGTATATCCGCCGTATGAAGAGGCCGGTGTTTATTCTGGACGAAGTCCAGGCCCTCCGCTACTCCGGTATGTCTGATGAGGAGATAGCCCGTCTCATGAACTTTCTGGTCACCATAACCAAGAGAATGCATCTGGCCCACGTGATTGTGGTGACTTCTGACTGCGTCTTCATAGATGATGCCATCAAGCTGGCGGCTCTGGAGGAGGCTTCGGAGTTCATGTATCTGGGTGATCTTAACGAGGATGCTGTCATGGAATGGCTCCGCTCCGAGGGCCTCAACGAAGAGCAGGCCCGTGAGGTCTACCAGACTTTTGGCGGGCGACCCTACGACCTCTGGGTGGCTATTCAGGCTTTTAACTCAAGCGGTAACCTCAACCATCTGGAAAAAACGGTGATGAGGAAACTGTCCCGGGTGAAGATGCTGGCCTCTCACAAGGGCCAGCAGGTCATCCCTGTCCTGCGCAAGCTGGCGGCGGGCAACCTGACGGCTGACAAAATCAATAAAGACATGCTCAACTGGCTGATTGAAAATGAGATAGCGTTCTTTGACCCCCTGAATGGAACGGTTTGTCCTATCAGCCGGGCCATGACGTCGGCCCTCAAGCGACTTTAAACAAACTTTTTTTAACTCCCCGGCACTCCTCCGGGTATGAAGAAAGTGGTGGTGACGGCGGCCCTGCCATATGCCAACGGAGAGTTGCACATGGGGCATCTTCGTAGTACCTACCTCCCCGCAGATATTTATACCCGGTTCAGGAACCTGGTGGGGGACATGGCCGTTTATCTGTGTGCCACCGACGAGCATGGCACACCCATCCTCTTCAGAGCAGAGGAACAGGGAGTCCGGCCCGAGGAGTATGTGAAACAGTGGCGGGTCCGCCACCTTGAAGACTTCCAATCAGTGGGCATTCACTTTAACAGGTTTTTCCAAACCCACAGTCCCGAACACATTCAACTCACTCAGCGGATGTTTGAAAAATTGCGTCAGCACACCTACAAACAAAAGGTGCCTATTTTCTGGTGCCCCGCCGAGCAAACTACTTTACCTGACCGTTTCGTGGTGGGGACCTGTCCCTTCTGTGAAGCTCCCGACCAGTATGGGGACCAGTGTGAAAAATGCGGTAAGGTCATCCCATTCGGCGAGCTGAAGGAGGCCAGATGCAAAAGGTGCGGCACCCCCGCCGAAGTCCGCGACTCTGAGGATTTGTTCTTTCGGCTGAGTGCCTTTGCCTCCCGGTTGGAGACTTTCATTCGGGAACAGCTCCATGCCCCCGAAGACGCCAAAAACTTTGTGATGGGATGGGTGCGGGATGGCATCAAGGACTGGGACATAGAACGCCGTATCCCCTGGGGGGTTCCCATCCCCGGCCACGAGGGTGTGTTCTACGTGTGGTTTGACGCCCCGATTGGCTACATGACCACTCTCTTCAAGTGGTGCGGTGAAAATCACCAGAAATTTGAAGACTGGTGGAACCCCCAGTCGGAAATCGTTCACTTTATTGGCAAGGACATAGCTTACCACCACTTCCTGTTCTGGCCGGCCATGCTCATGGCCTCCGGCTTCACCCTGCCCACCCAGATTCCCGTTCGGGGCTACCTCAATCTGGAGGGCAAGAAACTCTCCAAGTCCCGTAACTGGTGTATTTCCATTCAGGCTTGGAGTGAACAAAAACAGGACCCTGAATATTTGAGGTTTTACCTGACGTGGATTACCCCTTCCGGCCTGAAGGACACCGACTTTTCCGCGGTGGAATATGCTCAGGTTGTAAATAGTGAATTGGTGAATAATATAGGCAACCTGCTCCAGAGGACCCTGAAATTTTCACACCAGATTTCAGGAGGCAAAATTGATGATGTCCCTCTGAGTGACGTGTTCACTAAAGTTGTGGAGTTGAAGCAAAAGTATCATGCCGAAATGCTCAAGTGTGAATTGTCCGAAGGTCTCCGTTTGGTTTCAGAAGCCGGTAAGCTGGTGAATGCCTACTTTCAGGAAAAGGAACCCTGGAAAAACCGCGAAGTGGCTCCGGAAGTCATCCGGACTTCGGCCAGTTGCCTGAAACTGATAACCCACATGCTGGTGCCCTTTCTGCCCAAGCGGGCTGAAAAAATGGCCACGCTCCTCAACTGCCAGCTGAAATGGAAAGACGATGACGCCTTGCCCGCAGGGCACAAAATGGCCGAGGCCGAGATACTGTTTCCACATGTGGAAGACCGGGACGTGAAAGCCATCAAGTCGATTTATGGAGCTGTCTGACCAGCCGGACCACATCGGTCCCCGTCAGGTTACGGACTTTCTTCCGGCCCCCTGTTTCAGCCAGCCCCTCCGGATAACCCGCCAGCTTGAGGGCATTATTCACACTCTTGTTGGGATAACAGAAAATTTTTCTGATGAACTCCTCCAGTTCGGGCCAATTTTCCGGACGCTTGAGGGGTTTGAGTCTGACCACGGCCAGGCCGACCTTGGGCACGGGCTCAAAGACGGAGGGGGGGAAATTTTTCAGGTGCTCCACTTTGAACAATAACTGAATGGCCACACTCAATCTACCGTATTCACTTTCTCCGGGTTGAGCCACCATCTTCTCTCCTACCTCTTTTTGCACCCCCAGCACGGCCAGCTCCATACCCTCCGGAATCATAAACAGGACCTGGGATGCGATGTTGAAGGGCAGGTTGGAAACCAGTTTGTTGGCATCCTTGGGCCACGCCTCATACATGGCGTCGCCCCAGATGGGATGGACGTTGCCCAGCAGGAAAGCCAAATCCCCTCTCAACCTTTCATCCTTTTCTATAAAGTAGAGCTTACCCGCCCGTCGGGCCAGGTAGTTGGTAATCATACCCCTGCCGGGACCGATTTCCAGCAAGGTGTCATCCTTGGTAACCCCTGCGGCTTCCACCATGAATTCTGCAACCTCGCGGGAAATCAAGAAATGCTGGCCGAATTTTTTGAGGGGCTCCACACTTATTTAAAACGCTCAAACTTATAGCCTTTGGGGCGTTTAAACCCTGGCGGACAGCACCACGTAGTTTTTGCCATACTTCCTGGCGCAGGCGGGGCAGGTGGTGTACCAGTAGTAGAGTTGCCGGAGGTCCTTGCCTTTGGACGCCACATACTTCTTGAAGTCCGCCGTCCAGCTTCCCAGGTCCTTGAAGGGGCCCTCGTAGACCTTGGTAAGAAAAGTGCCCGTCAGGGTCACCATCTCGGCACCCGGCACCTCCCTGTCCACGGATATGAAGACGTCGGCCCCCCAGAGGGAGTTTTCATCCACCAGCATGATGTGTTCCCGGTTCTTGGCCCCGGCGGCCTCCATTTTGGCCATATTCCGGATTACCACCTGGCCGAAGTTGACGGGTATGTGAAGGATGCTCCGCACACGGTCCTTGATGAATTTCTTTTCCTTCCACTTGAGGGTCTTGCCGTCCCAGGGCTTGGGATCAAAGGGCGGGCAGCACTCCTCCTGTTTTTTGTCCATAAAACCCCTTAAGCTCAAAGTTTTTAAACCAACACCTCTCCCAACCACGTGAAAATCGCCGACTTACGCAAACTGACCAAACCCCAGCTGGAAAAACAGCTGAAGGAGGCCGAGCTGGAGCTCATGAAACTGAAGGCCAAAAAGGCCCTTCGGACCATTGAGAAGCCGGCCCACGTCAGAAACACCCGCAGACTCATAGCACGCATTCGGACCCTGCTGGAGGAGAAGGCTGAAAGGGCCGCCGCCCGCAAGGCTGCAGCTACCAGAAAGGCCTGCAAGAAGACCCAGCGGAGGACTGTCAAGGCCGTCAAGCAGGTCAAAAAGACCAAGAAAGTCACCAAACGCAAGCTCAAAACCCGGCAGTCCGCCATCCGGAGGGCCGTTACTTCAAAGGCCAATAAGAAGTCCGCCACCCGGAGGTCTAAAAAGCCCGCCAAACCGGCTAAAGTCAGGCATCCCGCCAAACCGGCCAAGCCTGTCAGCAAGCCGGCCAAGCCTGTCAGCAAGCCGGCCAAGCCCAAAAAGGCTGGCAAAGCATATAAGAAAGCCCCAGCCAAAAAGAAGTAGGTATGCCGATGAGTGTATCCCAACCCTCTGTTAAAATTCTGGTGGTGAAAACAAGTGAGTGATGACCTGCTGAGAGACTCTGGTCTGCCCGAGGAAATCTGGGAAAGCCTGGCCAAGGAAACCCAGAAAATCAAAGTGGTGGCGGAGAAACGCAGGTGGGGCAAATACATGACCGTCATATCAGGTCTGGACAAATCCGTTGACCCCAAGAAACTGGTGACTGACCTCAAAAAGAAACTGGCTTGTGGTGGCACCTTCAAGAACGACCAGATTGAACTGCAGGGTGACCACCGCAAAAGAATTACCGCGGCCCTGGTGGGTTTGGGTTTTCAGGCTTCAAGTATTGAAGTCAAGTG
This sequence comes from archaeon, assembly GCA_011049195.1. Taxonomy (GTDB): domain Archaea; phylum SpSt-1190; class SpSt-1190; order SpSt-1190; family SpSt-1190; genus SpSt-1190. The sequence goes on from DSCG01000034.1 coordinate 4,797, forward strand.
AA
>DSCG01000046.1 GCA_011049195.1 archaeon
CTTCATAACAGGGTTTACCCGGCCCGTATATGTCCAACAAGTGCTCCCAGTTGTTCTTTGGTGCATCAAATGCGGTCCGACAAAACATCAGAGCCGCAGTTTCGTATCCAAGGGTTTCATTTTGCCTCAACCTGGCACCAACTGAGGTGCAGTAAGTAAAATTGGATTTGATTCTGGGTATCAATTTTTCCGTGTAATGTTTGCAAAAATCATGAAAATTCTTGTTTTGCAAACTGCGCCAATCGTTGCACATGCCTTGAAGCTCAATCACGTCATAATCGCAGGAGGTCACCAACCGGGCGGGGGCACTATCAAGAGCAACCATCCCACGCAGGAGTTGGTCTGCGCCCAAGACGCCCACGGTTGAAAAACGGGCACATATGTCATCGTTAATCCTGCGCTCATCCGTCAGAGCCAGTAAGTAATCAAAGTCTACACCCAGTAGATCGGGGCTGAACGGCACAACATTGATACTATAATCATCGCCCCTGCTTTCAATTTCCGCAGTGTATAATTGATTCGCAGGCAGAGGGTCGTGGGGCATCAAAAACACCTGCGCTCAAAGTATATAGATTTTACTATCCAATAGTCCTAACTAAAGTGTTTATTAACGAATCCTGACGTCTTCACCATTCGGAAACTTGAGGAAAACTTTGGCATCAGGTGAGCGACCTAATTTTTTAACTATTTTACCTGACGGCAACTGGGACTCTCCCGTCACAACCAAATCCTTGCAGCCATCACCCACGGGGGGCAACTCACGGCCCGGGACCTCACCATACTTGGAAGGGGGTCCAGTAGTATACTTACCACTATTAGCGCAACTAGGAAAATACCCCACTTCCTGATAGTCCTTTTCAGTCATTATTGGAGTTATACCCCGCCAAGTTATAATATTTTTGCCACTTCCAGAAACAAAAATCACTCCTCCGGGGCGGAGCCATCCACAAGTTTGGGCATACGTGCCTTTAGATTAATTTTTCAATCTTGCCGGATGAAATCAGGTTACATCACTTCCGGTAATGCAACCTGCACACCCTGTCCAAATCCCTCACCATCCTCTCCAATTTCGGGTCCTCCGGAGGCTTGGGGGTGGAGGGCAGGCTGGCCCCTCCGAAGGCAGGAGGTGGCCGGTAAGGAGCCTGATTGTAGGGAGGGTCCCATTCATAGGGTCCCAACCCCTGACTGCAGTAGTGCCTGCCAAAAACACAGGCTCGGTGGAGCCGGTCAGGACAGAAGAGGCAGACGGTGTGCACGGGCCGGCCGGATGGGTCATGCTGGAGCCAACTGAACGCCCGCTCCACACGGCGGGCACGGTATTTTTTTAGGCGGATTTCAAACAGGATGGCCTTGGAAAGCATATAGACGGGACCGGACACAAAGAAGACGGTGCCCCGAACGGGATGCTGGAGCAGAAAGGCGTCAATCAACCCAATTAACTTGAGGAGGGTGCCTATTAGAGTGACCTTGCCGAACTCAAGCTCGGCCCGGTTTGGAGGCTTCGGCACCACCCGCGCCACACGGCCCCGCCCCGCCGAGACCCGGGGTTTGGGCACAAGAGCATAGGGTGCCGGCTTTAAGGCGGTCAGCCCCTACGTTTCCAATGGTTCCTGTGGAACCTGTGAAACCGAGTGATAATTTTATATATCAGCTGATAACTAAAGTTATCATATGTTAACCCAATTTACCACGTATCGCATACTTCGGGCTTTCTTTGACAGTCCCACCCATAAGTTTCAACTGCGTGAGTTATGCAGACTCACAAATCTGGGGTTACCAACTGTAAAGAATCATGTGGGAAAACTGGTTGAAGCCGGGCTAGTAAAGAAGCAGAAAAATGGGGTTTATGATGGATATGTTGCCACCATGACTTTAAATTTCAAAATTTACAAAAGAATGGATTTGCAACTCCGCCTCCATAAATCGGGACTATTAGATTTCTTGGAACACAATCTGGTACCAGATGCAGTAGTGTTATTCGGTTCTGCCTCACGAGGGGAGGATGTTGAAAACAGTGATATTGATTTGTTGGTGGTTGCTACAGAAAAAACCCTCAACCTCACGAGTTTTGAAAAAAAACTCAAAAGAAAAATTTCCATCCACTTTGAACCAGAGCCGACTAAACTCCCTAAAGAATTACTGAACACTATTGTGAATGGGGTTGTGATTCTCGGTGACTTAGAGGTTTTCCAATGAAAAGTTGGGATGAACTTGAAGATCAAGTGCGACAAGTCCACCCAAACAAAGCCAGAGCCAAATCACTGCTCAAAATGGCGTATGTCCGATTGGAAGAGGTTCAAACCAAGGACAGAGAAAAATTCGCTTCGCTGGCGGTGGAAGCGTATTATGAAATTATGAAAGAAGTTGCAACCGCCCTGATGAGTATTGAGGGTCGTCAAACCTCCAGTCACGAAGCGCTGGTTGCCTACTTGAAACACACCTTTCCACAGTTTTCCCGTTCGGAAATTCTGTTGATTGACCGTCTGCGAAAACTCAGGAATGCAATCAACTATAAGGGTTTCTTTGTAACACCCGATTTTTTGAAAAGAAACGAACCCCGAATACTGAACCTAATCTCAAAAATGATTGACCTTTTGAAAAACGACCTAAGGCAGTGATTTTGTAACCCCAATAGGTTTCCAATGCCCTTCACTCATATTAATCGCATTAAACGGAAAAGGGTGTTACCTGTACTAATGAACGGGAGTGAAATTTATAACCAACCCCCATCAGGACTGCATGTCCTTCAGACCAACCCAGACCTTGGAAACTTATCTGGAATTCACTCAGGCGGATTATACCGTCTTGAACATGCAGAAAATGGATGACCGCATGGTCCTTGACTTTCTGGAGGCCCTGAAGCTTGAGACCATCGGGACAGGTCACCTTGACAAAACCCTGAACCCTTCTACAGTCCAGCTCCGGCAGAGGGCCCTGGTGGAAGGTTGCAGGCTGGGGGCCGATCTAAGATTGCGACCAAGTCCGGAAAAGCCCGGCGTATATGACATGACCTACTCGGAAACTGTGAGCCTTGACCCTGTTTATTGTGGAGACATAGCGGCCGTTTTCTTTGAATACCTGGAGCCAAATAGGGGGGAGGGCCTGGGCTACATGGAGGGTAAAAACTTCACAGACCTGGTAGCTTATGCCCAAACAGAAATCCCCATCAGCGAACTCCAACCGGTTATTGAGGTCAGCCCCCTGCTGAAGGAGGCGGTAGACCGCATAAACGGAATAATGGCAAGTGCAATTCTCACCTACGGCCTGATAAAAGAAAGGGAATACGCTCTAGAACAGTGGGTAAGGGAAAATCAGGAGGCCAGCAGGAGGGCTACTCTTTAGGGTGTTGAGCTGAAAGCTTATAAAGTCACAACCTACTAGTGGTTACTTATATGGTCCGTTACCAAGGTCCCCGCAGTTTCATGGGTAGCGACATCAGGGGTATTGAAAAGTGGGTAAAGGAAGCCATGAACGTGGCTTCAATCCATCAAATGGCCCCCGACCAGCAATTACTTCACATCTTTGAAAGAATGATTGTCAATACAGAAATCGGCGGTTCCGGAATAATGGGGGAAGTTCGGCATGAATACAATGAAGAGGTGCCATCAGTTTATGTCCGGAACATTGCGGGTCATATCCTGAACAGTTTGCCGGGTATTGAAAAATCATACGGGGACTTCAAAGGCATTTTCAAGCGTCTGGTTCAGGAGAATGTGATTCATGAAATTGCCCACGTCATTCACAAAGAGAACAATCCTAATCAAGACGAATTCAAAATGCAGAACATTGGTGAAGCCGTCGCATACACAACCCAATATCTCGTTATGAATGGGGGCTTGATGACTGAAAAAGATGCGAATAATATAAGGCAGGTACTGGGGGGATATGACGGCCACGAAGATAATTATTTTTCAAGACGCGGTCACTTCAATATTGAAACTTTCAACAAAATCTGGGAAACCTATCAGGTACTTGAAAACCGAATGCACCCCGGTGAAATTCCGAAAACCCTGCTCCCCGGTTTGCTGAAGTGTGATGGCTGGAAAACCGTTCAGACTTTTCTGGATGACCTGGTCAAAACCCCTTACATTAGAAGCCCCGACCTTAGAAGCCCCGGCTTCAGAACCCGCCGGTTCTGACCTTCTTCACAATATCAGTTTTACCCGGGTCCGTCCCCTTGAAAATGGCCCCCCAGTAGGTAAGCCACTCCACCGGGATTATCTGTAACATGGGACCTAACAGGTCATTGAGCACGGGGTCTGATGAGACCTTGACGGGCTCCAGGGCCATCACGGGGGCGTGGGACTTCCAGGTTTCCAGGATTTTCTCGGCGTGGGCCCTCATCGGGGCTCCTTGTGGAGGCATAAACAGCACCAGGAGCTGTTTTTTGCGGTTGTCCTTTTCCAGAGTCTCCACCAGTGAATGCAGAAATTCTTCAGTATGGACTGCGGCGGCATCTTCTTTCATAGCCTCCATGGCCATAATCATGGCCGCCTTGTAGGCCGCCCCGAAGCGGGGGCCGTCACCCATGAAGTAGGCGGGCATCCGCCTGCTGAAAGCCTTGGCCTGTTTTTTCCACTTCTCCTCCGAGCTGGCGGACAGCTCCTCCACCAGCAGGCAGAGACGGTCAAGCTCACTGGAGATGTCATACTTCACCAGCTGGGCCAGACACATGTAGAGCA
>DSCG01000051.1 GCA_011049195.1 archaeon
ACCAAAAGGAGTTACCAGGTGTGCTCCCACCTTTTAGGAAAAGGTGGACCAAAACGAGTTACCAGGTGTGGTCTCCCTTAAGCCAGGCATACACTGCCAGAACAGTAGCCGTTGCTATGGCCGCCCCGTAGGCGAATATGAAAAGCAGGGCATCTGTGGGTTTTATTTTCTCATCATGAAAACCAGAGGCCATGAAAATGAAGATTGATGTGATGAGCACCACAATCACAGTATAGAGTATCATCTGGAGGTCCAGCCGTAGAAGGTCCAGGTTGAGAGTCAGGTTTTTGAGGTAGGGCAGAATGTCCAGACCCACATAGCGGAAAAAGTGAATGGCAGGTTCAAAGGAGTTGTAGAACTGGTGTATGCCCACAAATACAATGGCCACCAGCAGGAATGCATATGTAAAGTTCATCAGGTTCTGGCGACCGTATTCAGAGCGGGGGTCCAGACCGCGGGGGTGTTTCTGGGCGGCATCCAGAAAGCCCAGCCTCCAGCGACGCCTCTGCTTGATGAGGTCGCGGAGTTTGTGGGGGATGCGTGTATAAACATGAGCTTTGGGGGACAGCTTCATGCTGTAACCTTTTTTGCGGAGGCGGAAGACCACCTCCAGGTCCTCTGCTACCGACTGCTCGTCAAACCCCCCCACCTCCTTCAGGACATCTGTGCGGAAAAGGGAGAAAGGGCCGGGGGCCACCAGCTGGGCATCAAAGCCACTCAGGAGGTTGCCCAGGTAGTTGGAGTAAAAGTATTCCACCACCTGCACCCGCTCCAGCCAGCCCCTGCGGTTACGGGGCAGGACGCATGGGGCCACCACGGCCACCCCATCCGCGTATTCAAACAGGCCCTTGAGGGCTCCGGGGTGGGCCTCGGAATCGGCATCCATGGTCACCAGAAATGGGGTGCTTACCTGTTTGAGAGCCCGGTTGAGGGCGCCCGCCTTGCCTCTGTTGCGGGGATTGACCAGCAGTTTAACATCCATCCGGGGATGGGCCCGAATGAAACGGCGGACCTCCCGGCGGGTGCCGTCACCTGACCCGTCATCAACTACAATCACATGCAGTTTTTGCGAAGGATAGTCCATGTCGCGCAGGGAGGCCAGGGTCCTGTAAATACCCTCCTCTTCGTTGTGGGCCGGAATGAGCACGGTCACAGGGGGCTTCATCCTACCGTTGCCGGGTGGGTTGCGGGATTCAAAATAAAGCAGGAGGTAGTAAATGGAGAAGTAGGTGGAAATCACGGCCACCGTCCAGGCGAAAATCACGAAGGGGTTGAGCACAGGCGGAAAGCCCGTGAGCAGTTATAAAAGTGTAGCCATTCAAGTTTCCGGAGGGAAGAAGATGTCCAAAACATTGGGAAATCTGCTGAGTGTTGGGGAGGTCCCAACAATCCTCTTATTCGTTCTCATAATTATTGGGGCATCATGTATATTTAACATGCTCAAAGAAAGTCCTTTTGGGGAAAACGAGGCTTCAAAACAGGTTCTTGAAAAAGGAGAGGGGCTGTTAAACCTTCTGAAAAACGGCTACCTTTGGGTTCTCTTCTTATCAGGCATAATTGTTAGTATAATTGCTATCAAAAAATTTTCAAGCCCCCAACAGTAGCAGGACATTATAAATGCACAAACAAATTCCTCATGTGACTGTGATTTTGGGCATTGAAAGCACCGCCCACACTTTCGGGGTCGGACTGGTTGAGGACGGCAGGGTGCTGGCCAACCATGAGGATATGCACCGCCCCGTGGAAGGGGGTATCCGTCCCAGCGAGGCTGCCACTCACCACCGGGAGGTGGGGCCGGAGTTGGTCAAAAAGGCCATGATTAAACGGCCGGATGCTGTGGCATATTCAGCTTCCCCCGGCATAGGCTCCTGTCTCAAGGTGGGCACTGAGCTGGCCCAGAAACTGGCGGAGGAGTTGGGGGTGCCTCTGGTTCCGGTCAATCATGCCATATCACATCTGGAAATCGGCATTCACACCACGGGGGCCAAAGAGGACGACGTGGTGGCGGTCTATGTGAGCGGTGGCAACACCCAGATAATCGCCAGGTCGGGGGTGAAGGGGTGGCAGGTTTTCGGGGAAACCCTGGACATCGCTCTGGGCAACGCCCTGGACAAACTGGCGCGCCAGCTGGGCCTGCCCCATCCCGGAGGGCCCAAACTGGAAAAGCTGGCGGAACGGGCGGGAACGTCGGGGGACCTGCTGGACATGCCCTATGTAGTGAAGGGCATGGACCTGAGCTACTCCGGCATGTTCACCCACGCCACCAGAATGCTGGCAAGGGGGGAGAGTCCGGAAAGAGTGGCCAGGGCTTTTCAGGAGCACGCCTTTGCCATGCTGGTGGAGGTCACCGAACGGGCCGTGGCCCACACAGGCAAGGGCCAGGTTTTACTGGTGGGGGGGGTGGTCCAGAACCGGAGGCTACGTGACATGTTTGATATTATGTGCAGGGAGAGGGGGGTGAAGTGCCTGGCCGTCCCGCCGGAGTTTGCGGGGGATAACGGGGTCATGATTGCCCACTCAGGCTGGCTCAGGTTCCGGAAGGGCTGGATGCTGAAGCCGGAACAGGCCGGATATTTTCAGAAGATGAGAGTGAATGAGGAGCCTTACAATCTGCTTGCCGGCCAAGAGTGAAGGACCGGCCCATTTTCCTTAATTTCACATTTTGACATAAACGTATTTTCGGGTGACGGCATCCCTCTTTCTCATCACACGACCTTTACCCATGAGTTTCCTCAGACGGGCCGCGGTGTAGCCGTAACTACGACCAATCTGTTTGGCGATTTCTTCTATGGATTTGGGTTTTTCTATGAAGATGATAATCTGGTCATCAACTTCCAGGGATTCCAGCTCCTGCTTGACGGCCTCCCGCTCCTCCGGGTTAAGGCGGGCCACGCCCCCCATAATCATGTCCAGGCGACTGACTCTCTGGCCGTCGGGGCCCATTGGCCTGAGTTCATCACGGACTTCATTCACCACATCGTAAATTGCCTGGATGCGTTCACTATCATTCTGGGGCAGGTGCTGACTCTTCTCTTTGTTGACGCCAATTGCTCTCAACAGGGCTCCAAACACGCAAGGGGCAGGCGGGGGTAATAAATAAGGTTACGGTTGGAAGGGCCGGGAAAATCATTTAAGACCCGGTAGAGCTTTACAGGATGCGTGGAACGGTCAGGTTCCGTTTGGCATGACCCAATCAGATGAGTTTGCCGAACTCCTTGACCTCAACCCGGTGGGTGCCACTCATCTTGTTACTGGCCAGCCTCAGAGCCTGTTTGACATCGGGCAGGTATTTGAGGTCATCCAGAAAAATTGACAGTATGTTTGAACCGGCCTTCACACGGGCGGCATAGCCCACGGGTTTGCCGAAGCTTTGCCTCATACCCCTTTGGAAACGGTCGGCACCAGCTCCGGTAGCCAGGGGGTTTTCCCTCATTATATGATGGGGATGAGCCCTGAACTTGAAATAAAAGAGAGGTTTGGTCACCTTCTTGGTTAGGTAGGCGTTAATGGTAACTCGGGCGGCTTCCAGCTGGTTATGACGTAGCTGAAGGGACTCCTCAGCAACCATATCAATCTGCCATTTCCAATCCCTTTTCTTCTTGTTACCCATGTCAAAAACATGAATTTTGGATCCGGGGATACCCCTGACAAAAGCCTTTTTGACGACCTTGGTGGCCTTGCGGGTGTAAGGCTTGGGTTCCATCTTCCGGTGGCACTTGGCGGGCATCAGACCCATAGAGAGGGCTTGAAGACGCGGTTTAAAAGTTTTTGGTCAGTTTTTGATCAAACTTTTCCCAAAAGTTTGAATAAGAAAAGGATGGAGGGCCGTTAGGCCCCCCAAAGGTCCATTTACTCAGTGCTTTCCACAGTACTACCGGTAACGGTGGTACCAGACACGGTTATCTGGGTCTTGCCGTTCAGGGAAGCCAGAGTCTTGGTGCCAGCCTCGGTTATGTACTGACCGAGGATGTAGGCAGCAGCTCTGGTGTCCTTAGCGGCCCAACCAGCAACCAGCATGGCATCCACGCCCCAGGTAGTTTCACTGGAGTCGTACAGCTTGACCACACCTTTGCCGGTGCCAGTGGTGGCGCTGTAACCGAAGAAGGTTTCAGCGTCAGCAGTACTGACGAGCCCAGCAGCCAGAGTGTTGGCGTACGGACCACCGACAATTATCAGCGGTACGTTGGTGTTGGCTTCACTGTCAAGCACAGCAACTTCACTGTTCAGAGCAACGTAGGTGTATGATACATCACCGGTTGACACAGAGGCTCCTTCCTTGCCGAGCAGAACCTTCACTTTGTTCTGGCTCCTGGGGACAAGCATCTGGACGGATGTACTTCCGTCACCGGACTTGAACACTACACCATAGTTGGACAACAGGTCGTACTTGTAGGTACCGAT
>DSCG01000048.1 GCA_011049195.1 archaeon
CATGGACCGCAAGGTGTGGGGCAAGGTCTTTGACAAACAGACTCTCATGGTCCTGCTCCGGCTGTTTAACAAGGGCATCTTTGACCGTCTTGAGGGCGAAATTTCGGGAGGCAAAGAAGCTCGGGTCTTCATGGCCACCAACGATGAGCCCCTGGCCGTCAAGCTTTATCGGGTGGAGGCTCCCGCATTTGAAACTATCTGGAAATATCTCAAGGGCGACCCCCGTTACAGTAATATCGGCAAGAACCGTCGCACTGTGATTGAACTCTGGGTCCGCAAGGAATTCTCCAATCTGTCTCGGATGTATGCCGCCGGAGTGTCGGTGCCCCGGCCGTATGCCTTTCACGCCAACGTGTTGGTAATGGGTTGTGTGGGTGGTGAAAATCCCGCCCCACAAATGAAACACCTCAAGGGGGTCCAGAGGAGTGAGGAGTTATTTGATGAACTGGTAAGCCAGGTTGAACGGACCTATCAGGTGGCTCGGCTGGTTCATGCCGATCTGAGTGAGTATAATGTGCTGATGGAGGATGGCCGGCCCGTGCTGATTGATGTGGGCCAGGCGGTGGACATTCGTCACCCGCGGGCCGATGAGTTCCTGAGGCGGGACCTGACCAACCTGGCAAACTTCTTTAAGAGACCGGAAAGTGAGGTGGAAGCTCTGGTCAAACGGGTTAAAGGTCGGGAGACCGGTGAAGAAACAGGTGAGTGAATGGTGACTACTTGTATAAATGTTGAAGAGGACCAGGTGGGTTTGCTCATTGGTAAAGGCGGAGAGGTCAAGAAGACTATTGAACGCATGGCGGGGGTGACTCTTAAGATTGAAGAGTGCCTGGTCACCATTATTGGGGAGGACGGTTTCAAAGTCATGAAGGCGGGGGACGTGGTTAAAGCCATCAGCCAGGGCATGCCCCCCAAACAGGCTTTTGATTTGTTTGGGGATGACCATCAACTGGCCGTCTTTGATATTGAGGAGGTGGTGACCAACCAGGCTGCTCTGGAAAGACAAAAAGCCCGCATAATCGGAGAGAAGGGCAAGGCCAAAAAGTTTTTTGAAGCGACTTTGGGGCTTAAAATTCACATAGGTGACAGCAAGGTGACTGCCGTGGGTTCTCCTGAAAAGCTGAAAGTTTTCCGGGAAGCTCTGGAAAGATTGGTGCATGGAGCGCCTCATTCCGCCGTTTATCGCTACGTAGAAGCCCGTTTAGCGGGTTTGAGGGCTCAAAACGGCATATAAGGCCAAAAACTTATATACCGTGGGTTTTCCCTAATATGTGGGATTGGGAGACGACTTTGGCACCAAGTTCAGGGAGGTCGGCGTGGCCGAGTTCTTTCGTAAGAACCTGCACATGCTGGGCTACTCCGGACCTATCAAGAGTTTTACTACAGCCATCCACGAATACGTAACCAATGCCATAGATGCCTGTGAGGAGTATGGCATCGCCCCGGAAATCAAAGTGCAAATCAAAGAGACTAAAGACGGTGGCTTCGTGGTGGCTGTTGAGGACAACGGACCGGGCATCCCCCCTGAATATGTGCCCAAGGTATTTGGCAGTATGTTGTCGGGCACCAAGTTCCACCGCTACATTCAGAGTCGTGGCCAGCAGGGTATCGGGGCGGCCGGCGTCATCCTGTTTTCACAGATGACCACGGGCAAACCTACCAAGGTCATTTCATCCACGGGCCAGAAAGCCGCGGTGGTTTTCCTGAAGATTGATGCTGACAAGAACGTGGCCAAGGTGCTGGACGAGAGTCGGGTGGATGTGGACTGGCACGGCACCAAGCTGGTGTCCGAGTTTCAGGAGGTCACCTACCGTCGTGGGGAACAGAGTGCCTACGAATACCTGAGGCGGACGGCCATCGCCAACCCCCACGCCAAGATAACCTTCATTGAACCCACCAAGGAGAAGACTGTCTGGAAACGTAGCGTTACCAAGACCCCTGCCAGACCCAAGGAGATGTTGCCCCACCCGCTGGGGGTGACTCCTGATGATCTGGTGAGAATGGCATCAGTCGCCACCAACTCCAAAACCCTGCTTCACTTCCTCAAGACCTACTTCTCCCGGGTGAGTGCCAACAAGGCCAAGGAAATTCTGGCCAAGGCCAAGGTTGAGGAAAACCGGGAGCCCGCCAAACTGACCTATCAGGAGGCCGTCCGCATCGTGGCGGTTTTCCCCAAGGTAAAACTACTGTCTCCTCCCACCGACGGACTTATCCCTATAGAAGAAGATAGTTTGACCAAGAGTCTGGAGGACACCCTAAAGCCCGAATTCCTTCAGGTCATCACCCGCAAACCCACCACCTATCGTGGAGGTATCCCCTTCCAGATTGAGGCCGCCGTGGCCTATGGTGGAGGAGCGGGTCGCACCTCGGGTGACGGGGATAAACTGGAAATTATGCGGTTTGCCAATAAAACCCCCCTGCTCTTTGATGCGGGAGCATGTGCCATCCACCAGGCCGTCAAGGACATCAACTGGAAGAATTACAATATCGGGGACATTGACAACGCCCCGGTGACGGTGGTGGTCAACCTGTTGTCACCCTACGTGCCCTACATGTCGGCCGGCAAGCAGGCGGTGGCCCAGGACCCAGACGTGGTCAAGGAAATCCGCTTCGCAGTGATGGCGGCCGGCCGCGGGGTCAAGAAATACATGGCAGGTGTCCGCCGCGAGAAGCTCAAGCAGAAAAGACGCAGTATCTTTATCAGATATGCTCCTGAAGTGGCGTGGGCCATTAACAAAATAACCGGCACCCCGGAAGAGAAAGTGCTTAAGAAACTAACGGACACCATTGAACACAAGGTCCGCCTGAAGAACGCCAAGGATGACGCTGACGCCGAAGATGCGGAGAATGGTGGGAGTTCGGGGGATGACGCCGCCGGTTCGGACGACGCAGATGACACTGAGGGTTTTGGTGGCGAGGATTAAAGCGCCCGTTCGACCTCGGCTAGCATGTCGTTGTCACACCAAAGCTCGGCCTTGAAAACAGAAAGGCTGGTTCCTTCCTGAAGTGCAAGGGTGTCTTTGAGGGTACCCGTTCGGGAGGTGAGCACATAGATGTTATTGCCTTCTTCATGGCCTGGCCGGTCAAAGACGAAGGGACCATAAACCACTACAAAGCAGGAGTTCTTCCAAGGGACTCCATAAGTCATGTCAAAACTGATACTGTCTCCGGTTTGAATGAGGTCGTTTATCACCAATTGGTTTTCAACAGGACGCCAGGCTGGGAAAATGAACAGCCATGCCAGAGCGGACACACCCAGGGCCACCATGAGATACTTGGCAGCTTCGTTCATCCAGAGCCCACGCCCGGGTCATTATAACTTTTTTGGGAGGGGTTTGTAATTATCCGTTGGCGTTTTAAACCGGGGAGAGAAAAACCCGCATGAAACTCCTGATATTCGCCGACATCCATGGCGACCTTGATAAACTTTACCGCACCATCTCCCAGTTGGACGAGAAGCCGGATGCCGTGCTGGTGGCGGGTGATTTCACTCCGTTTGGTCCCGCCTCAATCGTGCCGGATGAGTTAAAACTGCTCAAACAGGCATCACCCCATGTGCTGGCTGTGCCGGGCAACGAGGACCCTGATGACGTCCGGAAACAAATGAAGGACGTGAATATTCACGGTAAGTCGGTCAGGCTCCAGGATGTGGATGTAATCGGGTTTGAAGGAGCCACCTGGGTTGATACTGACGTGGGTTCCATGATGTCTTACGAACCCGTGCATGAACATTTCAAAAACCCCGGGCGTCGCAAACTGCTTTTGACTCATGTGCCCCCCTTTGACACCAAAGTGGATCGTTTATGGACCGGCCGGCATGTGGGGTCTCCCTTCCTGAGAAGCATGGTTGAAGAATATCAGCCGGACCTGGTGGTTTCCGGCCATATTCATGAGGCCCGCGGGGTGGACCGCATAGGCAAGACTGTGGTGCTTAATCCCGGAGCCCTGGCTGATGGTTACTCTGCCGAGGTAAATATGGAAAAAGGGAAGACTCCTGAAATTCAGACTTTCAAACTGACCCGAAAGGGTCTCAAGAAGGAAAAGCTTGAAGTGCCTCCCCCTTCCGGAACGTGAAAGGACCCCTCAAGCCGAAGTTATCATATCCACAAAGAA
>DSCG01000020.1 GCA_011049195.1 archaeon
ACATTCCAGAAGGTCAGGGCCACGATGTGATAGGGCTGGTTCTGGAGGGTGATGTTAATACTTTCCGTGAAAATCTGGTTGGTGGGTATAAACCACTTTATCATGGCCCCGACCACCTGGTCCCGGCTCACCCCCAAATCAACCAACAAGGGGACATCATTTATCCGGTCAGTGGCAGGCAGGAAAACCGCCACGAAGGGCATGAGCAGGGCCACGGAGGCCATGACTATGACCAGAATTTTGAAAAAAGTGTTGAACCAGCTGTTGCCTCCACCCATCGGCAGGCTTATGCCCAGAGTAAACTTCCGGAACCCCCCTTTGCCTTCCCTGCGTATATTGATAAATTCTATTATAACTGGCACTACCACCATGGCCAGACCCAGGGCCATAAGACCCCAGCCGGCCCAGTTGACTGTGGTTTCCGGGACGGTCAGCACTAGCATGCCCAACCCGCCGAAAAAGGCCAGAATGCCCAGTCCAAAAAGGATTAGGGGCCTTTTGCTCCTGAACCAGTCGCCGGGGGCCATTACTAACCAATAAATAGACAGTATATATATCGTTTGTATGGGTGTATCCGCCTCCCAGGTCATGCAACGCCTGCTCATCCTGGTGCTGCTCCTGGGCCTGGTGGCCTATCGCATTGGCAGGGAGGATGCCCAGACCGACCAGCTGCTCAAGCAGGGCACCGGCAACCTGTCCTCCACCGTCACGGGTATCCCCATCATAGGCAACATCATCCGGGTCATGGCCCTGACTGATGAGGTCTATTGCCCCTACGCCAACCCATACCTGTCCCGCATGTTTTCAGCAGGAGGCCGGCTGGAGCTCACATCGGGTGATGTCATGATGGAGCCTTTCTTTGCAGTTCTGTCCGGCTCAATAACCGGTTTGGGGTCCCCTTTACCGTCATCTGGGGGGCATTACTTGAACCCGGAACTTCTAACCTACAAAGACATAACCTCACTGATTCTTGAAGTGGATGAACAGGCCATGGTGAATTTTGAATTAATCGCTGGAGGGGTGCCATATACCGGCACCCTTTCACTTCAGGCTTTGTCTCAGAGCCTCAACGACTACGATTCGCAATCAGACACTTTCATCAAGTTCAATTCACAGATGCCCATGTGGGTGTGCTTCCTGGTGTTCGGCCTTCTGCCCTTCCTGGTGGTCTTCTTCTTCCTGAGGGACATCGTGGGCTTCAGCACCCTCTCCCGCACCACCAAGAACCTCATAGTCTTCTTCGGCTCCCTGGTGCTCATCCAGACGGGCTGGTTTTCCAAGTTCGTGTGGCAACTGGCCAAAATCGCTGAGCTAACCACCGGGGCGGCCTTTTTTGGTGTGATAATCATACTCTCTGTGGCCTCGGTGGTGCTGTCCTGGCTGGGTGGAGTGGCCCGTGCCGGCGCCAAGGCCCAGATGGAAGCTGCTGAGCTGGGTCACGGCCTGGCCAAAAAGGTCATGGACGATGCCCTCTTTGAGACCTTCGCCGGCAAAAAAGAGGAGAGACTGCCCTGAGGCCCCAGCACAACGCATATAACTGCCCGGGGCCCTTGCATAATATGCGCCGTGGCATCAGCGACAACATCTGGCTTTTCCTTGGCGTGGTCATGCTCCTCCTGATTATGGCCACTTTTTCCCCGACCTCCAAGTTCGGCAAGGCCTTTCTGGGACTCCGCAAGAGCGTGGAAGGGGTATTCGGTGGCGGGGCCACCTACTGTCCTTTCATCAACCCCTACGCCATGAGCATCTTCGCCGCAGGGGAGCTGGAAATTTCCGGCAAACACGCTTTGTGCGACCCTGTGGAATATACTCTTAGTGTAACTGCTGAAGGTTTGGATCCGCCGGCCACACTGATGGGGGATAACTACAATTATACTGACGGCAACTGCACTATGGGTCGCTACTCCATCAGTCTCAGCCAGAACTCCTCTGTGAATGTCAGCGGTCAGGCCGGTGGCTATGCCAGTTTTTCACAGGACCAGTTCTTCGGCCTGCTTAATGACTACCAGCTGGAGGCCGACCTCCAGAACAATCTGGGTGGCGACAACAAGGTTGCAGTTCAGCTCATCACCCAGAAGATGCCAAGCTGGCAGTGCTTGCTCATCTACGGCATCCTGCCCTTCTTTATCATATTCAACCTGCTGAATGATGTGCTGGTATTTACCTTTTTCAAGACAGCCACCCGCAAGCTCATCGCGGCCTTTGGCTCCCTGATTGCGGTGATGACGGGTGCCTTCGCCCAACTGGTAACAGCCCTCGGTTCCTTTGTGGGCATTACCATAGGCCAGAGCTTCCTCCTGCTCATGCTGGGGCTGGCCCTGGTGTCAGTGTTTCTGGCCCAGCTGTCCCTCACGGCGGAGGCTACCTCTTCCACCCTGAAGTCGGTCAAGCAGGCCCTTGAGGCGGGCATGTCAATTGCCTCGCTTAACAAAGGCCTTAAAGTGGGCCAGGAAGAGGAGGAGAAAAAGGAATGAAAGGGCGGATGACTGCCCTGGCGCTACTGGCTCTGGTGCTGGTGGTTTTGCCCGGCGTCTGGGCCCAGAATGCCGGGACCTCCGCCGACTCCGCCCTTGAGTCCAACTTTATGTTTGATGTTCTTCAGGATGTGCTTCAGGCCGTCAGGGCTTCCGGCTTTCTGCCCAACCTCAACCCCAACGAGGACTCCGACCAGTTCCGGGCCTTCATCATGTTCGCCCTGCTGGTGTGGATGGTGATTGAAGTCTATTTTGAAGCCGGCAAGGTCATGAATGTGATTTTCACTCTGGCCATCACCCTGGGCTTCTTCAAACTCACCCAGACCTTCTTCACCACCACGGTGGTGGAGCAGGTGTTCTCCCTGGTTTTCTCCGCCCTCTTCATTTTCCTGGTGACCGACTTCCTGCTGGGGTTCGCCTGGGGCATCAGTGCCCGCACCCGCCTGCTCTTCAACGTCTCGGTCACCGCCATTGCCGTGGCCGTCCTGAACTTCACCAGTATTTATGTCCGGGTGAGTAATTTCATCATTGGCCTGTCCTGGGGGGGAGTGGCAGGGTTCCTCATACTCATGGTGGTGATGCGGCTGTTCAACTCCTTCTTCAGCATGATGCGCATGTCCACGGCTGTGGAGCTCCGCAAGGCCGGGGCCTCCACGGTGTCCAAGCAACAGGATGCAATTCGGAAGAAGAGTTGAACAGAAAAAAGGTGAGATGAAATGGATATACTGACTATCGTCCAGACCGGTCTGAGCCTGTTTTTCCTGATAACCATCGCCAAGGCCCTGCTGAGTTCCCTCCACGATTTCATTCACCAGCAACAGGTGATGCAGGGGGAGATGGTGTTTCTGCTTTACTCCATGCTGGTCTACTACTCCGGCTTCCGCATCAACATCCTATTTTGGGACACCTTCATCAATGAACCCATCCGCATGGCTTACGGCCTCGTCAACCTGCTCACCACCCATCTGCTCAATGTCTCCATTGCCCCGCCGGAGGGCTACCTATTTTTCATGAAGTATCTTATCCCTGCCATCTTCATCTATTACTTCATAGATTACTGGCTTCGTTATTCACTTTTTGACGCCCGGATTTCCAAAATGATTTCCTTTATGGCTCTGGTTATGTTCTATAAGAGCAACCTGACCCTGGGCCTGATAAATTTCGGCCTGCGGTGGACGGACCTCACCTTCGCCGGAGCCATCCTGAAGCTGGTAGTGGAAGCCTTCAGACTGCCGGCCACGGTGCTGGAGTTGCTGGCTTTTGGGGAGGCCACCGCTAACCCCTGGGTGGTTATAGCGGTCTTTGTGGGTGTTGGCTTTATTTTCCCCGTCCTGCTCTTCATGCTGGGCCGGTTATTAATCCCTAAACTTATGAGCTTTTCATTTGAAATCAAGGGAACCGAGGACAAGGCCCGCCCGGGTAGGGAGATTTTCATGCTCATCTTCTTCGGGGCTCTGCTGGCCACCCCCGTGTTGATAACTCTTTTCGCCCCGTTGGAAGGTCTGGCCACCCGGCCCATCCTTCAGGTGTTGTTTTATATGTGGCTCTTCGTCTCGGTGGTTTCCCTGGCGGCGGTGCT
>DSCG01000012.1 GCA_011049195.1 archaeon
ACTCCTGAAATTCAGACTTTCAAACTGACCCGAAAGGGTCTCAAGAAGGAAAAGCTTGAAGTGCCTCCCCCTTCCGGAACGTGAAAGGACCCCTCAAGCCGAAGTTATCATATCCACAAAGAATTCCAACCCCCCTGCTTCAGGGTCATGAATTCCTTAATGCATCAAGCCGAAGTTATCATATCCACAAAGAACTCCAACCCCCCTGCTTCAGGGTCATGAATTCCTTAATGCATCAAGCTGAAGTTATCATATCCACAAAGAACTCCATGTCAGCTTGGTCTGATTCAGGGTTCTTGATGAAAAACCTAACCTCGTTCTCTTTCATGGCGAAGCCGAAAGCCCCCGTCCGAAGATTCAATTTGCCCTGAATTTCCCGGATTTTGCCTGTTTTAATGTATTTTTTGACTTCCCCGGAATCAGTCAGTCCGCTACCTTTCATCACCACCTCGGTCACTTTTTCATCCCCCGTGCCGTGGATTTTCACTTTGCGTATGTCCGTTGCGGTCTTCATCATCCTGCTGAAATCCTTCTGTGAAAAGGTGATGGGTTCCATCCTGCCCAAACTTGAAACCGCATCCATGGCCCGCTCAACCAATAAAGGTGAGCCGTAAGCTTCCACAATGCCGTTGGCCCTGACATGGAACTCCACTGCGGTGATGGTGTCCATCTTCACTTTTTCCTCTTCAAGTTTTTGGCCCCGGAGGTGGGAAACCCTGACGTAGCGTGGTATAACAAACAGATATTGAAAACGTATTTCGTTGAACTCCCGCCAGGTTTCAAAATTTTGACAACCTTCCTGACCGTTGAACCTGAACTGCTGCAGTTTCTTCATAATGGTGTCAGGCTGAAGCCGGCGACTATCCACCAGAAACAGTTTAAGATTTTTCCATGCCATCTTTGACCACCAAACCGGCCAGAGCCACCGCCAGCATTACCAAAGCCGACCAGGTCATGGCTTGTCCCGCCCACAAAGCATCCTTCCGGGTCAGGAAGGAGAAGAGCCAGATGAGCGCCATGAGAGTTATTCCCCCAAGGTAAACCCGTTTGCGGTTCATCATACTTTCAGAACTCCGGGGTGTTATTAAAGCGTTTATAAAGTCCCTCTCCACCCTTTTTTATGGGGGTTAAACTCCAGGAGCTGATGGACGCAGAAACAGTGGAACTGGCCAGAATGTCCAGCCAGACCATAGCTATTGATGCCTTCAATACCATTTACCAGTTTTTGTCAATTATCCGTCAGAGGGATGGCACGCCCCTCATGGATGCCCGGGGCAACGTCACTTCCCACCTCTCCGGTTTGTTTTACAGAACTGTGAAACTTTATGAGGCGGGCATCCGCCCCTGTTATGTTTTTGATGGTCCCCCACCTCCATTCAAAATGGTGGCGGAGGAGAGAGCGGCCCGCAAAGCGGTAGCTACAGAAAAACTGGAGGATGCCAAAGTCAGGGGGGATTGGGAAGCCGTTCACAAATATGCCCAGCAGACTGCTAAACTTGAACCGTATATGATTAAAGGAGCCCAGCGTTTATTGGAGACCATGGGGGTGCCCTGGGTTCAGGCCCCCAGTGAAGGGGAAGCTCAGGCGGCTTTCATGGCCCGTGAGGGGGTGGTTTGGGCGGCGGCCTCCCAGGATTTTGATGCCCTGTTATTTGGGGCCCCCCGCCTACTGCGGAACGTGACTGTGACGGGTAAACGTAAAGTGCCCCGCAAGCAGGTTTATGTGGAGGTTCGGCCTGAAGTCATAGACCTCGGGGCCAATCTGAACCGACTGGGCTTGAGCCAGACCAAACTTCGGTTGATGGGTTTGCTCATTGGCACTGATTATAATCCCGGTGGTGTGAAAGGGATAGGCCCCAAGAAAGCGTATGACATGGTGAAAAACAAAAATGAATCGGAGGTTCTGGAGGAACTGAAGCGGGACTGGAAAAGTGAATGGGCCGACCCGGAAACCCTTCTGGATTTCTTCACTGCGCCTCCAGTCGTGGATGTCAGACCGGCATGGAAAAACCCGGATAGTGAACGCCTGCTGGGATTGTTGGTGGATGAACACGGATTTTCACAGAATCGGGTGGAGAGTAGTGTAGTTGCATTCACAGCCTGTATGGACAAAGGTGCTCAGGGACATCTGGACAAATGGTTTTAGAACAGGGCCAGGGTCCAGGTTATCACATGGGACCAGGGCAGATATAGCAGGCTGAGGACGATGGGCACCATGAGATTGTCGTCCAAAGGTGCAAAGAGCTCAGTGAGGGCATAAACCACTGCCGCCAACAAAGGGGTTGGGGCGAACTGCATGGCCACTGCCCAGGCCCCCAAAAACCCCGCCAGGGTGCCTTCCAGACTTTTTTGCTTGTAAAGTTTGGTGGAACCGAAGAACCTGCCAATCATGGCGGACATGCCGTCGCCGATGGCGATGACGAGAACAATCCAAGGTTGGTTCAGTAGTAAGGGAAGCAGGCAACCCAGACCGAACTTGAACAGAGTCATTCCCGGGTCCTCCTCTTCACTACGAATCATACTTTTGGCCACCTTCCCCATAGCGGTTTGTTTGGCGAATGGAAAAGCGAAAGTAAAAATCAGGCCGATGCCGGCAATCATAATGGCTGCCCGTTGGCTGACCACAATGGCAACCAACCCCATTATCAAACCGGCGATGGTGTGAAAAGTTTTTCTGCGGACCTCCTGGGCCCCCTCCACTATTTTTCGGGATTTCTTTTTTATCCAGAAGCCCATACCCAAACCGATGAGGCCTGCTGATAGGGTGGACCACCATGAGGTCGGACGGAAAATCACATAGGCCAATGCAAGCACCCACAGAAAATGGAATTCAAAACCCAAGGTTGTAAACACCTGTATGACCATACTTGGGCCCACGTTGGGAGTGAAGAGTGCAGTCGGATGTGAACTCAAGTATTTTAGGATGACGTTGAGCAGAAGGGATGTGAAGAGGGCGTAGAGGGCAGTGAATTTTTTGCGAATAGCTGAGTAGCCCAGCACGGCCAACAGAACCAGTCCAAAAATGTAGTCAGGGGTGCCAAGCACATCAGGGTCCCCCCCAAGGCTTTAAAAATCAGGTGGTGGCTTCGGTGGCCTGGTTTTTGTTGGTCATGTTGCTGTAGAGTAAGTCCGCCATTCTTTCAAGGGGACTGGACTCTTCCAGAGGGTTGCCATTTTCATCAATTTCCCCGTAGCACGTGGCCACGTTTTCGGCGTATGCCTTGTAGATGTCCTGTCTTATTTTTTCGTGGGAATCATAAGCCACTTTCACCTCCGGCCGCTGGTTGGCGCCCTCAAGAATTTTAGACACACGCTCCATGGCCTTGTCGTAATTCTGATGGAGCAGGTTGGCCTGGTTCTCAATGGCCTGTTGAAAGGCCCGATAGCTTTTCAGGATGTCCTGGTTCTTTTGGTAAATAATATACTTGATAGGATCAGAGTAAGTCATGACCTCCAGCCTTTCCTGTTCCTTTTTGGGCAGGTCCTTAGGCAGGCCGTCCTGCATTTGTCTGGCTTTGTGCAGGTCGTAATAGTCCCGGCAGGTATAAAGAGTGGGATATTTAACAGCGGCCTTGGAGGTTGATTCTGCCTTGGTGCCGCTGTAATCCAGCTGGATATTAAATTTAGCAATGGCCTCGGAGATTGATTCTGCCTCGGAGGTTGATTCTGCCTTGGTGCCGCCGTCATTCAGCTGGATATTAAATTTAGCAATGGCCTCGGAGATTGATTCTGCCTCGGAGGTTGATTCTGCCTTGGTGCCGCCGTCATTCAGCTGGATATTAAATTTAG
>DSCG01000039.1 GCA_011049195.1 archaeon
ATCATCTCCTCCCGTTCCACAACTATGACTCATGATCGCATCCGTCACCACCACATTACCACTGGGGTCCCGGATGGACACTTTTGCGATGTAGCCGGCCCGAGCCTGATTTGTGACTAGAAAAATCATCAAAAAAGCTACAAGAGCTCCCCTAAACCACCGCAACATCAGAATTTTTAGGCCGGGGAATATTTAAACTGTATGAATTCCTTTTTGTGTGGCCGGAAACCGTTGGTTTGACTTGATACTGTTTTTTGTGGTGGTTTTTTCGGTGACGGTGTTTTTGCTGACCAAAAACTCTGAAAAAGTAGTTCTTTTCAATGTTTCGGTTTCAGAAGGTTCCGAACTGCCGGGAGGAGGTCGCGACGGCAACCTGATTATTTACGCCCAAAGCAAACTGGACACCCCCTCATCCTGTCACTTCAATATTGAAATTCTTCAGGGCATGAGACTGATATGGACTAACCGGACCCCGGCAATCATTTATCCCGGGCTTCAGCGTTACAACCTTTCAGTCTTTTTACCCTCCGGACAAAACCAGGTGAAAGTGGATGCTGAATGCGACTGACTGGCTCTTCGGCCCGGCTCTGATTGTGTTTTCACTCAAAGGTGCCCGCTACGACCTGAAGCACCACCGCATCCCGAACAGCCTGATAATCAGAATATTCGCTGTTTCCTTCATACTCAATCTGGTATTTTTTATTAAGTCCGCTTCACTGCTTTCTTTCACGACTTACCTCAGATATCAAGCATACTACTGGGCCTTTTCACTCCTCCTGTTTTTCCTTGAATTCTGGAAGGCGGGGGATGTGAAATTTTTTACAGCGATGATTTCCCTGCTTCACCCTTCAAATGATTTTTATTTCACCTTCCCCTTTCTGGTTTTTTTCGCAATAGCATCCATCTTTATGTTCGTTGAAGCCCTGACCACCCGAAAAATCAGTTTCCGGCTTAAATTCTCCACCCTTAACCTATTGCCGGTTATAGTGGCCCCTTTCCTGTCCGGCTTCCGTCTGGTTTCTCTCGTGGGGGTTTTGGTCGTCATACCGTTTGTCATATCCCGTCGTCTGCCCTTCATTAAGAGCGTCACCATTCCTCTGACCATCATTATGTTGCTACTTTTTCCACTGAACACCCTGAAAATCCTTGCCTTCATGGCAATCTACACCCTGCTGGCATCATTTGAGTTTGAGGGCTACCTGCCCTCTGCACCTTTCATGTCTGTGGGGTTTCTGGCTTCCTGGCTACTGTTTCCGTAAGTTTTATTTACGCCCCCGCCCTCCCAAGCTTTATGCCCCCCAAACACCATTTTGTGGAACCGGACCCTGAAAGGCAGTTGGTGACCGTCCGGGTAAATCCCAAACTATATCCGGTTGACCTTATTTACAGTGCAGCTTACACTCTCATGGACAAGGCATATGTCATGCTGGATGGTTCTCTTGAGGAAACCGTGTTTGTCATTCTCAAGCCCCGCAACCCCGTGGTCGGAGACGCGGATCTGGAAAAGTTGGGTCAGACTTTCTATGATGAACTGACTGCCGCAGCTTTCTATGCCGTCCAACTGTCCCGCAACCAGGGAGTGCGTGAGGCTCTGCTGACCGGTTTGGCCAACAGCTTTCCGGCTACAGAAGAAAGTGAAGAGGACATTGCAAAAATCTGGGAAGAAAAATTTGGTGAAGTTGATGAAGGGTGTGATGACGCTTAATAATCTGTCAATTTTCAGAGTGAACACCTTGTTCTACCCCCGAGACACGGCCATCCGGGTTTTTGGGTCCAGTTTTGAAGAAGCAGGGCCTTATCTGATTTTCAGACTTCCAATCCCTGAGTCGGAAGTATATGAAAAATTCAACTACTTGCTGGAGGCTCGCGAATGAATGACCCCCTTTATGATGTCCCTTCTTTCAGGGTAAAAAAAGTGAATGATAAATTTTTGGTGACCAACCACTTGGGTGGATGGACTATGCTTAATACTGATGACCTGAAACAACTAAACTCTCACTCCGTCCACAAAAATCCCCGTCTGTTCTCACAATTGATTGAAAGCGGGCTGGCGTTCACTCCTGAAACCATTCTTGGGATTGGCTCACGCATGAAACGTAAATTCTGGCATATTTACAACGGAACCTCCCTGCATGTGGTGGCGGTTACCAACCGGTGCAATCTGAAGTGCACTTACTGTTACGCGAGCACCGAAAACCGAAGCCAAATGACCCCCGAAACCGCGAAAAAGGTCGCCGACTTTGTCTTTCAGTCACCGGCACGAATCCAGGTGGTGGAGTTCAGTGGCGGGGAGCCCCTCCTGAATTTTGAGGCCATCCGGACCATAGTTGAACGCTCAGAAAAACTGGCCAGACAGACCGGCAAGACTGTGGGATTTTCCATGATTCACAACGGCACCCAATGGTCTGATGAGAAGCGTGATTTTTTTATCAGGCATAAAATCGGTATTTGTTTCTCCCTTGACGGGCCGAAGTCCCTTCATAACCTTCACCGAAAATACATCAGTGGTGGCGGAACTTATGATGACGTGGTAAAATCCATACGGAAATTCCGGGAGCTGGACTACCCCCGTCTGCATGCTCTCCCAGTAATAACCAAACATTCACTTCCACATTGGAAGGATATTGTTGATGAATACATTAAACTCGGATTTGACAGCATCCGATTCAAATATCTTGGGTTTTTCGGCCGGGCTCCCGAAGAATGGAAACGATTGGGTTACACCCCGGAAGAATTTGTGAATGTCTGGAAGCAGGTGGTTGATTACATTTACCAACTTAACAAAGACGGAGTTAAATTTGATGAAGGTATAACCCGTATAATCGCCGGAAAATTTTTCTCAGAACAGGACCCCGGTTACTGTGAATTACAGATGCCCTGCGGAGCGGGCCTTGGACAGCTGGCATATTCCCCTGATGGCGGGGTTTATACTTGTGACGAGGGACGTATGTTTGAGGAGTTCCAGCTGGGCACCGTGGATCAGCCTCTCAACCAGCTCTTGAACAGTCCCGTCCTCAAAGGCATGATGGTGGCATCCTGCGGGTTGGCAAATCTATGTGATGCCTGTGCCCTCCAGCCCTTCTGTGGTAGCTGTCCCCTGGAGGCCTACCGGCAGACTGGTAGCCTCAACATCAAAATGCCTCTGGACCGGAGATGTCATATACACGGAGCTATGGTTGAACACCTGTTACAAAAGATGGACGAAGACCCCGAATTCCGGGCCCTGATGACCTCCTGGGCGGCTCCCCGGCCCGCCTCCCTGAAAAAACAATAAATACTCCGGAAAGTAAGTTTATTATGACTAATCTGAAAAGAAAGCTTAAGGAGCTGGTGTCCGACGAAAGTGCTTTTTTCAACAAAAACAAACTGGTGTCTTCCGCCTCTCTGATAATGGCGGCCTCTCTGGCCATGTTGCCCGGGCGTGCAAGCATCACAGGCCCCGGCTACAGCAGTGGTCAGGTCACCGCCTCCCACTCTTCTCACGGCACCCATAGCACGCACTCCACTCACTCCACCCACACCACTCATTCCACCCACAGCACCCACACCGCTCATTCCTCCCACAGCACCCACACCTCTCATTCCACCCACAGCACCCACACCTCTCATTCCACCCACAGCACTCACACGTCACATTCTAATCACACCAACTGCTGTTTTGCATCAATATATTCGTTTGCATGGGGGTAACTTTGGAAACTGTAAAATGGCTGGGACTGAGCCTTAC
>DSCG01000018.1 GCA_011049195.1 archaeon
CGGCCATAGCAACGGCTACTGTTCTGGCAGTGTATGCCTGGCTTAAGGGAGACCACACCTGGTAACTCGTTTTGGTCCACCTTTTCCTAAAAGGTGGGAGCACACCTGGTAACTCCTTTTGGTGGAGGGAGCACACTTAGTAATTCCTTTTTGGTCCACCTTTTCCTAAAAGGTGGGAGCACACCTGGTAACTCCTTTTGGTGGAGGGAGCACACGTTGACTCCTTTTTGGTCGGGAGAACACACGTTGACTCCTTTTTGGTGGGGGGGAGACCACACCCGGTGGTTTGTGTTGGGTTTCCCCGCATTTTTTTAAAGACCTGCAGAAACCCCTGCTGATTTGAATGGCAAACCGAGTTGTTCTGGCGGGTGCACTGACTCTGGTGATTTTCCTGTCAGGCCTCAGCGTTGGCATGCTCTGGGACTCTTTCCGGCGGGCCCGTCTTGAAAGCGGGCTGGACGAGATGGCGGTTTACACCACCTCCCTTTTTCTGGAAAGCCAGCTTATTGAGAACGCCAGCTGTGATGCTGTCTGGCCCATCCTGATAGATGCAGTGGTCGGGATTGAGGAGTCCCTTGACCGCTATGTGGCCTATACTGAGGCATCCGTCACGGACCTGGACAAGCAACAGTTACTCTACCGTCGCTATCTGCTTGCCAACATACGTTACTGGCAGTTTGTGAAGACCTACCGTGACAAGTGTGAATGGAATGCCAGCGTGGTGCTCTACTTTTTCAACGGGGATTGTGGTGGGGCCTGCGATGCAGCCTCCACCCGACTGGATTATGTTAAGAAAAAATTTGGCGAACAATTACTGGTCTTCCCCATCAACATGCAATTGGCCGGCTCCGACCCTGTAGCCCACACCCTTCACTATCTTTACAACATAAGCTCTTATCCGTCCATGGTGATAAATGAACAGGTGTATGGCCTGCTGTCTGTGGAGGAGCTGGAGGGAGTGGTTTGTCAGAGAATCGGTTGTTGAAGGCATGGGGCCTGACCCGTTCCTTTCTTCTCCGTCTCACCCCCTTCTGGTTCATATACGGAGCCCTCATATTCCTCTTTTTCCTGCACCCCCTTAAGGTCGGCTGGGACCCCTCGGAATATCTGGCCTTCGGCAAATGGCTTTTCAGCGGGGGCACTGTGGGCTATGCATCCTGGCACAGGCCCCTGATGTGGCCTCTTCTTCTGGGTTCCCTCTGGCGTCTGCAGTTTCCGATGCCCCTGACCATGCAGGTGTTATCCACCCTCCTTTACTTCGCAATCCCCCTGGTAACCTACTTCCGGTTCAGGGACGGCCGTCGCTACATCGGTCTGGTGGTGGCCACTCAGCCTTTCTTCTTTCAGTTTTCCCATCTGCCCCTCAGCCACATTCTGGCCACCCTTTTTCTTCTATGTGCCTTTATGACTGACGGCTGGCTGGCCGGGGTGTTCGCCGTGCTGGCCGGGTTTTCAAGATTCACTTTTTTTCTCTATCTCCCTTTCTCCTTGCTTTATGGCAAATGGAAACAGAAGGCGACGGGGGCGGCCGCCCTGCTCACCCCCTACGCAATTGTCATGCTCTTGCTGTTTGGCACCCCTTTCCTCCAATTCACTGAGGCCAGCGGAATCATCAACCACCCGGACTTTTTATGGGTCTGGCAGGGGGACCTTTGGTTTTACCCTATGCTCATGCTCCGTTACTCGCCCCTGCTTTTGCTGGCATTCACCAACAAAAAACCTTCAACCCTGGCCTTTTTCGGGGCCCTGGTTTATTTCACCCTGTTACCTCACAAGGAGCCCCGCTTTTTCATAGATATACTGGTTTATGGGGCTCTGGCCCTTGGGGAAAATTTCAGGCGGGCCCCTTGGGTGCTGGCTACCTTCCATCTGCTTTTCCTGTCTTTCATGGGCCCTGTTTATGAACCGCCGGCTGAGATATTTCTCCTCGTCCCTGATGGCGTGACAGTAATAGGCATGGAGCCCGGCATTAACTCTTACAGGGACGTGGTCTTCACTCCCTGGTTTCATTTCAGTGGTGAGCCGGACATGAACCGGGAATATTGTGTATTTTCAGCATCCGCCGTGCCTTGTCAGGAGGGTTATGAACTCTGTGAGTCCCATGTGGCCATTTTCAGGGACACCTGCCGGAGCTGGGACGTTCTCTGGGATGAGGGTGGCTTCGTGGTGGCCAGAAACCCAGCTCAAACTGCGGAATAATTATGGCAGTCCGTATCTTTTCGGCTTTCCAATCCCCTTTTTCCAGAAACCCAACTCAACCTTTGGAATGACCATGCCAAGCTTTCCGGTTCTGCCACTTCACCCAATCCCCTGCTCTGAGGTGTCTTCACTCAACGTCAATCCGCGGAGCCAGAATGAAACTCAATTCCACGTCCTCACCCTTGAACTCCATCTTCAGGGGGAAGTCGGTTTTCAGCTGGATTTTAACCCGGTCTCCAACCCGGACGCCCTTGACCATTTTTTTAAGATATTCCAGACTGTATTTGGCCCGGGACTCCTCCCGAACTTCGGCCTTAACCACCCCTTCGGAGACTTTGAACATGGTCTCCACACTTCCAAAGTCGCCTTGGGAAATTAGTCTCAGGCCCTCGGCGTTGCTGATGAAGACCACGGAGTCGCTGATGACCTCGGCGTCCTCTATGGCCTGCTTGATTTCGTCAGGGTCCATCTCAATCACGGAGGTGAAGTCCAGTTTGGGTTCGGGGCGGGGCCCGCTTTCCAGACTTAATAGGGGGGTGGTGAACCTCCTCACGGACTTTTCCCCGTAGACAATGGTCATTTTACCGTCATCCACACTGATGTCCATGGGGGTGTTGCTCTTGCTTCTCTTCAAAATCCGAAACAGCCGGTCCATATTGGCCCCGATATATGTCTCATTTTTCAGGTCATACTTGTCAAAAGCCTTTTTGTTCAGCTTGAAAACCACCATGGCGACATTGGCGGGGTCCATAGCCCGTATGACCAGCCCGTCGTCTGCCAATTGAATGGACACATCGTCCTTGACCAGCTCATAAATGGCCCTAATCGGGTTGACCAAAACCATCGGATTCTTCAGTTTCGCTTCGAACATGTTCCCAGACCTCCATTACCTGTCTGTATCTGTCCGGCTCAAAGCCGGTGACTCTGCTGAGTATGTCTCCTTCCAGGCCTTCTTCACCCTTCCGGGCGGGCCAGCCTATGACCACTACCTGGTCCCCGGAGTTATACCTTTCTATTTTGGGCACCATACCCGGGGCTTTAAAGGTGATGTCGGTCATGCCGGTGCCGTCATCCACCTTAATTGCACCTTTTGTGGAGTCCACGGAGATGATGGTGCCTGCGATTTTCACCCTCCCGTCTGTCGGAAGGATGTCTTTTATCACTTTCGCGACGGCAGGCCACACCTCCACCCCAACCTACCTGTTGGCTTTTTATAATAACTCCCCTGTAACTGTATATGACCCCTCTGTTTCACGGGCGGCCGGGCCTCCGGAGCCTGTTGGTGGCATGTTTGCTGATGTCCGCCGTTATGGCAGCCGTTTCCGTGGAGTTTACCCCCAAGTTCGTCCGCCTGCCCTTCAACCAGTCAAAGACCTTTGAAGTCCGCCTGGTTGGTGAGGGCAGGCTATACGACCTCAAGGCCTATGGCACCGGGCTGTCATGGAGCCAGAAGTCTGTCTGGGTGGGTTCATACGGCAAGACTGAAAC
>DSCG01000021.1 GCA_011049195.1 archaeon
CTGGTAGGTTATGCACAGGTCTCCGTTCAGGAAGTCTATCAGGGCGTCCAGACTGAAATCGTTAGGGGTGGATATTCTCAGAAAACCGGAAAAATAGGGCTCCGGCACATGCTCACGAATCAACTGAAAAAAGGCGGGGCCCAACTGACTGGAATGAACTTGCCTGTACGCGGGCCTGCTGTCATGCAGGGTGACCATATACCTGCCGGGCCTCACGGGGTTCATGGCATCTAGGGCCTGACGGACCAGCTCTGAGGGATTTTCCACGACCCCAGGGGAAATTATGTCAAACTCCGTAGCATAGACCGTCACATTGGCCATGCAAGCTGGCACCTCCCGGCTTAAAAAATGGCGGCCGCCAAGGTTTTTAATGGGGGCTACCTGCTCAGAGCATGGAAGAACTGGCCGCCAGGCGCGTCAAAAGGCTTCAGGACCTCAGGAAAACCGGGTTTGACCCTTTTGCCGAGGTCAAGTTCAGGCGGAGCCACATGGTGGCCGAGGTCATTGCGAAATTCGGCAAACTGGCTGACGGGGAGGAAACCGACAAGGATGCCTCCATGGCCGGCCGGCTGTTCTCCATCAGGATTATGGGCGGCCTGGTGTTCGCCGATCTGCGGGACGGCAGTGGCCGTATCCAGCTCATGGTTCGCAAGGGTGAAGCCGGGGCCGAAAAGGTGTTTGAGTATTTCAAAAACTATCTGGACGAGGGGGACATAGTTGGGGTCTCCGGAAAAATCGTGAAGACCCGGAAAGGAGAGGTATCAATAAATGTGAATGAGATAAAGATGCTGGCCAAAGCTCTCCGACCCATCCCGTCCGAGTGGTATGGAGTGAAGGACGTGGAGGTCAGATACAGACAGAGATACCTGGACCTGATTATGAACTCCGATGTGCGTGAATTATTCACTAAAATCAGCATCATGACCAACGCCATGCGGCAGGTTTTGCTGGATGAAAAGTATGTGGAAGTTGAGACCCCGGTGTTGCAACCGATTTATGGCGGGGCCTTCGCCAAACCGTTCAAAACCCATCACAACTTTTTGAAACAGGACATGTTCCTAAGAATAGCTCCTGAATTGTATCTCAAGAAACTGACGGCGGGTGGCCTTGAACGGGTGTTTGAGGTGGCCAAATGTTTCAGGAATGAATCAGTGGATACCACCCACAACCCGGAGTTTTCACAGATTGAACTCTACGAGGCCTATGCCGACTATGAACGGATGATGGAGCTGACTGAGCGCATGGTGGAGGCCGCCGTCGTGGCCGTGCATGGCAAGACCCGGTTTGAATACCAGGGCAAGACCATAGACGTCAAACAGCCATGGAAAAGAATGAAGATGCTGGACGCCCTCCGGGAGTTCGGCAAGCTTGACCTGGAAGGCAAGACCGATGTCGAGATACGGAAAATCGGCCAGAAACACGGCCTGGAGGATGACAGGACGGGGAAAATCATTGAGGACCTATTCAGCGAACTGGCCCAGCCCCACCTGGTGCAGCCCGTGTTTATCACCCACTTCCCGGCCGACATCAGCCCGCTGGCCAAGAAGTTTAAGGGGGAAAAGTGGGCCCAGAGGTTTGAGGGCTACATGGGTGGAATGGAAATTTGTAATGCCTTCAGTGAGA
This sequence comes from archaeon, assembly GCA_011049195.1. Classification (GTDB taxonomy): domain Archaea; phylum SpSt-1190; class SpSt-1190; order SpSt-1190; family SpSt-1190; genus SpSt-1190. Next base: position 1,624 of record DSCG01000021.1, read on the forward strand.
TGAACGACCCTGCGCAACAGTTTGTGAATTTCAGGGAAGAGGATGAGTTAAGGAAGAAGAGCGGGATAAAGGATTTGGAATTCATGCCAATGGACCGAGACTACATCAGGGCCATGGAATACGGCATGCCCCCCTGTGGTGGTCTGGGCGTGGGCCTGGGCCGGGTGTTCCAGGTGGTGCTTAACAAGCCGAGCCTGAAAGAGGTCATTCTGTTCCCCGCACTGGCCAGTAAAGAGGACATCAATACCGTGGTGGAGATGTTCCCGGAGCTGACCAGAAAGCAAAAGTGAATCATGGCTTCAAATTGAATATGCCCCAGTAATTGCTCTGGGTGTCAAAGCTCAGCAGCCGGTCAATCCATGAACCGAGAACCATGATGAGGTAACCTTGGTCTCCGTCAAGCAGGTAGGTCAGAGCCACTTCTTTCCCTTTTTTGTTTATTTTGAAAAACTTTCGGCTCTCATTGTATAAGTGGTGTTTCGGTCTCAATTCCAGCTTAACGACCTGGTACACGTCACTGTAGTCTTCAGAGTCCATCAGAGAAAACGCCCCCTGAACTTCCTCAGGATACACTTCAAGGTCACGGGAGGTGACTTCAATCAAGTCGGGATAGCGAGTGAGTGCCATGATTTTGAGGTCATTACTCCCCCCCATTTCCGTGTTCAGTTGCGGCAGGGGTTCTGAAGTTTGGAGGGAAAACAGCGGGAAAGCGGGGGTCAGTGAAGTTTGGGTCTCCTGAGGCAGGACCGCCAGCACTTGGCCCGGGCCGTAACGGCCGATCAAATCCCGCTCCAGGCTGTCAAAGTCATAGGATGCCGGGAAATTACCTTTCAGATAGACCAGAGAAGTCGCCCGGAAGGCCTCCTTGCCGAAAGCGGCGTCCATATCGTCCAGGACACCGTCCAAAGCGGGTTTTTCAGGGGATTCATGGTCCATACAGAGCGAAGAGCCTGACTGCTTTAAATTAGTTACTACGAAGTTAGTATAACACTCAGAGGTTCCTTCTCCGGAGGTTGGCCTCCCTGGCCTGTTTCAGGAACTCCTCAAGTTTCAAGTTGCCCTTGCCTCGTACGTTCACTTCCCTGGCCACGACCTCCTTGTCCCCGACCACTATGATGGTGGCCACCTTTTCCTTCTCGGCGTTCCTGACCCGCTTGTTCAAGGTGCCTTCTGAGTCAATCTCGGCGTGGATGCCTGCTGAGGTCAAGTCTGTTAGTATGGCCTTGGCGTATTCACTTTGTTTGTCGGTTATGGGCAGAATTCTGACCTGGTCAGGTGCCAGCCAAAAGGGCAGGTTGCCCCCGAAGTGCTCAATTATCACCGACATGAACCTCTCAAAGGAGCCCAGAATGGCGAAGTGAATCATCACCGGTTGCTGGGGCTGGCCGTTTTCATCTGTGTATTTCATGGAGAAGTTTTCCGGCATGAAGAAGTCCACCTGGATGGTGGTCAGCTGCCACTGGCGACCCATTGAGTCCGTGACGTAGATGTCTATTTTCGGGCCGTAGAAGGCTCCGTCCCCTTCTTTCAGAGTAAATTCCAGACCGGCTACCCCGAGGGCCTTTTCCAGGGCCTCCTCGGCTTTGTGCCAGAGTTCGGGGGCCCCCATGGAGTCCTCGGGCTTGGTCGCCAGCTTGACCTGGGGGGTGAAGCCGAAGAGGTCATAGACCCGGAAGCAGGCCTTGATGATTCTGACGACTTCGTCCTGAATCTGGTCGGGCTTGACCATGAAGTGGTGGTCGTCCATGGTGAAGGCCCACACACGGGAGAGGCCATGCAGTTCACCGGACTGTTCCCGGCGGAAGTTGGTGCCGAATTCCGCGTAACGGACAGGCAGGTCCTTGTAGCTGCGGGGGCGAAATCTGTAAATCTGGATGTGCATGGGACAGTTCATGGCCTTGAGGCCCCACTCCTGGTCGTCCTGGGTCCAGATGAACATCTTGTCCTTGTAGTGGGCGTAGTGGCCGGACATCTTCCACAGTTCAGCCTTGGCCACGTGGGGGGTCCAGACCTCCTCGGCCAGCAGGTCGTTGTTCACTTC
>DSCG01000059.1 GCA_011049195.1 archaeon
ATCATAAACTTCAAGCTTTTTGATGAGTGTCTTGCCCGTGCCCAGTGGAAATCTCTGGTAAGGGGTGCCTTCAAAAAATAAATTTGCGCAAGCTTCAAGGGCCATGTTGGGGGTTCTGACAATTTCAAAAACGACGTCGGGTCTGTCCTCTGTTTTAATCTCTCCACCGAGCATGATATATCTTTCTTGGTTGATTTTCATTTCAACTGCAAAGCCGAGTTCATTTTGAGACAGAACATCTTTTTCCTCCGCATATGCCTTGGAGATGTTATAGATGCCGATGATGTCTTTCTCCTCTAAACTTGCATCCTCCCCAGGCTTTGTGAAATTTGCGACCAAAAGGTCTCCCACTGAATCAGAGAAGTTTATCATAAATATGCCTTTAATATCCCCGCCTTCCCTATTCACGGCTTCAAGCTTCTCTTTCAGGTACTCAACCTCAACCTGCTTGTTTTCCTTAAAATAACTGAGCGGGACAACCATGGAGTAGCTATATCATTTCCGCTTTATAATTTTTTTCCAGCCTACTCTGTTTTTTCGCCTTCTCCGGCCTTTTCGGCTCCCAAAAGCTTTTCCAGAGGCTGTCCGCCCGTCTTGACCACCACCACATTCAACTGGGCGATGTCCTCGTCTATGGTGTTGCCCCTTATCATCTTGCGGTGGCGGATGCCGGGCTCAGTGGGTTTGTAGCCGGGACCATCTGACAGCAACAGGGGTTTTTTGGTTACACCGGGCAGGTCCGACCTCAGGGGGTTGCCGTTGATGTCGGTGCCACCTGTGATTTTGAACTCGTAGCCAGCCACGCCCACCAGGTCGCCGGGGAAGGTGTCACCGATTTTTTTGCCTCTAAGCTTGCTGATTTCCCCTTCAGGTAAAACTACTTTGAACGACGGACCCTTTTCGGTCCCTATGACTACGCGGGTTTCTGCCATACTCCTGACAGCCCGACCCCGTTTTTAAGTCTTGCTGATTTTTCGGCTCTTCAAACCTCAAGCATGCCCCAATTCTTCTTTTCTTTCCGCTTGATAGCCACTATCTCTTCCAGAATACCTCTCTCATCCTCACCCAACAAATCCAGAAACTGCTTCAGCTGGCCATACTGCCTTTCATTCATGGAAACGAACAGAAAGTCCCCTTCGTTTATCTGGCGCCCCACGGTGGGCCCGTCTATGGAAACCGCCAGCTTGGCCCCCCGACCGGCCTCTTTGACGGCTTCACCTTGCATCTGGAGCTGTTTGACCTCACCCACTTCCTTGCCATCATCTTTCATGACCTCAACGTGATTCCGGAGGGTGCCTCCCACTACCTCCACCCCCACCACGGCGGGCTTGGAGGCCCGAAACACGAAGTTTGGCAGAAACTGGAACTTGGCGGGGCGGGGCAGGTGTTCCATCTCCTTCTCCCGCACCCGGGTTTTTTCTGTCTCAACCCATCCCTGATATTCCTCCAGAATTTTGTAAATTATAGTCCCTGTGACAATTTTGATACCTCTTTCAGTGGCCAACTCGCCCTCAAGGTTTTTGACATTGAAACCCAGCACGGCTCCGAGGAAGGGGTCGTGGAGTTTGACCTCGTCTGCCTCACAGATGTCCTTGCGGGTGATGTCGCCGATGTCGGCCTTGCGGACGGTTACCCCTCCATCCTTGAGTAACTTGACCATGGCCTCCAGAGTGCCCAGAGTATCTGCTTTTACAATCACTCCCAGGTCGTCTGTGCTGAATTCCACGGCCTCCATTTCTTTCCTGACCGCCTCAACGGCCTCATGAAGCCTGTCCGGAGTGGCTACCACCAGAGGACCTCCCGGTAGCACCCCTTCCAGATTGGGGGCGAAAATTTTAACTCCGCTGGCCGCCACCACCTCCCCGACCCGTCTGAATTTCTTCTCGGCCCGGATTTCCTTGAGGGGTTCCGGCTTCAGCAGGGCCCGGACCTTGGTGACCACAGGTTCCTCTCTTCCGGCCAGCACCACAGTGTCTCCGTCGTGGAGCACCCCGTCGTAGATGATGACATCCACCGTGGTGCTCAGACCCTTCTCCTGCTTGACCTCCAGGACATTGCCCCGGGTTATGCCGGTGGTCTGGAGTTTTTTGGTCAGGTATCTCTGGGCCAGCCCGGCCAGAATGGCCAGCAGGTCCACGATGCCCTCTCCGGTCAGGGCCGAGGTCGGCACCAAACAGATTTGTTTTGAAAAATCCTCAAGCCGGTCAATCCTGTCAGCCTCAAAACCCGCCTGGGCCAGCCTGTTCACTATCTCATAGGTTTTCATCTCAAGCTGTGAAGTGGCTTGGGGGTTTTGCCTTTTCACGTTCTCCATGAAACTCCCGGGACGACTCTCATAACCGTCAATCAAATCCACTTTGTTGGCTGCTATGATGAAGGGCACCTTAAAGTGCTTCAGAATTTCAATACTCTCCAGAGTCTGGGGCTGGATGCCCGACATGATGTCAATCACCAGAATGGCCAGGTCGGCCACGCTACCCCCTCTCTTCCTCAGGTTGGTGAAGGCGGCGTGACCGGGGGTGTCTATGAACAGCAATTCCGGGACTGTGACTTTAATCCCCAATTTTTCCAAGGTTGGCTTACAGAACTTGCAGATGTAGTCCGCCGGCACCTCTGTGGCCCCTATGTGCTGGGTGATACCGCCAGCCTCTCCGGCCTGAACGTGGCTCTTGCGGATGAAGTCAAGTAGCATGGTCTTGCCGTGGTCAACGTGGCCCAGGACCACCACTATGGGCTGGCGCATTAAAACACCCTTTAAGGGGGTTTATTAAGCTGTCTTTTCTGCATCAAGCTTTCTCATTTTCCACCGGCATGGCCCCTCTTAACATGGCATCCAAGGTGGCCCTCAGTTTGAGGTCGGGCACCAAATTCACAATCCGGTTCTGGTGTTCCTCCCCCAGGTCGTGGACGGCTTCGTGAATGGCCTCAGCCACTGACAGAATGTCTTCAGGTAACACCTTAAGATAGGTTTCCTGGCCGTATTCAAAAGACCTGGCCAGTCGCTCGGCCCGCTTGTTCCTGTTGGTTTCCTGACCCAGCCTGCAACAGAGTTCCTTCACAAAACGGGCCCTGTCCCGCATGATGTCCGCCTCGCGGTCGGGCAGAAAAACCACCGGGCCCTGGACCATGGAGGCTGACCTTTGCACAACAGTAGAAACCACAGGATATATTTTTACTTTTCATCCGCCAGCTTGCGGACCCTTTCCAGAGTAGCATAAATTCTGGCGAGGTCATCCGTTGTGAAATTTTTCAGGTTTTTCAGGGTTTTAATCTCGAGCAGAAGGTTCCACGTTTTCCTTAGTTCATCGGATGGCAGCGTGTTCCGCTTGCTCCGGATTATTTCAAGATCTTCTTCTATCGAAGCAAGGTAAATTTTACGTTGTGCTTCTTCTTCCTCTTCATACTGTTGCTTGAGTTCCCTGTTTTCCTTCACA
>DSCG01000036.1 GCA_011049195.1 archaeon
AATAACAGAGGGACTGACTTCAAGTTTGCGGGACAAGTCCTTCTGGGAAACGTTGAAAATGTCTCTCCACTTCCTTATAACGACCCCCGGATTTTCCGCCATGGTGATTTCACCGGCTATACGGGTGGCCAGCTTTTCAAAATCCATATCCGTCAGATGCCGTATAAGTTTAAAGCTTTTGTCGGAACCGGCGGGGTTTGAAAAGGCGATCTGCGGATCGCCCCGAGCTTGCGAAGGGGCCTGCGGATCGCCCTGAGCTTGCGAAGGGGCTTGCGGGGGTCAAAACCCTGCTTCAACAGGTTCTGGAGGGGCAGGAACAAGGGCTCCCTCAGGTTGTCCCAATCAGACCACTCCCAACCCCCACACTTGTTGGACTCCCGGTTGCGGGGCTCCCCGCCTGTCCAGTCCGCAATCACGTAGAGAGTGATGTAATGGCTCTCCGGATCGAAAATGTCGTTGGTGAATGGGCCCATCCGGGGTTCCAGAAGGTCGAGGCCAGTCTCCTCTTTCAGCTCCCTTATGGCACAGGCTTCCACCGACTCGTCCAGCTCAAGGTGACCTCCCGGGAAAGCCCACTGGCCTTTGCCCGATCCATATTTGCGTTTGCCCAGTAGCACCCTGCCCTCCCTGAGGAGAATGACCCCCACGCCCACTCTCACCACCTAAACCCGCCAAAGCTCACTCCTGTGATTTCACCCCTGAGGAGAATGACCCCCACGCCCACCCTCACCACAGGTTCCACCCTCCGCTTAACTGGAAAGGTTTTAATAGCTTCACGCCTAACCTCTGCATGAACGACGTGAAGGCGAAGGACATCATGTCATCGCCCCTGGTCACAGTGAAAGGGGATGCCAACGCCTGGGAGCTGTCCAAACTGATGAAAGCCAAGGACGTAGGCAGCCTTCTGGTGGAGCAGGATGGTCATCTGGTGGGCATCATCACCAAAAAAGACCTGGTGTGGCGGGTGTTGGCGGAGGAACAGGACCCTTTACATGTCAAAGCCAAAGACATTATGTCCTCCCCTCTGGTGACCATGGAAACTGAAGTTTCCCTCTCTGATGTGGCCCGGAAAATGGCCAAGGCCAAAATCCGCAGGGTCATAGTCACCGAAAACCAGCAACCGGTGGGTGTAGTCTCCGACAGGGACATTGTGAGAGTGGCCCCTGAACAGATTGAATTGCTGTCTGAATACGTACGCATACTGAAGTGATGTCATGCCAACCAGGATATGGACTTTCACCAATTTGAACTACGATTACGAGGGATATTACGTTACCGATTTTTACAAAGCCCTTTACCGTGCCATGGTGGATAAAAGCTACACCACCTCTGAATGGCTCCAGGCCTTTGGAGTTTATGAAGGCGGGACCAAGGCTTCGGTAGGCAGGTGGGTCGGAACCAGAGAAAGTGAGGACAAATACACCCTGAATGTCATCAACGCCAACTACAAGATAGTCTGGAGTATGGTTCCCAAACCAGGCACCCCTGCGGATGTGGAAAATCCTCCCCTTGTCCCGAAAGGAATCTTTAACCTTAATCTTCATGGCTGTATTGTTCTGGACTACATGAATGTTTGGGGGGAGAGTCCCATCCTACGACCCTTCAAAAATCTCCGTGATGACATCATTCGCCACCGTATAAAGGGCGTTTTAATATCCGGTAGCCGTCTTGAAGGCAAAGCCATTATTGAAAGTATGAAAGAGTTTGCCAGCTTCCTGCCCAACATTAAATAAACACGTGTCTGGGTTTAGAACTGAAAAGGTTATAAACGCGGGCGTTTCTGGCATATTGGTGAAAGAAATGGGCGAAATACCTTTAGCTCCCATGAAAAGAATAATCAAGAATGCTGGTGCTCCCAGGGTGTCGGAGGATGCCGCCGAAGCCATGAGGGAAGTCCTTGAGGACATTGCTCTGGACCTGGCCCGTAAGGCAGCCCAACTGTCCAAGCACGCCGGTCGCAAGACTGTCACCAAAGATGACATCAAACTTGCCGCCCGTGAATAAAGGACGCAGACTTTTCATCCGGGAACTCGCGGCTCGTTGAGAAAGTTTTTAATTCTCCAGTTGTAATTGGGTTGTGGATGTAGCGGTTCTGGGTTTTGGACCTGCGGGCCTTTACGTTGCCGGCAAGCTGGCGGCGGAGGGTCTTGATGTCACCCTTCTGGGCTCCCCCCTTAGAGCCTTTCCTGAATTCATGCACTGGGAAACTGTAAATGAGTTTCAGATCAGGGATTTTGTACTGAACGAAATACAACGGGCCGCGGTTTTCTCTCCCGATTTCAGACTAACCGAAAAGACCCTGCACGGGGCAATCATTAATACTCAGGCCCTGTTAGATGACCTTACTTTCAGGGCGGCCCGCTATGGAGCGGACATTCTGGCGGAAGCTCAGGTCACTTTTCTGAAAAGAGGTGGTTTGTCTATCACATGGCTGGACAGAGTGCTCAAGGTTGAACCAGAATTTGTAGTAGTGGAAGCCAGCGAGGGGCAACCTGTGCCGGCCATCAGAACGTGCAGAGTTCCTACCAACCCGGATTCAATTGAGTTTTATGGAAGCAGTGGCATGTGGGTTCTCCCTGCCGGCAGGGAAGCCATAGTAGAAGGTAGCACCCGGATGGCATGGCACAAATTCGTCAACTCTGCCATTCTGGAGGTTGGCAGGCTCCAGCTACCCCCTAAAAGGGAGCTCCGTCAGGGCAACCTCTTCAGGGTTGGCCGGGCGGCGGGTCAGGTATCTGGCCCCGGTTGGCTCATGGAAGAGGGGCTCTACGCAGGCAAAATGCTGGCCGAGGCCCTGATTCAACACTTTGAGGGCTCTGAATCGGCGGAGTCCGGTCCCGACGGAGCAGGTCTGGAGACCTATACCCGCTACCAGAAAAAGGAACTCCTTAAGACCTTTTTAGGCTCGAATCCGGGTCCCGGAAACCGGGAAGTTATATAAACCTTGTTGCCACTATAATATCATGACAGAATCAACCTCCGAGGCAGAATCAATCTCCGAGGCCATTGCTAAATTTAATATCCAGCTGGATTACAGCGGCACCAAGGCAGAATCATCCTCCGAGGCAGAATCAATCTCCGAGGCCATTGCTAAATTTAATATCCAGCTGGATTACAGCGGCACTAAGGCAGAATCAACCTCCAAGGCCACTGTTAAATATCCTACTCTTTATACC
>DSCG01000024.1 GCA_011049195.1 archaeon
GGGTGCTGACTTCCGGAGTCAAATCACCTGAAGAGCTGTCACCCCTGCCTTCAACCACATGGGTGCTGACTTTCGGGGTTAGGTCGCCTCCCGAACCGTCACCGCCACCTTCAATTACATGGGTGCTGACGTCAGAGGTTGAGTCTCCGGAACTTCCTCCCTCGCTTTCAATCACAGTCGTGCCCGTCTGCGAACCGGTGTCCCGTGTGCCCGGTGCAAAAACGCGTTCCACAATCCGGTTCTCAATTTGTTCCATCTGTTGTTCTATAACAGTGATTTGTTCCTGGTGGTTTTCCGTCTGTCCCAACGTTCCGTTGATGTCGATGGTGTGCTGTTCCGACATGTTCTCAAAAGTCTCAATTATGTGAGTTATCTCAGTTTCAATGATGTAATTCACCAGACCCTCTTTATTGGTGACCATGGTGATGGTGCCACATTTGGCCTTGAGGAAATTACCATCTTCATCATAACACTGGGGGGTGGACTCCTGCATGGTGGGCGTCCGTGCCTCTTGCCCCCCACACTCTGCTTCGTTGAAGGTGCCGTCCTTATTCCAGCATCGGGCCTGGGTTTCCTTCATGTGACGATACTGCTCACATTCCGGGCGGTCGTTTTCATTGTAACATTCCTCGGGAACATCTGACTTCTCAATGTCGTAGTTAATTATGTTTTCCCGGGCTCTGAACATATTTCTCAAAAATGCCGGGACAAAACTCTCAGCAAAACCACTTTCCGGCGTAGGTCTTATTGCCTCCAGCTCCTGGCAGGCATTCTCATCATCCTGGTATTCACACCTGACGGCCAGAGCTACCATTTTCTCACATCTGGCCTGCTGGGCGGGTTCAACATTATGCTCACAGTCGCAGGTGCCGGGGTCGTCAATACAGCTCCGGATGTTGAGCATAAGCTGGATGAATGCCTGTTCCTGAATTTCCTTCAGCTGAACCATTTCTTTGCTGAGACTTTCAGGGGCGGTTTCAGGGTTGCATCGTTCCTCCTGTAACATCAGGTAGTAATCTTCCGTCGCCAGCTTTCTGCAGAATTCGTAGGTTGTTTCAATCAGCTGGGCGGCAAGATAGGTTTTCTCCTCTTCAAGCAGATGAATGGCCAAATCTTCAGAAAGCTCCGACTGGTTGCTGAGAGTCTGGATGACTGACACAGTGCTGTTTTTGACTGCGTCAACCGTGGAAAGGGAAACACGGGTTTGAACCTGTTGGAGTGTGTTTTGTGCATTGGCGAGGTTTTTGAGAGCACTGGCATTGTTTCCCGCCTGGAAGTTTGATAGGGCCGAGGCCAGCTCCCTCTCTCTGATTTCCAGAGCAAGAGTCACCTGACGGTCTCCTGATGAGAAGAATAACCGAAGGTTGTCAATCCATCTTTCAAATCCGCCATAGGTTTGGGCATGCACCGGGGTGGCCAGCACCAGCAGACCTATACACAGCCAGAACATTCTGCGTTTCATGTTTGTATTGGGCGAGGGGACTATTTAACTTTACGAGTCGGTATGCGTCGCAAGTAGCCTTAAAAATGGGCTTGTCCTTGGTTATAGTGGCCCTCTGTCCAGCATCTTCCGCCGCCCTCATCAACGCCATGGAGTTCCTGATGGTGGGTGCCGACGGTTCCCGCCCCATGACTCTGTTGGAGACCCTGAACTGGCTGGCCCAACAGGCAGTCGTTCCCACTCATACTATTGGCAGGAGTTTTGAAGCGGCATGCCGGGAGTGTGAAATCAGCGAGGACAAGTGCATGCTGGACCTGCTGGCCAAGCCCCAACAATTGCGGGAGGAGTTGGAAAATCTGCTCAGTCCTGGGGTTTTCACTTTCTCGTCGGCGTTGGAACAGGTGCTACTGGGAAACCTGACCTGGAACCGCCTGCCTGGCGAGTTCCTTTTTGTGTGGTTGCTGGGTCGCAACCGTTGGGCCATCAGACAGTCCTTCCAGGCAAATCTGGGTGAAATTCAGCGGGCAGGCTTTATATGCGTCAGTCCCCGGGGCAAACATATGCTTTTCATATTTTCCGCGGGAGAAACTGATGAGGCCGCCGAGAAGCAAGGAGGGCAGGTCTTCAAGGAGTTGCAGAAGCAGGGGGTGCTCAAAGACCACCCGGAAATCCAGGCATCTGTGGTGGTAACAGCCAGTCAGGAAAATCGGGGGCAATATTACAGGGCCGGCAATCCAACAGACCCGGACCTTCTTCGCATGCATGCTCTGTCTGATTTTCTCATAAAACAAGCTTAAAGGGCACAAAAAACTATAATAATCCCGGTTTATGTGGGGCATGTCGGAGCTCAGGGCGATAATTGGTGTTAAAGCCAGGGCCGGAAGGCTCGGCGAGGTTGGTAACTTACTCAAGGAGCAGAAAGAAGTGCTTTCCGCCTTTGAAGTGACCGGTGAGTTTGATATTATGTTTTTGAGCCGGTTTGGAAGCATGGTTGAACTGGAGAAATTCATCAAATCAGTGTTGCTGTGGAAATATGTTGAAAGGACTACCACCTTTGTGGTGATTAATACCATCAAAGACAGAGTTTGATTAAGGGGTTTGGAAAGTGATTGTTTGAGCCGAGTGATTGGATTAGAAAAGTCCATCAAAGACAGAGTTTGATTAAGGGGTTTGGAAAGGGGCAACAAATGAAAGACTCCTTCGCGGGTTTAATACCCCTAAGAAAAGTCTGGCTGGGGAGTTTGGGAGGGGGCCGTGAAAACTTTATAAACGGGTGTAAGGGAGCACTCCGAGGTGAATCCGATGACTGAAGTTCCAAAAGAGTTGGTTGAAAAAGTGATGCAGGTCTTTGAAAAGGCCCGCTCATCCGGCAAGATTAAGAAGGGCATCAACGAGGTAACCAAGGCGGTGGAGAGGGGTAAGGCCCTCATAGTGGCCGTGGCCGTAGACGTTGACCCTAAAGAACTGATTATGCACATCCCGGTTTTGTGTGACGAGAAGGACGTGGTCTGCGTCATGGTGCCCTCCAAGCAGGAACTGGGGGCCGCCATGGGCCTGCAGGTGGGCTGCTCAAGCGGTGCCATCCTGGAGGCGGGGGATGCCAAGACAGCCCTGGAAGACGTGTCCAAGAAGCTCAA
>DSCG01000040.1 GCA_011049195.1 archaeon
CTGGTTCAATATAGATTGAAGTCCCTTTAAGCATCTGGTGGTTGGTGCGCGGGTCGCAGGTCTTCAAGGAGCTGGTTCAATATAGATTGAAGTCCCTTTAAGCATCTGGTGGGGCGTTAGCACCCAATCCGCATTTTTTATCAGGAGAGATGTCACTTGGACCTCACAGCGGGGGGGTTTAAGGCAGTTACAGAAACCTATTAAATCCCGCAGGACCTACAGGCTCTGTGGAAGTCCAGCGGAAGTGGGAGAAGCACGGTTTGATAAAAAAGGTTCAGACTCAGGGTCAGAACGCCTACTGGTTGCTTGACGGCCCCCCTTACCCGAACGCCGAGCCACACATGGGTCACGTCCGGGGGCTGGCCTTCAAAGATGCCCTGCTCAAAATGCGTAGCATGCAGGGTCGCCGTCTCTGGATAAAACCCGGCTTTGACTGCCATGGTCTGCCTATTGAAAACAAAATAGAACAACAGATGGGTGTAAAGTCCAAGGACGATATTGAAAGCCGCATCGGTGTCCCCAAATTCATGGAGGCATGTCGCCAGTTCGCCACGGCAAACGTGGATATCTGGATGGACTTCTACCGCCAGACGGGTATTTGGTTTGGCTGGGAACGGCCATATTATACCCTTGACTTTGATTACATGGACTCCGCCTGGTGGGCGGTGGCTGAGCTCTGGAAGCAGGGCAAGCTCAAAACCTCCCAGCAACCCTTTCACTGGTGCCCCCACTGCCAGACCGTTCTTAGTGGCTACGAGGTTACAGATGAATACCGCGACCTTGAAGACCCCAGCGTGCTGGTCAAATTCCCCGCCAAGAACGGGACGTTCGCCTTTTTGGTTTGGACCACCACTCCATGGACCCTGCCGGGCAATGTGGCCCTGGTGGTCCGGGGCGACGCAGAATATGTTCGGATTTCCGTTGAGGGGGAAGCCATTGACCTGGTGCTGGCCCGTGACCGCCTGCCCCTGTTGGACGAGCTGGGTTTCAAGTATGAGGTGAAAGAAACTTTCCCCGGGAAAAAACTAAAGGGCACCACCTATGCCCCCCTCATCCCCTGCAAGGCCCAACAAACCCTTGACCCATCGCCCGTTGCCCGCCAGGTTTATCTGAGCGTCCCCATCCTGAAACAGAAGGTGGCCGGAAAGGTGGCCGCCAAGAAGGAGGTGGAAGAGGAAACGTTGGTTGAACATTTTACAAACCTTGATGACGGAACCGGCATCGTTCACTGTGCTCCCGGACACGGACCTGAAGATTTTGAGTTGGGTAAAGTTTATTCACTTCCTGCTCTCAGCCCGGTTAATGAAACAGGTTCGTTCACTGATGATGTTGAAAATTTCAAAGGGAAAAATGTGAAGAGAGCCAATTCGGATATTGTGGAATATCTGAAATCCACCGGGAAATTGTTTCATTCACAAAAGGTCGTTCACAGATATCCTGTCTGCTGGAGATGCAAGGCTCCCCTTATATTCCGCATGACCGAGCAGTGGGTTATAGATGTGCCGAACTTCAAACAGGACCTGCTTAAGGCTGTTGAAGGTGTGACCTGGCAACCGGACTTCGCAAAGCAACGCATGCTGGACTGGGTGGCCAACGCCAAGGAATGGACTATCAGTCGCCAGAGATACTGGAACATTCCCATGCCCGTCTGGAAGTGCCCGAAAGGCCACCTAACGGTAGTTTCTGGGGCAAAGGAGCTGGAGAAGCTGACAGGCCAACAGCTTACCGACCTTCACCGGGACAAGGTTGACTCTCTGCAGTTTTCCTGTCCTGAGTGCGGTGAAAAAATGTCCCGCATCAGTGATGTGCTGGATGTATGGTTTGATTCCGGAGCCGCCAGCTTCGCCGTTCTGGGTTATCCTAAAGACAAGTCCAACTTCAAAGCCTTCTTTCCCACTGAGTGGGTGGAGGAGGGACAGGACCATATCCGTGGATGGTTCTATTATCTTCTGGCCATGAGCGTGGCCCTCTTCGGCAAGGCACCTTACCAAACTGTGAATATGCATGGATGGGTCGTGGATGCCAAAGGGGAGAAGATGAGCAAGAGCAAAGGAAACTTCATAACCGCCCGTCAGGCCCTCGGGGATTTGGGGCCCGACGTGCTCAGGTTCTATATTCTTTCCGAAGCAGTGCCGTGGGAGTCCTTCAAATATCAGCCCGACCGTGCCAAAAAAAATGTGAATCAGATGCTCAACGTCTGGAGAAACCTGAACACATACTTAGTGAAATATGTAGAGCTTGAACCAGAAAAAGGTCAACTTGAGATTGAAGACAAGTGGTTGCTCAGCAGGCTTCACTCCACGTTACGCGACTTCCGTCAGAATTTTGAAACCTACAATCTGAACAAAGCCATGAAACTTTTCAGGGACTTTCTGGTTGAAGACCTGAGTCGAATCTACATGAAGCTGGCCAAGGAGCGGGTCAAGAAGGGGGATGCCACCCCGGTCTGGGTGCTTCAACAGGCTCAGCACGCCCTCATGAGGCTTATGGCCCCATTCCTGCCATTCATAACTGAGGAAATGTATGAAACCTACAGCACCAAGTTCGGGGGCCAGACCAGTGTTTATCTTGAGGCTTATCCGGAGGCTGACCGGAGCCTCATCAAACCCGCCCTTGAAACCGGCTTTTCCGGGGCTCTAAAGGTTGTTGAGGCCGTCCTGGCCCGCCGGGACGAACAGAACCTCAGTATGAAGGTGCCTCTGCCTGAGGTGCGTCACACCGTGGGAGGGGACTTTAACCGCGTCATCCAGACTCTGACCGGGGCCTGCAAGTGCGAATTCGC
>DSCG01000038.1 GCA_011049195.1 archaeon
AAACCCGGGGAAATCACCCGTCTGCTGATTAATGAGCTGGATTTGCAGGGGCCGGGGGCCGACCGAATTCAGAAAGCCTTGCCTGCCGGCAAATTCCGGATAATAAAAGAGAAGGGGCGCCGGAGCGCCCATTCATAACGGGTCCTCGGAAAATCAGAAGCGTCGGGGAGCGTCCTCAACGAACTTCTCGGAAACATTGTTCTCGGTATTGGCTTCCATGGTAGCATCGGTGGGCTCAATTGAGCCATATTTTCCGGTGTTTACCCTCATGGAATTCCTAAAGGTGCTTACGTAACCGTTCTTGAGCAGATAAACCTTACCCATCTCGAGTTTGTCAATAGCTTCATCCCAGAGAGTCAGGATGACACTGCCGGTCTCGTCTCCAATCAGGAACTCAGCCACCCTGTGCTGCCTGCCAGAGGATCGCACGGTGACTTCCCTCTCATCCAATTTTTCCACAACTTGTACAGTCAATTCCAGACCCCTGCTACGCGGGGTCAATTCCTCAATCTTAGTCATACAGTTCACCTGTGGCTTCCCCACGCCAAGGGCATTATAAAACTGTGCATCAGGAGGCCAAAAGGCTAAAAATCCCCACCTGAGGCATCCATATGTTTTTGCCCGGAAGCGAGGTGGCGACTGCCCTGGACAGGGTGACCAAGGAACAGATACAACCGGCAGGGGTGGACCTCACCGTGGACGCGGTGTGGGAGCTGGACCAGGCCGGTGAGCTGGACTTTTCAAATGAACACAGAAGGGTCCCCGAAGGCCGGGAGCTGGCCTTCAAGACCCCTTTGCACCTCAGCCCGGGGGCCTACGTGGTCCGTTATGGCCAGAAAGTCTCGGTGCCCGCAGACTGCATGGGCCTCGTCCTGCCCCGCTCCAGTCTCATGAGGATGGGGGCCACCCTGACCAGTGCCATCTGGGACCCCGGCTACTCGGGCCAAGGCCGGGGTTTGTTGATAGTTATGAACCCCCACGGCATCATCCTGCATCCAAACGCCCGCATAGGCCAGCTGACCCTTATCCGGGGACGGGCTACGGGAGCCTACTCCGGCACCTACCAGCACGAGAAGTAAAGGTTTTAAGCCCGCAACGGGGGAAGCTTCCATGGCAATCCAACGCAGTTTCGTCATGCTTAAACCCGAGGCTGTCCGCAGACAGCTGGTCGGTGAAATTGTGGGCAGGCTGGAAAAGGCAGGCCTCAAGCTCATGGCCATGAAGATGGTCACCCCGACAGCCGAAAAGGTGAAAGGGTTCTATCCCACTGATGATGACTGGCTCACCCGCGTAGGTGGCAAGACCATCAAAGGCTACGAAAAGCTGGGTATTGACCTGGAAAAGGAGATGGGCACCAAGGACCCGCTTCAACTGGGCAAAACCATCAAGAGCTGGCTGGTGAAATACATTTCCAGCGGTCCCGTGGTGGCCATGGTGTGGGAAGGCAACCGGGCCCGCGAACTCATCCGAAAGATGGTGGGCAACACCGAGCCGTTCTCTGCAGAAACCGGAACCGTTCGCGGTGACCTTTCCTTTGACTCTTTTGAAAACGCCAATCGTGAATTCAGAAGCTTGTTCAATCTGATTCACGCCAGTGAAACTGAAGATGAGGCCAGCCACGAAATTGCATACTGGTTCACTGAAAGTGAATTACAAGGTTACAAGACCGGGACCGACTTGGTGTGGGACGAATTGAAGAAGTCAGTAAAGTGAATGAGCTCATTCACTGCCGAGTCAGCAACTCTCGGTAATCCGGGCCAGCGTGAATTTCAAGGCTCCTGAATATTTTTCAAAAGAAAGGTCATCCCTGAGTAAAGTTAGTCCTATTGCAAGCTTGGCCCGCCGGCCGGCAGAATCTTCATATACCATCAAAAGCCAGTATTCTCCATCAAATTCCCGGTTTTTTCCAAAAATCTTGTTACGGATGTTTTTAGACTCAGCAGTCCATTCACCCTCCTTAACAGAAAACCCTTTGAGCTCAACATACTTACCGTCACGGGAAAAATCTTCAAGATAATTTTTCAGACTATTTGAAACAGTTCCCCATTCACGTTCACACACAGGTTCATCTTTCGTCGCTTCGTTCCAGAGGTATATGTGAAAAGTTTCAGACAAATTGTTAAGATAAGGTTCAAGGTTTTCCTCTTCAACCCCTTTTGAAATCATCCCGAAAACAACAATCAGCTCATTCAGGCTTTTTTGCTCTTCCGGACCCATCTCACTTTCCTCGGATTCCTGCCCATGAGCAAATTCTTTTCACATTTGCTACTGCAGAAATTTTGAGTGCTACCATCATTCTTGACCAGCATTATACCACGGTTGCGTATGATTTCACTACCACAAAAGGTGCATTTCATCGTCTCGCCTCCAGTTTGCGGGCCTGCATAGCCGTCTCGGGCAGCAGCAGGATATCGCCCTTGCGGACGGGGCTGCGGACATTGCGGACCAGCACCTTGCCGGAATCACGACC
Organism: archaeon; assembly: GCA_011049195.1. GTDB lineage: Archaea > SpSt-1190 > SpSt-1190 > SpSt-1190 > SpSt-1190 > SpSt-1190. Next base: position 2,471 of record DSCG01000038.1, read on the forward strand.
TTCAAGAACCTCGCACCGGACTTGGGTGATTTCACCCCTGACACCCGTGCGGCCCACCACTTCAACCACTCTGGCGGGAAAACCGTCCATGGACTCAGTGGTTTCATCAAGGGTGGCGATCGGCTCCTGGGGCTGGGCCTGCTTTGCATCCTCCGGGCCTTTGGCCTTGCCTTTCTGCTTGACCTCGGCTCCCTTGGCGCCTTTCTTGTCGGCTTTCTTGTCAGTCTTCTTGTCGGCTTTCGCGGCCATCTAAATCACTTCCCTTCC
>DSCG01000058.1 GCA_011049195.1 archaeon
CGGGATTTGAACCCGCGGCAAGGGGCTTCGCCCCTTCGCGAACCCCCGCGTCACCCGCAGGTGACGCGTTTTTGGTGAAGCTTTTTCTAAAAGCTTCCGGGCCAGGCGGGATTTGAACCCGCGACTTACAGCTGTCTACTCCCTTCGGATTAGAAGGCTGTCGCCCTGTCCAAGCTAGGCTACTGGCCCCCACGGACGGCCGTGGACATGAGCAGTTAGCTACCCACGCATTTATTGGGGCTCCTTAAGCTTAAATGTTTACCTTTATCTGATTTAACGTGGGAAGGTCCAGCATCCATTACGTCCTGCCGATATTTCTGATGGTGGCGGTCTCCCTCTCGACCATGGTGGGCCTCAAAATAACCCAGATGTTCACCGACCCCTCCCTGTTCATGGACGCCACCGTCCAGGCCGCCGCCGAGGCCGTGCAGGCCACCTGTTCCGGGGCCGCCGTGTCCAAGCAGCTGCCGCCACCCCCTCCCAACACGGCGCTTCAGATTATGAGGTGCGACCTGGTGGCGGGACAAATGGCCGCCCTGGCGGTATGGACAGCCATGGACCTGGCGGAGATTGCAGAACTGGGCACAAAAGTGGGTAAAATCAAAGGCGAAATTGACCACTTGAAAACCGGGAGAAAGTGGGGAGTTTTCACCAACGAACTGGAGGACTCCATTGGGGATTGGGAGAAGAAGTTAAAAAGGACGTTTAGCGCACTAATGGACCGGTCACGTAGAAGCATTAACCGAAGAGTCGTGATTGCCAGCATGTTTACGAGAACAAGCCCGCTGATTAACCTGGCCCTGCCTTACCTCGGAGACCTTGAATACCTCATCGACCTCATTGAAACCCCCCACGTGAATCTTGAAAGCTATCCCCACACAGTCACCATGCTCAATCTGACCGGGGATGTAACCTATCTGGAACGGATGTATAACCGCTCCAGCGACCTGGCGACGGAGTACAACAACGCCACACTTGAAGAAAAAACCCGTTTGATAACGTATCTGTCCAACTTGGGCTATATTGACGCCCTCTCGGTGGTGGATGCTACGGAAGAGAGTGTGCTCTTCCCCTTAGGAACCCAGGACAATATCAATCCGGAAATGGTGGGTTATATCCTGCTAGGGATTTATGATGCCCTTGAAAATTATGAAGGTGACGCCACAGAAAATCTTCAGGATAAAATCATCAACCTGGCTGAGCTTCACCTCAACGGAAATCTGACTTTGGAGCAGACGCTGGAACAATTCCGGCAGCTTGACTTTGGCAACATCAAAGTGAACCAGGAAGCCACGGAGGTCCTGCTGGAGAAACTGGTGGAAACCAAAAACAGGATGCAAATCATTTCGGATAAATGGGTGGCCTTCCAGCAGGAGGTCGGGAGTTACCTCGGCCAAACTTGCGAGGTCCTTGACATGCTGAGCGTCCCGGAAGTCCAGGAGACGGGGATCTTTAATGAACTCAAGCTGGCCAAGTGTGGGGCGGTTTTCGACTGCAGTCTTGAAACCCAATGTATTCTGGGGATGCCAATAGTGGCAGCCGATCCCTGGATACCCTACTGGCCGGTTTCGCGGGTGGACGCTTCCCTGCTGGGAGAGCTTTCGCAATTAATCGGCTTCCAGTTTTCAGAAAAAACCAGAATTATTGACAAAGGTTCGCTGGCGCTTTGCGCCGGGTGGGACAAGGTCCGGATATGTACACTCTCGGACGCCTACAAGGTTTGCAAAGTGGTTGACTGCGGCAGGAAGTTTCACATTGAATGGACTTTCAATCCCACTGTGACTTCCACCCTTGACCTTGACAATGGAGAGGTCACCATCTCCGGCAACTTCCAGACCTGGTAAAAAGTGAATTGCCAAAACAAGAACTCATTCACTTCATAAAACGCCCAGTCTTTGCTTCAGGTCTTTACTCATGCGGTCGGGGGTCCAGGGCGGGTCAAACACCAGCTTCACTTCCGGTTCAAACCCGGCCTCCTTGAGCTGCTCTTCCACCTGGGCCACCAGAATGCTGCTCATGGGGCACACGGGGGTGGTCAGGGTCATGTCCACCATCACCTTTTTGCCGTTCACCTTGACATCATAGATGAAACCCAGGTCCACTATGTTGACCCCGATGTGGGGGTCAATCACCTGCTTTAGCACTGCGAGGACGTCTACCTTCTGCACAGCTCCAAAAGTAGTTTTTTATTTAAGTAGATATCCTAAAAGCATGAAACGCTTCAAAGAAAAATTTGTAAAGGAAACCCAGAAACGTGCTGAATTAGAAAAACCGGGGAGAGTTAAAGGCGGGCTGGCACAGATTTTTAAGTTAAACTAATGAAAGAGTGGTGCCAGGATGGCTGAGCGGTTAAAGCGTCCGCCTCGAAAGCGGATCCCTTATGGGTCAGGGGTTCAAATCCCCTTCCTGGCGCAATCCCGCCTTGTGGGGTTGTTTTGAAAAGGGGGGGCGGGAGGTGTCGGAACCGAAGGGGTTCCGACTTCAAATCCCCTTCCTGGCGAACCTTCAGAAAAATCAGGGCCTCGCATAGCCCTTGTAATA
>DSCG01000054.1 GCA_011049195.1 archaeon
CACCGGGCTGTCATGGAGCCAGAAGTCTGTCTGGGTGGGTTCATACGGCAAGACTGAAACTCTCACCTTTACCCCTCCACACACGGGGGACTTTGTCATAACTGTTGAGATGGGCAACACCTCATGCTCCGCCGAGGTGACTGTTTATCTCCCGCAGGCCACAGACCTTGTCTCCCGTATCTCCGAGGCCCGCGGGCAAGTCCAGACTGATGCTGACAGGGCCCAGCTGGATGAGGTGGAAAGGTTGTTCAACGAGAGCCGTTACACTCAGGCCGAAATCAAGCTTAATGAATTGCTGGCTGGCCTCCAGAGCTCCGGGCAAGCCAGAAGTCACAGCACTTTACCCTACTTTCTGCTGGCCGTTATATTGCTGGTTGCCGTGATTATAGTGGCCAAACTGGTGTTCTGATTCCATCAAAGGCGGATTTTCAGGTCCGAAAAGTTTTCGGAAACCAGATACAGAGGCACTGCAAAAAACATTACACCCATAACCATCACAAGCAAACCCAAAATCCCATTCACTTGATTTCCCCCGTCATTCCTCACGCCTTCCTCAACACTTCAAAGATGAGGGTGGCCTTCTTTTTGCCTATGCCCTCAACTTCCTGAAGCCCTTTTATATCTGTAGTAAATAAAGCCAACGGTTCTCTGAAGTGGTCCAGCAGACGGCGGGCCAACACCAGATTGATGCCCGGTAGGGCGCACACCAGCCTTTCCTGTTGCTCGCGAAGCGTCCCGGCCTTGGGCACCTTGATGCTGGGTCCGTTGTCCGGTTTGCTTTCTCTGGTCACCAGCACCCGAATGAAGTCCGCGGTGTCCTGTAGGTCCCGAGTGAAAATAATAGGCACCCCGTGTTTCAGCACCAGACTGGCCAGAGCCCCCCGGATGGCGTTTGGATGGATGGCCCGGTGAGTGTAAAGCTCGGAGGGCTGACCCTCAATTATAATCAGCGGATTTTCGTAAAGGTCCTTCATTTCAGTAGCCTGCCGGAACAACCGGCCATCCACTATACTGCTCACGAAGTCGGCGGTGGTCTTTCGCTCTACAACAATTTTGTCAGACACGACCACGTCCCCGATTTCAAGCCGTTTGAAATTGACTCCTCCGCCATCGCCAAGCCGTTTGGCCAGGTCAAACTCCCGGTCATCCACCACCACTTTAATTTCAGGTGCCAAGTCCAATCGGGTCTGGCCCGGAGTTGGGACAATGAGATGAGATTCTCCCAAGCTCTGACCGCCCATCCGTCTCAGGGTCTGCACCATACCCAACTCCTTGCGACGGGAGCTGTAAATATATGCCTGCTCCCTGGTGCCCCGGGTAGCCAGAATTTTCACTTTCCCCCCGCCCCGGAGCCGGCCTTTCCTTTGAATGTGTCTTATGGATGAAGGCACGGGCTCGTAGAAAATTATCAGCTTCACAGAAGGAATGTCCATCCCCTCCTCCGCTACCGAAGTAGCAACCAGCACCCTAAAGGCTCCCTTCCGGAAGCGTTCCACCACCTCCTTCTGCTTTTTCTGGCTCATACCCTCTTTCTGTCCCACGAAGACCTCGGCATCCACCCCTCTGGCCGTGAGGGCGGCCACTATGTTTTTGCCCTGCTGACGGAAGTGGGAGAACACAATAATCTGTCCTTTGGTCTCTTTCCCGATAAGGTCTATGAGCACCCCCATTTTGGGATGATCCAGTGAGAAATCCGGTTTGGGCAGTTGCTTCATCAGTTCATGGGCGGCCCGGGTCCGGTCCCCTTCCAGTTTCTCCAGATAGGCGGCATAGGCCAGCATGCCCTGACTTTCCACCATCTCCAGGGCGTGGTGGGCTTTGAGGGCGGCGGCCACCGCACTCATGGTGTCATAATCCTGGGTCCGTTGCTGGAGGGTGATGAGGTCCCGTTTGTGCACCCTGCTCAGGTCGGCTGAACCCAGATGGCCCATTTTTTTCAGGGCTTGCAGATGAAGTCTGAGCACCCCTTTCACTTTATTCACAAAATCCCGATAGGCGGGGGGCAGTTGCACCTCCTGCCATGAAATGAGTTTTTCCCCCACATAGGGCCGGACATCCGGGTCCTCCTCCGTCCTGACTTCAACGTGTTTGATGAACAGATGGCCCAGAACCTCCCGGATTTTTTCCCCGTCCTTGCCCGGAGAGGCTGTCAGGGCCAGCACATGAAAGAGGGGGTTTCCTTCCCCCGTATCCTCTTTGTATTTTCGGGCGATATAAACATAGGCGTAGTCCCCTACTGCCCGGTGGGCCTCGTCAAACACCACCAGGCTCACCTTCTCAAGGCTTTGACCCCGCAAAAGGTCATTCTGGACAGTCTGGGGAGTGGCAACCAGCCATCCGGCGGTTTCCCACAAATGCTGTCTCTTCTGGCGTGGGATGGA
>DSCG01000005.1 GCA_011049195.1 archaeon
CTGACTTTGTTTGCAGTCATGGCCACCAAGATGGCGGGCTCCCCCCTGATAGTGGCTTTCCCCCTATTCCTGTTCTTTTTGGGTTTCAACGGCTTATTATCATGCGCTTCATGCGAGTTGGACAGACTTTACCGCCCCCGCAAAGCCCTCCCAAGTGGCAAAGCCCGGGTGCTGGACTCCTTCCGGCTTTCTCTGCTCTTCCTTCTGTTCTCCATAGTGTCCGCCATGTATGTGGATTCTTTGGTCCCCATGGTGGCCATCATCCTTTTCTCTGTGGGTGCCGCGGCCATTAAGCTCAACTACTCTTTCCTGTCCCACCTGGCCGAGGCATTCGTCATCTTTTTTGCCATGCTGGTGCCTTCATTCACAACCGGCCGTTTTCTGTACGCCTCCCCTCTGGCATGGGTGGTTGCCCTGACTTTTTTGCTTCTTCACCTCTCCCATTCACTTCAGAGACCTTACGGGTTTGAGAACCTGAACCTGCCGAAAATCATAGGGGTGGATCACACCAAGAAGGCCTTTGCTTTAGTGGCCTCTTTGACCGGGTTGTGGGGGCTGGTGCCTACCATCTTCATGTCCCTGGGCTACACCACTCTATACCCTATTTCAATGGCTTTTCTGGGCATCGCCATTTACCTGACCCTGACTGACCGGCACAAGGAAGTGGAACGCATGTTGCAGGCATCTTTGGTTGCATACCTGCTGGCCATCTTCCTGTTTTAAACCCCACCTGTGGTGAAAGCCCGCATCATCTGCATGAGTTCGTCGGGCTTTATCTGAAGGCCGGTGGCAACGCCATCAAATCTCAACTCCCCGTCAGCCACCACTGAGGGACCCAGCACCAGGAAAGGCTGGGGCAAACCCGAGGGCCTGCCGGGAGCCCCACAGACCAGCACAGTTTCCCCTCCCGAAATTTCCACCAGAGGCATAAGCCTTTGGTCAAGAGCCTCTAAATGCTTCACTTTTTCACCGGAAGTCTTCCATTCACTTCTGACCATCATCAGTTTCAGGTTTCCTTCCAATTGCTTCAGGTTGAAGCCATTCACAAATTTTAGACCTGTCTGTCTGGCCAGGCCTTTCATGCAGGGACTTCCCATGTTGGTCATCAGACTACCCTCCAGTCTTTCGGGCCTGCCCGGCTTGCCGAAGGCTTTCAACACGGGGAATTTGCCTGTTTTTTCATGCACCAGGTGACAGAAAGTCCGCAGAGCCTTGGCGGTTTGCTTGGCGTTGGGTTCGGCAGGTTCCGGCAGTTGCACCACACCATCTTCAATTCTGCCCGGGAGAATTTTTTCTGACCCCCTGTAGAGCACCAGACTCATGCCCTCCCGATTCACTATTTCAAACTCAAACCCACCCACCTGAAGTTTGGGAGGCAGGTTGTCCGGGGCCTTCAGGGCACGTCCGCCTTCGCGGACATCCAGCTTCTGGGTGACGTGGTAAAATTCCATCTCCGCTACAGCCCTGTTGCTCACGTTCAACCCGGCACCTATGGCCTTCAGGCTCGCGACACCCGGAAAACCCTCTCCGTCCAAACCCAGGCCCCGCCACAGGAACTCGTGCAAACTCAGGCCTCCAGCCCAGCTGGTTACATGCCCCACCCGGCCCAGCTCGGCCAGCCTGTCCAGCACGGGGGTTTTGGCCCGGGCAAGCAGATTGTTGCTGGCCTCTTCGGGACCGCGCAGACCTTCAATGAAAA